>JAHFHG010000032.1 GCA_023247035.1 Candidatus Omnitrophota bacterium
CAAGGAATGCCCGTCGAGAAAAGGGACCACGATCGAGGTGCAGGATTTATTTTTCAACACGCCCGCGCGCCGGAAATTCATGAAGGCGGACTCCACGGAAACAGGATATGTCGAAGAAGTCGTGTCCAATCTTGCCCTCTCGCGCCTGGACGCCGGCTTTCATTTTAAATCCTCGGACAAAACCGTGTGGAATCTTCCTGCGGGAGAGACGCTGAAGGCAAGGGCCGCGTCTATTTTGGGCGAAGAGATTGCGAAGCAGCTTTTGGAGATCAAAGCGGAAAAAGAGGGCGTGAGCATTTGGGGATTGATCGGCAAGCCTTCGGCGGCGCGCGCGAACCGCTCGGGGCAGGTTTTTTTCGTCAACCGGCGCTGGATCAAATCCACGGCCTTGAGTTACGGCCTCCAAGCCGGCTACCACGGCCTTCTGATGCACGGCCAGTTTCCGGCTGCGATCCTTTTTGTGGAAGTTGATCTTGAGCGCGTCGACGTGAATGTGCATCCTACCAAATTAGAAGTCAGAATCTCCAGCGAAGCGGAAATCAAGGCCTTGATTCAGCGCGCGGTAAGCGGCCGCCTGGCCGCCGAAAGCGATCTCGCTCCCCCATTCCGCGCGCCGTCTTTCGGGACAAATCCGAACGTCCATCCTGCAGCTTTAAGCGCTGCGGCTGAATTCGCTTTTAGCGCTCGGCGGACGGCTGAAAACCTTCAAGCGATTGCGGAACCTGCGGCGGTCTATTTCGTCGAAAATCCCGAGGCTGTCGAGAAGGTCATTTCTTTAAAAGACAAACTGCATATTACAAAAATCCTCGGCCAGATTCACCATACCTTCATTCTCGCCGAGACGGAGGAAGGGCTTCTGATCCTGGATCAGCACGCGGCGCACGAGCGCGTGATGTTCGAGGCGCTGCTCAAGAATTTTGAGTCCGAAAATCCGCCGCGGCAAAAATTGCTGATGGACGAAATCGTCGAGCTGCCGCCCAAGCATCAAGAAATTTTGCGGCAATCAATGCCGACGCTGGCCAAGATCGGTTTTGAGATCGAGGAATTCGGCGAAAAATCTTTTCTCATCCGGGCCGTTCCTTCGATTCTTGACCAGGAAACTCCCGCCGTATTGTTGAAATCTTTTTTAGAGGAAAAAGAAGAGGGGAAATTAAAAACGGATTTGGAAAATCAGAAAGAGGAAATCGCCGCGCTTATCGCGTGCAAGAGAAAATCCGTCAAGGCCTTTCAGCCGCTTTCTTCCCTTCATCTCCGGAGCCTTCTGGAGCGTTTGGCGTTGTGTGAAAATCCCTTCTCGTGCCCTCACGGGCGGCCGGCTTTTTTAAAGTGCAGCTTTTTGGAATTGGAAAAACAATTTAAAAGAAAATGAGCCCTCGGGGAGTTTTTCCCATTCCCTGAGGGACTCATCCTGAGTGAGGCCGAGATAAGCTTCATGAAACCTTTGCTCATTTATGACGGCGATTGCAATTTTTGCCGGCGCTGGGCGGCCCGCTGGAAAATTTTCACGGGCGAGGCCGTTGATTATCTTCCCTACCAAGAAGCGGCGGAGCGTTTTCCCGGAATTTCCCCCGCCCAATTTCAAGCCGCCGTTCAATTGATCGAACCCGGAGGATCGGTGTCGTCCGGCGCCGAAGCCGTTTTCCGCACGCTCGCTTATCATCCTCAAAAAGCCTGGATGTTTTGGCTTTACCGGCAGTTGCCGTTTTTCCGCGCGGCCTCCGAGGGATTTTATAAATTTGTCGCAGGCCGCAGGGTTCTCTTTTCGAAGATCACGGAGTTTTTTTGGGGGAATCACCTGGAGCCTTCGACTTATTTTTTGACCCGCCGGATTTTTTTGATTTGGCTGGGCGTCATTTATTTGATCGCCTTCGCGTCTTTGGCGGCGCAGATCGACGGCCTTATCGGAAGCAGGGGAATCCTGCCGGTCAAAGAATATTTTGAGGCGGTCTACCGGAAAGCGGGCTTGAGCGGAATAAGATTTTTTCCTTCTCTTGTCTGGATCCATCCCGGCGACGGATTCTTAAGGTTCCTTTGCTGGGCTGGAATGGGATTTTCTTTCCTGCTTATCTTGGAGCTGATCCCGGTTTTCGCGCTTTTTTTCCTTTGGCTTTTTTATCTTTCCCTGGCGGCTGCCGGGCAGGATTTCCTGAGTTTTCAGTGGGACAATCTGCTGCTTGAGACAGGATTTCTTGCGATCTTTTTCGCCCCATTCAAATGGACCGCCGGAAATCCAGGCGTCCGGCCTTCCGGTGTGATTCACGGATTATTCAAGTGGTTGCTTTTCCGGCTCATGTTTTCCTCAGGATTCGTCAAGCTGGCCGGCGGCGATCCGGCGTGGCGGAATTTGACGGCTTTGAGCTTTCATTATGAAACCCAGCCCCTGCCGGTCTGGACAAGCTGGTTTATGCGCCAGCTTCCGGCCGGATTTCATAAAATTTCTGCAGGCGCAATGTTTGGAATGGAGATCCTTATCCCGTTCCTGATTTTCGCCCCGCGCCGCCTGCGCTTCACCGGCTGTTTTTTTCTCATCCTATTCCAGATTTTGATTCTTGCCACCGGCAATTATTGTTTTTTTAATCTTCTGACGATCGGGCTGTGCCTGCTGCTTTTGGATGATTCCGTTTGGAAAAGTTTCGGCCGCTTTTTCGGATTCCGCGCGGTTTTATCCGGACGAAAAATGGAGGAAGTAAAAACCGGCGGCCGGCCCCACGGAATAACCCTCGCCGTTGCCGCGCTCATTTATTTTATTTCCGGCGCGGTATTTTTTCAGACCCTGAATCCCGGCTTGCGCTTCCCAAAGTTTATCGAAAACTGCGTGGATCTGGCGCGGCCCTTCCGCTCGATAAACCGCTACGGCCTTTTTGCCGTGATGACGACTTCGCGGCCGGAAATAATCCTTGAAGCCTCGCTTGACGGCAAAAATTGGGAGCCCTACGAATTTAAATACAAACCGGGGGATCCCTTTCGAAAGCCGGTTTTCGTCCAGCCGCATCAGCCTCGGCTCGACTGGCAAATGTGGTTCGCCGCGCTGGGAACGTATCCGCAAAATCCCTGGTTTATTTCTTTTTGCGTCCGGCTTCTTGAGGGAGAGCCGAAGGTGCTGCGGCTTCTTCGAACCCATCCGTTTCCGGCGCGAACGCCGAAATATATCCGCGCCGTCGTTTATGATTACCGCTTTACCGATCCCGCCGCGCGCCGTTCCTCCCGAGCCTGGTGGAAACGCGAGCGCAAAGGCCTTTATCTTCCCGCGCTTTCTTTGGCTGTTTCACCGTAGCCTTATTTGCTGTTTTCCTTAAACCCCATCTTAAACCAATCCTCCGCATGACCCGATAAGTAAAGGACGGATTGGGCCGTCGCGCTTAAGCTAGGGGCATTCGATCAGGGAATCCTTGATGAACCTGAAAACGATTCTTACTTTTTTTCTCCTCACCGCCGCCGTTTTGTGGACCGGGCAATGGATCGCGAATTCCAACTCGCACTATTCCCTCGCCGTGATTTGCGGAGGAGTCTTTATCCTTCTTTCTTTTTTCCGGCCGGACATCGGGCTTTTGGTCGCGATTATTTCCGCGCTGCTGCTTCCGGGCTTGCCGCTGGGCGCGGCAGGGGAAACAAGCGCCTATTATCTCGGCAGAAAGCTTGTGCTTCGTTATGAGGATATTATCATCCTGATGCTTTTTGCCGGGTGGTGGGCCCAGTCGACGGTCAGGAAGATATTCGGCATTGAATCCAAGGTGCCCAGGCTTCCTTTCAGCGCCGCCATTTTCGTTTTCATCGGCGTTGCGGCCTTGGCAACCGTGATCGGAATCGCCCAAGAAACCACCACGCTGACCCGGGGCGGATTATTTTTCTTTAAAAGGCTTGAATATTTTCTGGTCTTTTTCATGACTTACCGGATCCTTTCCGATGAAAAGGATGTCCTGCTTTTTCTGAAAGTCTTCCTGATGGTCAGTTTTGTCGTCATGATGATCGGACTGGGCCAGATTGCCGCCACGCACGGCCGCGGGCTTGTGTATTCGACCTTCACGGAAGTGGGAGCCAATCCCTTGGCCAGTTTCTACCTGCTTCTGATTCCTTTTTCGCTGAGTTTTTTTCTCAAAGCTCCGACGGGTAAAATGCGGCTCGGGATGGGCCTTTATCTCATCGCGGCTCTTATTAATTTTATTTTTACCCGTTCCCGCGGCGGCTATATCGCCTTCATCTTTATGGCGGTGGCTTTTTTTGTAACCCTAAAAAAATACCAATGGATTTTTCCTTCCTTGCTTCTCGTCGCCTTTCTTTATTTTCTTCTCCCTCAGAACGTTCAAAAGGAATTTGAATCCTTAAAGGCGGCTGTTCCCACGCGCCATCTTGATGCGGAGCAGGTGCGGCACTATTTGTCGATCCTGACCCCGGAAAATTTCGCCCGCCTGGTCCGCCAAAGCGGGGTGGATCCCTCGTGGGGGCAGCGGCTGAACGCGCTGATTATCACATTGCCCCTTGTCGTGCGGCACCCTCTTTTTGGAGCGGGGCTCGGAAGCGTGGATCTGGCCTACGTCGACAACCAGTACGTTCTCGATCTTGTCAGTCTCGGGCTGATCGGCCTGGGCGCATTTTTATTTTTGCTCTACAAGCTTTATCGGTTTATTGATGCCATGTGTTATCTCACAAGAGACATGAACGTCTGGATCTCGAGTGCGGCGCTGGGAATCTACAGCGGTTTTATCGGCCTCTTGGTGCACGGCCTTACGGTGACCAATTTTTACACGATCCGTACGATGGTTCCGTTTTGGTTTTTGATGGGGATTTTAGCCGCCGTCTACCGCCTTCTCAAAACCGAAGAGGAAAAAAAAGAGCCGGCGAATCCTGTTTAACGAAAGCTGTCTTAAAAAAATGAACACCGCCTATACGGTTTTTCTTTTTTCCATTTTGAGCTTTCTAAGAAGCCTGCTTGGGATTCTCACCCAAACGGTTGTCGCGCACCAATTCGGCGCAAGCCGCTGGACCGATGCCTATGTCCTGGCGCTCAGTATCCCTCAAGTCCTCGGCGATTTTATGATAGGCGGCTGCCTTATTTTCGCAATGGTTCCCCTCAGCCTGGAAATAAGGGAGCGTGAGGGAATCGGCGCGCAGAGGAATTTTTATTCCCAGGTTTTCTTTTTTCTGCTCTTGGCGGCAGGAGCGGCAGCCTGCGTGTACGCTTTTTGGGCCCCCCAAATGGTCCGCCGGCTTGCGCCCGGATTTGACGATTCAACCTTGAAAAGCGCCGTTCGGATGGCAAAAATGCTTTCTCCGATGATCCTTCTTTTTGCCTTTTCTCATTTTTTTTCCGGAATCTTTTTGGCCAGGAAGCAGTATTTCTCTTTGGCCCTTGCCGGATTTTGTTACCCTTTGACGCTCATAGGCTTTTGCCTTTGGACGGAGCCCTTTTTGGGGCAGGACCGCTTAATCTACGGAACGCTCTTGGGAGCTTTCGCGCAGATGCTCGCGGCGGTTATCCTTTGCCTCAAGGAGGAAAGCTTTGCCTTCCGCGTCTGTTTTGTTTGGAATCAGCTCGCAAAACTTTTTTCCTTAATGTACCCGATCGTTTGGGTTGTGATCCTGAACGCCTTACTGAGTTTCCAGCAGAAATTTTTTGCTTCCCGGACCGGGGAAGGCGGGATCAGCTGCTTGAATTACGCCGTGATTCTTTACGGAATCCCGAATGTTTTCATTTTTAGTTCCTTGCAGACCGTGCTTTATCCCAAGTTTTCCGAACACGCCGCAAAAGTGGAAACGGAAAAAAGCGCCGGCCTTCTGGCTCGCACGATTCGGTTTATTTTTTTTACAGCCGTCCCGGTTTCTGGTTTTTTGATTATTTTAAGCCCGGAGCTGGTGTCGATAGTTTATGAACGCGGGCGCTTTTCGGCATCGGACGCCGGTCTAACCGCCGGTCTTTTGAGACTTCTCCTCTTCGGCCTTTTTGCGCAATCCGTGAATGAAATCAGCGGGCGTTTTTTCTATTCCCAGCAAAAGGCCTGGGCCTACGTGAAAGTCATTGCCGGGAGCACGCTTCTTGGAATAGCCGCCAATCCGTTCTTCTTCGAACGGTTGGGAATGAAAGGTCTTGGCCTGTCTGCCTCGATCGTTTCTATGATTTGCTTCGTCGGTTTGCTCATTCTTTTGGGCCGGTTTTATCCGGAATTGAAAATCTTCAAGGTTTGCCGGTATCTCATGAAGACCTTCCTCATCAGCCTGTTTCCTCTGGCGGTCGTTTTTTTTCTTAAGCAGTCCGATGTTTTTTATTTTTTACGCGCTCAGGGTTTCCGGGGCGCGATTTTTTATACGGCGTCGCTTTTTTCAGCGGGTTTCTTTATTTACCTGGCCCTCGCCTGGTCTGCAAAACAAAAGGAAGCGTATTGGCTTATTGATTTTTTAAACCCATCGAACTGGCCCGGCCGTAAAAGCAAACGATGAAGCGCGCCCAGGAAGAAATTCAAATGAAGGGTTTAATTTTCGCCTGCCCCGGCTGCAAAAAACCTTTCTCCTATGAAAAAGACCCGCGAAGCTTGAGATGCCGCCTATGTCAAATATCCTTTGCGCTAACCCCTTACGGATTTTCTGACTTTAGACTCCTGGCTTTGGAAGATTCAAAACCGAAAGGCTGGGATATCGAAGAAATTGAGAAGGCCTACCGCGAAATGGGGGATTACGAAGACAACTTTGCGTGGGCGGCTAAAGACGGGATACCCCGGGAGGTCGAGGCCTACCGCCACAAACGTTTAAAAGGCAGAGTGCTCGAATGGCTTCAGGGAAAAACTTTTGAAAAAATTTTGGAAGTCGGATGCGGGAGCGGCTACTTTCTTTATCAAATTGATGAAGCCCTAAAAATTCCCGCCAAAGTTTTAGCCGGCCTGGAAGTTTCCGCTGAACAGTTGCTGAAATTCCGCGCCCGTATCCCAAAAAATAAAAATCAGACGGGCCTTCCCGTGCTCGCCGGCGCGGAGCATCTTCCGCTTGAGGAGAACCAGTTCGATTTAGTCGTTTCAAGCGAGGTGATGGAGCACATCCTCCGGCCTGATCTTGGAGCGCGCGAAGTTTTCCGCGTCTTAAAACCGGGAGGGATATTTTGCCTGACGACTCCTTCCTTCGTCCCGACGGAATTCTGGAAGGCCGTATTTTTTCTCCCGCGCGTCCTGCGGCGGATTCTGCAAGGCCGTTCGGTTCAAGGAATGAACCGGCTCCACGTTTATGACCGTCCGCTTTCGGAGAGGCGCCTTCAACAGATCCTGCGGAAATCGGGGTTTGAGATCCTTCGCCTGGAGCGGAATATTTTTCTTCCTCACGAATCTTTTTTCCCGCTTTTTCCGTCCTGGCTTTCACATTTTTTCTTAAAGTCAGGCGGTTTCCTCGAATCGTACGCGCCTTTTCTCGGCCCGCTGCTGGGCCTTCATTTTGTTGTGGAATGCAGAAAACCTTTGACGGAGTGAGAGGAATTTTATGTGCGGCATCGCAGGGATCGGCGGTTTAGGGGATCATGAGCTCGTCAGAAAGATGAGCCAAAAGCTCGTCCATCGCGGGCCTGATTCAGACGGATATTTTGTCACAAAGGAGGTCAGCTTAGGGGTCCGAAGGCTTAAGATCATTGACCTTGCAACGGGCGACCAGCCGATGAGCAATGAAGACGAAACGGTCTGGACTGTTTTAAACGGAGAAATCTACAATTATAGAGAGCTCCGTGAAGGGCTTATCAAGCGGGGGCACCGGTTCAAAACCAAATCCGATACGGAGGTGCTCGTCCATCTTTATGAAGAAAAGGGCGAGAAAATGCTCGAAGACCTGTGCGGCATGTTCGCGTTCGCGATCTGGAGTGAAAAAGAAAAAAAACTTTTCGCGGCCCGGGACCGGTTTGGGATCAAGCCGCTTTTTTATTGCCTTTTGAATCAAAAATTTTATTTTGCTTCGGAGATCAAGGGCCTTCTGGCCGTCCCCGAAATTTCAAAGGAAGTCCATTCCCAAGCCGTGCTGGATTACTTTAACTTTCTGTATATTCCGGGCCCTCAGACGGTCTTCCGTTCCATTAAAAAACTCCTTCCGGCGCACTACGCCGTTTATCAAAAAGAGGAGCTGACTTTAAGGCCTTATTGGAATTTGTCCGAGATCCCGGAAAAAAAGATTCCCTTTAAAGAGGCGCAGGAAAAATACGGGAGCCTCCTGCAGGAATCGGTGCGGCTTCACTTGCGAAGCGACGTCCCGTGGGGGCTTTTTTTAAGCGGAGGAGTGGATTCCAGCGCGCTTGCTTACACGGCCCGTTCGGTCACGAGCCGGCCGCTTCATACTTTCAGCGTCGGATTTCGGGAATCCGACTATAACGAGCTTCGTGACGCAAAGTTGATGGCGAGGCAGCTTCAGACAGAGCATCACGAACTTGTCCTGGATCCTCAAGAGGCTTGGATCTTGCCCGAGATCGTCGATTTTTTTGACGAGCCCTTCGGCGACGCTTCGGCGATCCCTGCTTATTTTGTCAGCAAACTCGCCCGGTCCAAGGTGACTGTTTCATTGTCCGGCGAAGGCAGCGACGATACGATTTCCGGATACCCGTGGCATTATTCCACGCTTCTGACTTATTTTTTTACGTCCGCCTTAAGGCAAATCGGGTTGAGGGATTCGAAAATTTCCCCATCCGAAGCTCGAAGCGGGAAAGCGGCGGGCGGGACCGGGAGGCTGGCGCGTTTTTGGGGCGGGATCGGAAAGGATCTGGACGATCTGTATTTTTATAAAATGACCGGCGCGCTGAGCGGAGAAATCCGGGGATTTTTAAGAAAAGAATTCAGCGAATCTTTGGATTTTTCGTCGCCGTTTCGAGACTTCCGCCGCCGTTTTGCCGCGAGCCGTTCTGCAAGCCGGATCCGCCGATTGCTTGAGATGGACGTAGCTTACTATTTACCCGATGACCTCCTGACCAAGGTGGATCGAATGAGTATGGCCCATTCCCTCGAAGTCAGGGCGCCTTTTCTTGATCCCGTCCTGGTCGAGTTCGTTTTTTCCCTGCCCGGTCATTACAAACTGCGCGGGGCGACGACAAAATATATTTTGCGCCGTGCCATGAGAGAAAAACTTCCACGGGAAATTTTAAATAAGCCCAAACACGGTTTTTCGCTTCCTCTGAACGCGTGGCTCCGGAAGGATTGGCGCCAAAAAGCAAGCGAACTTTTGCTCGATCCCAAGTCACGCTGTTACGAATTTCTCGATCCGGCCGGGGTTAAAAAAATTTGGGAAGATCATCAGCGCGGCAGGCGCGATTTGGGGCTTGAGATTTGGGGGCTTCTTTTTTTTGAGCAGTGGTGCAGGCATTATCTTTAAATCAGGATTTCAATGATCTGCCGCGAGTATGATCTTAGAAAAGATAAAAGGGAGAACTTGGAATCTGAAAGAAAAGTTCGAAAATTATCGCGCCGGATCGATCTGATTCTCCAGACGAGTTCTCAGTTCGACAAATTTTGAATAAACCTCATCTACCGTGATTTGCCGCAGCCTCCGCGGGTCCTGCCTGGATTTTTTGACGCTGGTTTTTTCGAGCGTCACTCCTAAGAAGGGGATTTCCGGCGGGTAACTCCCGTAGGCCGCGTAGTCGCTGTATCCGAATATCCCCAGCGTAGGCCTGCCGAGGCAGACGGCCAAATGCATCGGGCCGGTATCGTTTGAAATAAAGAAGTCGAGCTTTGTAAAGTAAGCGGACAGTTCGAGAACGCTCCGGCAGGCAGGAAGGCGCTGAATGGGGCGGGAGGCGCGCGCCTTTAAGCTTTGAAAAAGGCCCTCTTCGTCGTGCGAAGCGGAAATAAAAAATTGCGCGTTTTGGCTTGCGGCAATTTTCTCGATAAGGGAGCCGAAGTGTTCCAGCGGCCAGGCCCTTGCCTGGAAATCCCCCGCGTTGGCTCCGGGATGAAGGCCTATCTTCAGGCCGCCTTTTTCGGATCCGAGAGCCTTCCGGAAAAAAGTTTCTGCCTTCAGAAGGAATTCCGCCGGCACGGAAATCCGGCCCATTTGAAATTCTCCGTCCCCGCCCAAAAATTTTATAATTTTTCCGTAACGAAGGATAAGGTGTTCCCGGGCGTTCCTGATTTCGGGAATGGAGGCATTCAAAAACCAGCCTTTTGAATGGCAGTTTAATCCGACGCTGAATCGGGGCCGGCATAAGAAATGGAATAACAAAGGTTTCATCCATCCGGTGGGGGAATATTTGCTGGTGAGGTCAATAAAGAGATCGTAGGGCGGATCGATCTTCGCGCGAATCCGGATCAGATCGCTCAAAGAAGATCCGGAAAGCAGGCCGGATAGGCCCGGGATATGAAGGCTGCGGGTGAGGATCAGACGGTCCACGGCCTGCGCAGAAACCAAAAGTTCTTTTGCCGCCGGAGCTGCGAGCGCGGAGATTTCAGCGCCGGGATAAAGCCGCCTCAATTTCTCGAAAAAAGAGAGGGCTAAAATATAATCCCCCAGCCCGCCGAGCCGGTACACTAGAATCTTACGAATGTTTTTGGGAAATTGCGCCACGGATTTTACCTTTGAGATGAAAAAGGATTTTGAAAATCAAAATGAGGAAAGCGGCTGCCAGATAAACGAATTTTCCGTGATATTTTCTCGCAAATTCTAAGGAGCTGGCCGCAAACCAAAAAGCCGTCTTTTCGCTGAAACTGCCCGCGCCCAAGTGCAGTATCCTTGCCTCGCCTGCCTGCCAGCATTCATAACCGTTCTCCCTCGCGCGGCGCCCCAGATCAATATCCTCATAATACATATAAAACCTTTCGTCGTATAAGCCGTGCTTTTGAATAAAACTCCTTCGGACAAGGCAGCACGCCCCGCTGATATAACCCCGTTTCTCGTTTTTTTTCCGGACGTAAGCGTACCTTCTTTCGAAAAAGAAATGGACGGCCCGGGGGCCCAGAACAAACCGCAGCAAAAGCGAACCC
Organism: Candidatus Omnitrophota bacterium; assembly: GCA_023247035.1. Taxonomy (GTDB): domain Bacteria; phylum Omnitrophota; class Omnitrophia; order Omnitrophales; family Aquincolibacteriaceae; genus JAHFHG01. The sequence goes on from JAHFHG010000032.1 coordinate 10,926, forward strand.
GCGCCGAGAATCGGTTTGGGCAGGAAATCCGCGCAGGGCCCGCCGGCCGGCATGAGTTTTCCGTCCCACGCGCCTGAACAAAGCAAAGGCCCGAAGAGGGCGCCGTTTGGAGTCTGATCGGCGAACTGAATCAGATTAGAAATCGCGCTTTTTTCAATCTCAATATCATCGTTTAGAATCAAGACATAATCGTCCTGCCGGTTCAGAGCGGCTTGATTGTGGTTCTGTCCGAATCCTCGCGGCTTCGGATTGCGGATGATTTCCGCATCGGGGAACTCGGCACGGACGGTTTTTTCGACATCCCAGCTTGCGCCGTTATCCGTGACGATAAGCCGGCACGGCAGTTCCCGGATTGCGTTCCGGAGGCTGCGGAGGCAGCGAATCAAATTGTTTTGTTCTCGTCCCGCGACGACGGAAATGGTCATCATCCTTCGACTCCCCCTGGAGATGATCGGGCATTTTGCGAAATGCTTGAGATTCAAAGTCCCTTGCCGTGTTGCCGATACCTAACAGCACAAAAGCCGATGGCGACCGTTCAGGAATCCTCCATTATTCGCGCCGTTTCGCATCCGGAGCCGCTGGTTTCGATGATCATTCCGTCGCTTGACGGATACCGGCAGGGCAATGTCCCAAAACTCGTCGAGCAGGTTCGCGCGGCCCATTTTGAAAGCTGCGAATTGATCCTCGTAGAAGGAGTGCGGCCCAACGGAAAAGCCAGGGACGAGGGAGTCAGAAATGCAAAAGGGAAATTTTATATTTTCCTGGATGATGATGTGACCCTCGGGAGTAAAAATATTGTCGAAGCCCTGATCCGTCCTTTTTTACAAGATCGGGAAGGAAAAATCGGGCTGACGGGCGCGTCCTATTTGCTGCCTCCCGATGCCGGCGCCTTCCAGAAAAAAGTTGCCGCGCAAATCCCCAGAGTGGAGTGCCCCGTTGTCTCCAAGCCGACGGAATCGGATATGGTATGCCACGCCTGCCTGGCCGTTTCTGCGGAGGTTTATAGGAAAGCGGGCGGGGAGAATCGAGAGCTGGCAAGCGGCACGGATCCGGATTTCAAGGAGAGAATCCGCAGGCAAGGCTACCGTGTCCTTCTGGTTCCGAATGCCTGGGTTTATATGCCCACCTATAAGAATTTTGCGGATTTATGCAGGAAGGCCTGGAGCGCAGGGAAAAATTCCGCGCTGACCCAGGCCTTGTTTCCTCATCGGGTTCATTTCTCCGCAGAGAACCTGCAAGAAAGACCCTCGGCTTTCCCGGGGCTTCCGGGAAGGATTTATTCGAGCCTCCGGAAAATATTTGCGGCGCTGTTGAAAGGGCATTGGCTTTATATCGCCAACCGTTCGGGCTACGCCTTGGGTTATCTGGCCGGTCGATTTCAAACGGAAAAAAAATCGTGAGAAACCTTCGAGTTCAATTTCCGAGAGGCTTGATAAAACAGCCTTATCTCGCCATAACCTTCCTGTCGGTTTTTCTCACTCAGCCCGTATCTCCGGTTTTTCCGGAGAACGCATCAAAAGAAATGTCCTTTGCGCTGCACGTGCATTCCGAAGCGAGCGGATTTCAAACGCGGTTAAGCGAACTGGCCCTCCGCGCGCGGAAAAAGAAAATCGACGCCGTCATTCTGACGGATTATTTTCAGCAGCGTGTGGAATGGGGCTGGTATCCCTTCCACCGCTGGCTGAAGGTGGGATACGAAAAGCCGGGCATCAGCCGGTTCGGCTGCAAGAAATACTTTAAGGCGATTGACGAAACCAACCGGCGTTATCCGGATGTCCTTCTCATTCCCGGGGCGGAGGTGACCCCGGCTTATTGGTGGAGCGGGAGCTTATCAAAAAAAAATCTAACGGTTCACGGCCTGCAGAAAAATATGCTGGTCTTCGGACTCAATGCCGGGGATTTGTCAAAAATTCCTACGGTCTCAAACGGCCGCTCCAAACAGAATGCCTATCAAGGGCCAAGCGAAGAGGCGTATCAAGAAGTGATTGATTATGTCCGGGAAAAAGGCGGATGGGTCGTCTGGTCCACTCCGGATGAAAATCCGGCCACGACGTTTCAAAAGGGCCCCGTCCATTTTGAAACTTCTCCGTATACCGAGTCTTTGATCCTGACGGATTCCTATACGGGCATTTGTATCCTGCCGGAAGGTTTTGTGAACACAGGCCGCGCCGGGGGAATTTGGGATCAAACGCTTAAGCGGTATTCGGAAGGAAAAAGAAAACAAGCCCCGTGGGTTTTTTCTGAATTGATCCTTCACGAAATCCTGCCCTCGGATATCGACCTTCGTTTCAATGTCGCCTGGGTCGAAGAAAAAAGTGAAGCCGGCCTTTTGGAAGCCGTCTCGAAAGGCCGTTTTTACGCTTTGCAGCGCGGCCGGAGCGCGCCCCTTGTCTTAAAGGATTTTTACGCGGCCGATGAAACCGGACAAAAGGCGACCCTGGGCGGGACCCTTGTTTCGGGTCGGCCGGCGCACCTTCACGCCGAAATTATTTCCAACAGCACGCTGAATGCGGAGATCTCCGTTCAATTAATCAGCGGGGGCAGGGTGATTCACACGGCCGCCGGAAAGGGGCTGGTGAGTTTTAACTTTAATTTAGAAAGGGCCGGCGCCTATTCCCCGGAAAAGAAGAATTATTACCGACTCGCCGTTTCGGCTCCGGAGCCGGAGCTTGGAATCCTGCTTTCGAACCCGATTTTTGTTTCAGGAGAGCCGGGCCCGGGCAGCGAATTTAAAAATCCGGATTAAAAAATGAAAAAAATCCGTGTGGCTCACGTCATTACCCGGTTGATCCAGGGCGGCGCCCAGCGGGTGTGCCTCGATTTGATCGAGAATCTGGATTCCCAAAAATACGAATGCACCTTAGTCTGCGGGGGGCAGGCCGGAAGCGAAGGAAGTTTCTTCGAGGAAGCGCGGGAGAAGAAAATTAATTTTATCCGGGCCCCTTTTCTGGTCCGTGAAATTTCGCCGTTCAAAGACCTGCTCGCTTTTTTTCATCTTCTCTTTCTTTTTTCGTCGCGGCGATTTTCAATCGTTCATCTTCACACCTCGAAGGCCGGCGTGCTGGGCGTCCTTGCCGCGCGGCTGGCCGGGGTTCCCGTGATTATTTATTCCTCCCACGGGCACATTTTTGATTCGCGGGCGAAGATTCGAGGCCTTCCGCCCCGATTGCTGAAATTTCTTTTTTGGATCCGGAAAAAAATTTATGACCTCAGCGACCGGGTGATTGTCTTAACTTCCGAAGATTCCAAGGAGCAGGAAAGATTAGGGCTTGGAACCCACGGGAAATTTAAAATCATCCCTAATGCGATTGACTTAAAACGTTTTTCCCGGACCCGGACGCGCGTCGCTTCCCTCGAAAGCTTGCGCCGCGCTCTTGATCTCAAGGCCGGCGATTTTCCTATTCTCCTTTGCGTGGCGAGGCTTAGCCCTGAAAAAGGCGTGGAGCACCTGATTCGCGCCGTACCCCTTCTTACGGCCAAGCTCCCTCATCTTAAGCTATGGATTGCCGGCGACGGCCCTGAGCGGAAAAATCTGGAAAAATTGGCGGACGCTTTAAAGTTAAAGGGGCGAATTCATTTTCTGGGCCGCCGTCACGACGTGCCGGAGCTTCTCGCGCTTGCGGATATTTTTATCCTGCCTTCCCTTTACGAAGCCATGGGAATCGCGATTGCCGAAGCAATGGCCGCGGGACTTCCCGTTATCGCGACGAAGGTCGGGGGAGTGCCGGGGATTATCGACGACGGCGTCCACGGAATTTTGGTCGAACCTCAAAGTCCCGAAGCCTTGGCCGAGGCCATAGAACATTTAGCGGCCGACCGGACGTTGAGAGAAAGAATGGGGGCAAACGCCTTTGAGCGCGCCCAGCAGTTATTTTCTATGAATACAATGATCCATTCCGTGACGGAGCTTTACGAGGAGTTTCTGATCCGGAAAAGGGTGCTTTTGTGAAGATCGTTGTTTTGAGTCCGGAGGAACATTTTCATTCGCCGGTTGTTTTGCGGGAGTTGTGTGCGCAGTGTTTCGGCGATAATATCCTTGTCGTCACGACCCCTAAATTTTCGATGCACAAATCCTTGCGCCGTCAAATTAAGGAAATGGCCGAAGTTTCGGGCTGGGATTATCTCATTTCAATGGCCCGGGCTTCATTCTGGTTTTCATGGAACGCGTTTAGAGAAAAACTGTCGGGGATTCCCTTCGAACGCCGCGGGTTTCTTCAACTCGAAGACGTGATCCGGCATTTTGGGCTTGAAAGCCGGCATTTTAAGAGCATCAACGATCCGGACGCTGTAAAATTTTTACGGGAAATTCAGCCCGACCTCATCGTGGCCAATCTTTTTAATCAGATCGTCAAGGAACCGGTTTTGAAAATCCCGCGCCTGGGCTGTCTCAATGTCCATACTTCCTATTTGCCGGCTTACCGGGGCATCGCGCCCAATTTTTGGGCCTTGGCCAACGGAGAAAAAGAGTTCGGGACAACCCTTCATTTTATGACTTCCAAGATTGACGACGGGGATATTGTGGCTCGGAAAAAGGTAGAAATCACGAGAAACGACACGGTGTTTTCCCTTTATCGCCGGTGCAGCGTCGAGGCCGCAAAAATGCTTCCTTCCGCGATCCGGAAAATCGAACAGGGAAAGGGAGAGTTCCTGAAGCAGGATTCCAAATCAGCCAGCTACTTTTCCAGGATTACGCGCGGGGCCTTTAAAAAATTGCGGGAGAATCAAAGGAAATTTTTCTGATGCCGGGAATCCGATGAAAGCCAAACTGGAAAATTTGACCTATCGCGGACAAGGAACGCTGGAAAAGATTCCTTGTCCTCTGTGCCGGGCTGATCAATTTAAAATCCTTCTTGTGGAACGGGAGCTGCCCATTGTCCGATGCGAGAAGTGCAGTCTGGTCTTTGTGAATCCGAGGCCGAGCAGGGAAGGCCTTTTAGAATTTTATAAAGATTATTTTCCGCCTGAATCGGAATCGCTCTGGCAGGAGCAAATGGCAGCCGTATTCCTCAAGGAAGGGCTGGAAAAGATAAAAAGATATCAAGCCGCGGGTCTTCTTCATTTGAAGGAAACGCCCGCCGTTCTCGATATCGGCTGCGGAATGGGCTGCTTTCTGGATTTGATGCGCGCGCAGGGTTGGAAAACATTTGGAGTAGAACCTTCCCCGTCCGCTGCCCGCCACGCGAAAGAAAAACTCCATTTGAATGTCTTCGAAGGAATGCTGGAAGAGGCTGAACTCGAAAGTCAATGGGATGTTGTGACCCTCTGGTACGTCCTGGAACACGTCCCTCATCCGGATCAAATCCTGGACCGAGTCAGCCGGCTTTTGCGGCCGGGCGGGCTCATCATTATCCGCGCGCCCAATCAAAACGCGGGGATTGATCTCATCCTGAATAAACTCGGGCTGAAGAATTTTTTTTTGATCAATCCGCCGCGCCACTTGTTTGATTACAGCCCCAAGACACTGTCGCGGTTTTTGGAAGAGCGCGGGCTGGAGGTCTTGGAAATCCGCAACAGTATTCCCCGCGCCACCGGAACCTGGCTTGAATTGGCGAGGCGGCGGCTTTGGTACCGGACTTTTCAGGCGCTCTATAGTCTAAGCGGGGGAAAATGGATCCGCGGTTCTTCGATCACGGTTTATGCCAGAAAGAAATAAGGAAGAAATAAGGCTGACAAGCCGGCTGACTTGTGATAATTTTCTTTTCGAGGCGCGACCATCTCTTCAAAAAGGGTTCAGAACTTTAGGGATCCTTCAATGATCAATGCTCTTATCTTCGGGGCGGGCGGTTTTTTAGGGCGCAATCTGATCCTCCGCTGCCTGGCCGAGAAAAATGTAACGCTCACGCTGGCTGACATCGCCACCTCCGCTCTTGAAAACGAATTTATCCCGCGGCTTGAGCCTTCTGAAATCGCGAGAATTCGTGCCGTGGAAGGGGATATCCGGGATGAAGATTTTTTGGCGGACGTGATACGCGGCCAGGATGTGATCTTCAATTGCGCGGCCCAGGCCTCGCACACCCTTTCGATGAGAAATCCCGTATCGGATGCGGAGATCAATTGCCTGGGTCACCTGAAAGTTCTGGAAAGCGTTGCGTGTCTGAATGAGCGGGCCGTCCTTGTGTATCCCTCATCGACAACGGTGATTGGGAAAGTCATGGATGCGATCGCCGATGAAACGCATCCTGAAAACCCGCTTGAAATTTACTCCGCCAATAAGGGAATCGCCGAAAAGTATTACCGGATTTATTTCCGACGCCACGGAATAGGTTCGGTCATCTTGCGTTTCTCTAACCTCTACGGGCCGTTCGGAAAACCGAGTCCGGAATTTGGTTTCATCAATTATTTTATTCACCTCGCCGCAGAAAATGACGTGATCCGCATTTTTGGCTCCGGCCGGCAAATCCGCAATGTTTTATTTGTGGAAGACGCTGCGGATTTGATGTGGCGCGCCTGGCAATGCCCCGATCTTTACGGAGACGTTTTCCTGGCGACAAGCCCTTATCATCTTTCCGTCAAAGAAATCGCAGAAACCATTGTGTCGGTTTGGGGCACGGGAAGGATCGAACATATGAAATGGCCGCCGGGCCGGAAGCAAATTGAAGTGGGCGACGCCCGGTTTTCCGCGCGCAAACTCAAAGCGCGTATCGCCTGGGACCCGCAAAACGATTTGGCCGCAGGCCTTCAAAAAACAAAATTCCTGAATCAACGATTTCCAGCCTCGCCCTACGGCTCTTATGCGAACCGCTCAAGCTGAAGATCACCTTTTACGTTTTTACTCTCTCGAAGAAAGCGGGCGCGGTCAAGAGCTTCAAACCGCAGAACGTTTGCTCCGGGCCATTCCTCGCGTGTTTGTCGCCGGTGATTCCCTGTTATTTTCCGGTCTTCTCGAATTTCCCCTCGATTGGACTTACTTTGAAAATGAACTGAAGAAAAGGGCGCTCGCGCTTATTTTTTTTGGTCTGGCCCGCAAGGACGAACAAATTTACGCGGCGGTTCCCGCGCGGCTTAGGGATTGGCTGCGCCTGAATTATTATATGGCCCTTGAAGAATCCGCGCACCGCGATATCGCGTTACGGGAAATCCTTCTCTCCTTTAGTCGCTCAGAAGTCCCTTTGATCGTCCTTCGAGGCGCCGCCCTTGCCAGCCTGGATTATCCCGATCCCGCCTTAAGGACATCTTCGGATATTGATATTGTCGTTCGCAAGCAGGATCTTCCGCAAGCTCACCGCGTATGCCGGTCCATGAATCTCGAAATGAAAACCGGACACGGCGAAATTGTTTACTGCCGGCAGGCGCCGTCGCGCGTGCATTTGGATCTTCACGGGGAGTTTTGGTACGCGAACGGCGAAGAAATTTGGAAGCGCGCGCAAAAAACCGAAATCGGGGGTTTCCCATGTTTTATCCTTTCCCCGGAGGACAATGTCCTGCATCTGATCGCTCACGCGATGATCCACCACGCCCGCTTTTCGCTTCAGGACGCGATCGACCTCGCCCTTGTGATCCGCCATAACGTAAATTTGGACTGGGGAAGGATTGCGTCTCAAATCAAAGGCACGGCGATCCGCGACTGCGCCTGGCTTGCCTTGAGCCAAGCCCGTTCCTGGACTGGCGTCGGGATTCCTCAAAATATCCTGGACCGCTGCAAACCAAAATTATTTTTCCCGCTGCGCAATGGATTATTGAGGACATGGATCAAATTTTATAATCGCCCGGACGCGGGGCATTTTCTTCGCCCACTGGCCTGCTCCGGCGGGTCTTCAAAAATCGCTTTCCTTTTACGGTTTTTTTTCCCGGACCCGGAATTCATAAAACGGCGCTACAACACTCAAGCTGCCGGAAGGGTTTTCATTTATTATTTATTGCGGCCGTTTTTGCTCCTTCAGAAAATGGTGCGGTATTGGAAAAGTTGATTCGAGAGTCCGCAGACCTTTCCCCCGCCGTCGAGATTCGTCAACTTACGAAAAGTTTTTGCTCCCCCTCGAATTTTTTTCTGCCTCGCAAGAGGGCGCCGGCCCTTAAGAATCTTAACTTGTCTCTAAAAAAGGGGGAAATTCTCGGGCTGATGGGGCCGAACGGTTCAGGAAAGACGACTCTGCTCAAAATTCTTTGCGGGCTCGTGACGCCGGATGAAGGGGAGATCAGGATTTTTGGATTCGCGATGCCAAGGGATCGAGGGCGGGTGAAACCTCGGATCCGTTTTATCGCCGGAGATGACCGGAGTTTTTATCCGCGCTTAACGGGCCGCCAAAATCTTCAATTTTTCGCCGCGCTTCACGGTTTGCCCAAAAACGCCGCGCGGGAAAAAATCAGCAGGATATTCGATTTTATTTCCATTCCGGAGCCGGACAGGCGGTATCAGGAATACTCCGCCGGAATCAAGCAGCGCCTTTCGATCGCGCGGGGGCTTCTTTCGGATGCGGAATTGATGCTTCTGGACGAGCCGACCCGTTGCTTGGATCTTCAAGAACGGAAGAATTTTTTAACTTTAATCCGCGGGCTCAGGGGTTCCGGAAATCCGGTGAGCATGATCTGGGCGACTCACGAGGCCGAAGAAGTTGCGAGTATCGCAGATCGAATCGCTATTCTCTCAGGAGGGAGCGTTCAGGCGTGCGGTACGCTTTCCGAGTTGTCTGATCCGGAAGCGGCGCTGCCTAAATTTATTTTGAGGAGGTGAAATCTTGATTCTCGAAGAAGAAAAGAAGATTTCCCGGCTTGCAATTCCATTGAAGGAGCGTCAGGGGAAAGGGGCCGCTTTTTGGGGCAAGTGCGCTGCTTTTTTGAAACGCGACTGGATTGAAAACACGAGTTACGCGTCCGCCTTTTTGATGGACTTTGCAGGCATCGCGGCGCAGCTGGCCACGTTTTATTTTATTTCAAAAATGATCGAAAATGGTTCCGGATCCTTCGCGGATTATCGCAGCAGTTATTTTGCCTTTGTCCTTATCGGGATCGCCTTTTCAAGCTACCAGGCCGCAAGCCTGCACAGTTTCACCGGGGCCTTGATGCGGGAAATGGAAGGGGGGACGCTGGAGGCTATCCTCGCCACTCCGACCTCGCCGGCCGCGGTCATGATCGCCGGCTCCCTTTGGTCCTTTCTGTTCACCTCGGTCCGCGTCGCGATTTATTTATTTTTTGGATTTCTTTTCGGGATCGATTTTTCCCGCGCTAATTTTTTCGCGGCCGGCATCCTGATGATCCTTACGATCACCTCGCTTTCCGGAATCGGCATCTTGTCCGCGGGGATTGCCCTGCTTTTGAAAAAAGGAGACCCCGTTGTTTTCCTGATGAACGGGATGTCGAAACTTTTTGCCGGCGTCTATTTTCCTTTGAGCATTCTTCCTTCCTGGGCCCAGTCTTTTTCCCAACTGATCCCCCTGACGCATTCGCTGGAGGGAATGCGCAAGGCTCTGCTGAACGGGGCGGGCCTCCAGGCGGTTTCAAAAGAAATCGCCGTTCTTTCCGCCTTCTCCTTATTTTTTATTCCCGTGGCGCTGGTATGTTTCCGCTCAGCCGTCGGCAAGGCGCAGCGGGACGGGGCGCTTGGATTCCGATAGAGTTAAGATCCGGACATGAATCCCGCATCTTTGGAGACGCGATTGTCCCGCTCCTCAATCGCTCGGATTTCGCCTCTTTTTTTTCCCGCCGCGGCGGGCGTCGTTTTCCTGGCCGTCCGGATCCTTTTCCTTTATTTCCTGCATCCGTTTCATCTCTTTATTTTTCCCGAAGAAGAACTTTACCGGGGCGCCCTGGCCAAGGAAATCATCCAAGGCCTTGCGATGCCTTATTACGATTACCGCCCGGACGATTATGCCGGCGGGTCCTTGGTGGCGGGGTTCGTGATTTCCGTTTTTTTCAGGATCTTCGGAATGACGGCCTTTGCCCTCAAGCTCGAGCCCCTTCTTTTTTCGGCGGCGGGATTATTTTTCTGGCTGCTTCTCCTGTCACGGCATACTTCGAAATCCGCCGCCCGGATTTTTGCTTTCCTTTTTATTTTCTCTCCGCCCGCCTTTACGCGCTATTCCCTGGTCGCATTGGGGGATCATCCCGAATCCCTTTTTTTCACCTCGGCCGCGGCGTATTTCCTTTTTGAAATTCTAAGCGGCAGGAAGCGGGGCCGCAATTACGCGTTGCTGGGATTTTTTCTCGGGTCCGGGATCTGGTACGCTTACATCACGATTTTATCGCTGATCACGGCGGCCCTTTTCTCGGCCTGGAACGGGAATCCGTTTTCCGGCAAAAAAAATTTCGCGGTCTTTTCAATCTTTTTCATGCTTGGATTCGCGCCCTGGATTCTGGCAAACCAGTCGAACGGTTTGGCCGGCCTTGAAATTGCCGGCACGCCGCTGTGGAGATATTTTCACGTCCAGAATATCCTGAAACGCATTTGGCATTTCAGGCATTTCGTCCCTTATCAGATCGCGACCTCGTTTGATTTTCAATCGCTCCATCCCTCGACGCGCCCGCTCTACGTAGTTTTATTTTACAACGCCCTTTTTTTCATTCCCGCCGGCCTTAAAATTTTCGAATATTTTTCGGAACAAGGGCGCAGCCTTAAAGAGAAGATAACGGCTCTGGGCCGGCCGCGGGTTTTGAATTTCAGTCTGCTTTACATCCTCGTCTTTGCCGTCCTCACGTCGCTGAGCGATTTTCACGCCTTGCGTTATTATATGCCGCTCCAGCCTTTTCTGTTTTGCGCGATCGCTCACGCCGTGGATCGATGCAAGTGGATGAAGGGCAATTTTTCAAAGATTTTTATTTTTTTCCTCGCCGCCGGAGGAATTTTTTTTCACGCGCGATTATGTTCCGCTCGCGACGCGGGCTATGCTTTTCGGGTGAAAGGGTATGATTATCAATGGCTGATCTCTTCGCCGGTTTGCCGCGATCCCGAGCGGTGCGTTTCTGTCATGAAAAAATTTGAGCCCAAGCTGCGGGATGAAAATCTCCGGAAGATTTATGATCATTTAGCGGATCAAATCCTTGAAGGACTTCCTATCGGGACCTCCCTGGATGGATTCCGCAAGCTGGAGCGGCAAAGCTCGCCGCGTTTGCGCAAATTTCTTTATCCGGCGCTGGGCCTGGAATATGTTTCCTTTTACGGATTCAAACTGGAGCGGGCGCTTGAGGCCCTGGAATTTCTTAAGCCCTCTCCGGAATTGTACCGGCGGGCTGTCTCGGGCGCGGTGAGCGGGGCATTTTTAAATGTCAAAGAAGAAATCCCGGTGAAGCGGATGAAAGAGAGCGCTTTGCCGATCCCGGAATCCTTAAGGCCGCAATTCTGGCGGGACCGCGGCGCTCAAGGGCTTCGCCGCGAGTACGAATCCCGCCGGGTTTTGCAGGGCATTCGTGGCCGGCTCGGAGCGGCGTTGGGTCAGCTTGCGCCCGGAGAGAAGGAATTTTTTCTGCAGGGCCTGGGCATTTATCTTCACGAGGTTTGGAATTATGATCCGCCGGCCGCCCCTTTTTCATTCCATGATTTCGATGCTTATCCTGAGCCCGCCAGAACGGAAATTTTCAGGGGAGTAGGCTTTGGGTCGGCAAATTATGATTCGTATGACCAGGATTTCCGCTTTGAACTCTTGAAACGGAAACTGGACGGCGTGCAAGGCGCGGAAGAGGCCTTTCTGGACGGACGGAAAACGGCGTTTGAAGAGCGCGCCGCCTTGGGATTTTGAATGGGCGGCCAAGTTCAAATTGACAAGGAGAAAGGGCTGTTCTTATAATCCGCTCTATGAAGGAATTCCGCCCGGACAGGATCTATCAGCGCAATCCCGCTTTTGTCACGCGGAAAATCGCGGGAGAAGTTATTTTGATTCCTCTCCGGCAAAAAATCGAGGACATCCGCAGCATTTTTAACCTGAACGAAACGGCCGGCGGAATCTGGGAACTGATCGACGGAACCCGAACCTGCCGGAATCTCAGAGACGCCCTGATCGAAAAATTCGAATTGCAAACGGCGCAGGCCGAGTCGGACCTTTCGATTCTTTTCAAACATCTCGAAGAAATCGAAGCCATTCAGAGGATGTGACTTTGCTTTCTCAAGCGCCCCCGTCCCTGTCCCGCCGTGTGGAAATTTTTGACGATCACGACGAAGCATTGGATTCCTGGCGCCCTTTAAAGCCGGGCAAATGCATTTTGCTTCACTTCGACGCGCACCTTGATTTCGAATGGATTTCCACCCTCTCCGCAAAAGATTTGCTTCAGGATTCGTCCTGGAGCGGCGTCGCGCAAAGGCTCGCGCGAACGGGAAAGGGCTGGACCGCCGGAAATTTGCTGAACCGCAGGATTCATCTTGGGAACTATCTCCACGAGGCCCTTGCCGCCAAGTTATTCCAATCCTGGCGCTGGATTGTCCCGGACCCGATCTGGGCGGCGCGCGCGGGAAAGGAAATGATTCGGCGGGATTTGTTCGATTTATACCGTTTTCGCTCCGGGCCCATGGAATATCCCCGTTTTGAAAAGGAATGTTTCCGCACGGCGATTTTCGGGATTCCGCTTTTTGTCTCATCGTGGGAAAATCTTCCCGAAGGTTTGCAAGAGGCCGTGCTCAGCGTCGATCTGGACTATTTAACGACTTCCTTTCTAAAAAGAATCCCGCCCGCAGAGGATTTCCGCCGCGCTCTCCCGTGGATCTGGCCCGAAGAATTCTGCGAACGCCTCAGGCGAAAGGGGATCGAATGGTCCTGCGCCGGCATTGCACGGTCCGTGCGCGGAGGCTTTACGCCCATTCGGTACAAGTTTTTTGGAGAAATCCTGAAGCGGCTTCTTGAGGAGACAGAGCTTCCCGACGGCTATTTTGATCTCAAAAAAAGTTTTTTTGAAAGACACCGCTCCAAGGCTCAAGATGGATTGATCTCAGCCGCGTTCAGCGCGGCTGAAGAATTAAAGCCCGCATTCCATTATCTGAAGGCCCAGATTCATTATGAGCGGAAAGAGACGGACGCGGCAAGGTCCGAATACCGGCGATGCGTCGCCCTTGATCCGGAATTCGCCGCGCGGGATGCGTGTCACGGAACGTTTTATGAACAATGCGGGAAATGGGACGAGGCTCTCAAAGAATACCAAATGATGAGAGAGCTTATGCCGGATGTCCCTGAGTTTCAAGAAAAGGAAGCGAGGTGCCTGCTGGCCGGCGGGCGGCTTCATCAAGCGGAGGAGATTTTCAGCAGGATAGATTCTAAATCTTCAGGGCCGGAAAGTTTAATCGACCGCGCGGAGCTTGCGTTCAGGCGGCGGCGTTTTCAAGAAGCGCAGGAGGGGTATCAAAAGGCGGCAACAGCAGAACCTTCAAACCCGCACGCGCTTCTCGGCCTT
>JAHFHG010000057.1 GCA_023247035.1 Candidatus Omnitrophota bacterium
CGTCAAACCCGCCGATTGGACTTCGAGGAATCCTGCGCGCGGATTTGCATTCGGCTGTTCGATGACAAAAACAATTTCTTTGATCCTGGAAAGATTCAGATTAGGGTTCGAAAGCAAAAGGGTAGCCGTCGGGATGTCTACTTGCTGAAAGGAGGCGTTCAACCCCTGAATGAAAACGGAAGCCACGCGATTGTCCGCATCTTTAAATTCCACTTTTGTGCAAGGCGAGGCCGCGCAAATATTATTCGTGCGCATATTAAAAGTAAATTTGGTCAGCGAACTAAAGTTGCCGGGCGGAGTAAATGAAAGGACACCCCCTCCAAACGTGCCGGGAGCCGTGACATCATAATCGATCCGGATCACGGATTGCGGCCGAAGGACTGCTGTAACCGTGGCCGGAGGCGACGCGAAAGATCCAAGCTCGGGGCGAGGATTATTCAGGACCGTAGGAGGATCGGAGCGGTAAAAAATGCGCGCGGGGTCTTGGAGCGCTTTTACAATCCAGTCCGTGACTTCCTGGAACTTGCGCTGCAACGGATCCAGCGCTCCGTTCAATTCCTCAAGAAATTGCTGAACAGCGTTTTCCCTTTCAGCGAGGATTCCTTTCCCGTCATACCGGGAGCCGGTCAGCTTTCCGGTTTCATCCACCGTTAAAATGGATTCGGCCCGCCCGCGCTTTTTTGCCCCTTCGTAATCCACCCAACTGGGTTCCGTTTCTCCCCTTCGCTGAACGTGAGCCAAGGCCTGCGTTTCATCACTATCCAATTTGTATGCCATCGCTTGAGTCACATAAACACCGTTCGGCCGGCCTTTGATGAGCGTTAAAACTCCATCGATAACGGCGATCCCGATCTCGATTCCTTTTTCGACAGCGGATTTCACGAGAAAAGTCAGATTCTCGACCGTCACTTTGATTGTTTTAACCACAACCATTCCAACTTCGCCAGCCTGCTGGAATAAACGATTGATGGCGCTTTTAAATGGATCGGAATCAGCCTCGTCACTCTGTTCTCCCTCTAGTTCCGCATCTTTCTCAGTTTCCGCAATCTTCTTATCCGTTTTTTCAGGAATCAATTCCTTCGTGTCCGCTTTTTCAAGACTCAATTCGTCCTGAAGAAACGCCTGGGTCGTCTCGGGGATGGGAATAACAGAAACGGAAGGACTGACATTTTCATTTTGAGGAACCTGCGTTGCAGGGTGAAGCCCCCCCATTGAGATGGGTTCTCGATCGGAGAAAGACTGGGCAAATGAAACCGGCTGGATTTGACTAAAACTTAATAAGAAGACAGTTAGAACGGCAATGAATTTTTCAGGGAGAGCAAAGCGGCGAAAGCGGGATTGTTTGGTTTTCATCAGGAATTTCTCCTAAGTTAAACAATATGTAAAAAAACAATAAAAAAACTTTTTTAAATTGATGCGTTGAAGTATAACAGTGTTATATAAGTTTGTCAAATTATTGTAACTTATTTCACTATATAGAGTTGCTTATTCTTAATAAATTTTAATAAGAGTCTCAATTAGTACCCCGCCGTAGAGAGGCAGGGTTAATTTTTTCTGAGTTGAGCCGAAATTTAGGAGGAGATGACGATCTCTTCGGTAACCCGCTAGCCTCCTGATAGAATTGGACCGCGGGTAGTAGAGACAACCGCGGGCGCGGAAGGGGCTCAAGAATGCCAAAATTAAAATGGAGTAAGGAAGAAAAAAAGTTTGTAGTGCTTGAGCTTTTAAAAGGCGGGAAAAGCGTGGGGCAGATCGCCAAGGAGCGCGGGATAAATTCGTAAAACTGCGGACGGCGCTGAAGAATAAGATTCATAACATTCTCAATGCTAAGGGATTCTAAGCAAACCGGAGATGTTTAGCCCAGAGAAGGGATTGGGGAAGATTCTGAGGCTAAACCTTGAAGGCTCGTACCAATTCGAGATTGACCTTTGGGTTGGAGAAATCCGGCATCTGAATGAATCGATCGAAAAAATCAATGAAGAGATCAAGAAACGCGGCGGAAATCTTCCAGGTCATAAAAATCTGACAAGCATCAAAGGCATCAGCGACACAAGGCCGCGATCTTTCTGAATACGATTGGTAACGTCAACGACTTTAAGGACGAAAAGTCATTGGCGCGTTATTTCGGGATCGTGCCGCGAGTCTATTACGGTGTCAATTTTAAACTTGACAGGGTACTATGTCTCTAACCAAACCGTGCAACAGGAAGGATCACGAAGGTGGGCGATCAGATTGCAAGGACAGCGCTTGTGCAATCGACCCTTGTTGCGATTTGCTGCAGCCCTTACTTGAAAACCTTTTATGAAAAAATCAAGACCAAGAAAGGCGCTGGTAAAGCGATCATCGCTACTTCCAGGAAAATGCCCGGGATTATTTACAACGCCCTCAAGAACAACTGGGCGTTTGAAGATTTCACCAAGTTTAAGCTGGCGCCTCAAGGCGCTGCTTAGAACCGGCGAGTAGAATCGCTGAACTTTTAACCTAGGAGAATCAATGAAATTTCTTTTTTTCAATTTATCCGTTAGAAAAATTTTGTTCCTTGTTTTTCTTCTTATCCTATTTCATAAAATAACCCGCCACAAGACGCCCGCCGGCGCTGGGAGCGAGTGGTACGTGAGTTCTTCCCAGGGAGATGACTCTAACGACGGCGCATCTTCAGAAAAGCCTTGGAAAACACTGGCCAAAGTTTCGGAGCAAACCCTCGGCCCCGGCGCGGTGATCTATCTCAAGCGAGGCGATACTTGGAACGAGGCCTTGATCCCCAAAGGCAATGGGAATTTCAACGCGCAGAAATGGATCACCGTCAAACCTTACGGCCCTGAGAACTCGCCCAAACCGGCGATTGACCGCGCCAACGCCTCCGATGCCAACAAGGATTGGGCGATCAAGCTTGTCGACAATCAGGCGTGGCGGTTTGAGGACCTCATCGTCCGGAATTCCAAAACAGGTTTTGTCTATCTCGGCACAAACGAAGCCGTCAAGAAAAACGGGCTCATCATCGAACGATGCGAATTCTACAATATCGAGGGCCTGCCCAATCACGCCAAAACTCCTGAAGAAGATCAACGGGCGTATTGGGCGATGCGCGGATCGAGCGCAATCCATATTTCAGGCTTCGGATACTGTAAGGACGGCCTGCCCGCGACGAATGAAAACTGCCTCGGCGAGAAAGGCTATTATGTCGGCTCTTACGGGCCCGGGCTTTCTCACGTTAGGATTGCGGACGTCAAAATTAAGCGGACATCCGGATACGGAATTTGGATCTGGGCGGGCGGCTTTATCGGCGGGAAAGGCGAAAACTATCATGTCCGCAATGCGAGCATCGAAGAAGCCGGCATCGGCGGGTTTGAGATCAGCTTTGTGAAGAACGCCTTGATCGAGAATCTTCAGATCAAAAACGCGGGACAAATCAGCTCGTGGTCCGGGACCTTTGGAGTGGATATCAATTACACTCAGAATGTCGCGTTTGCCGGAGGCGAAATTACGGGCACGGGCGGCAAAGTGTTTACGGCCGGCGAAGGAACCGGCTTTAATCTGAACGGCCCCAACGTCGCCTATATTGTGGGAATGAAAATTTATGAAAACGGCGGGCCGGCCTTTGCCACGCAAGGAAATCCCCAGCCTGAGCCGACAAAGGTCGGAATTTACGACAATATCATCTACGGAAACGCGTGGCTGAGCGATGATCCGAAGCATGGCCAGGAATATCCGGAATTTGCCATCTTTTTCAATCCCGGCAATCTTGAAACGGCGGTCACCGCCCGGAATAATTACATTCAAATGAAGCCCGGCAAACGCCATCTGATATGTCCTGTCAAAGACGGCCAGACGGAACTCTGGAAAGACGACTTGAATGCGCAAGATTATCGTTTGCCAAGCAACTTTTTCTGCGGCAACAAGGACTTGCTCAGCAACAATTTGATTGCCGGCAATGTGGAATGCGGGCAGGTTGCTCAAGCCGGATCCGCGGCCAAGCCCTCCGAAGTGATAAAACCGCTTACTGAAATTGTAAACAAGATTGATCTCAAAAGCGGAAATTAAAGAGCGGGTCAAAGAGGAATCCGTTTACGGATAGGATAAAAGACTTCCAAAAGGCGCCCTCCCCCCTCCGGTTCTCCGATGTTTTGGATATTCACTTCTAAAAAATGGGCCGCGAACTCGCTTTACTATTGTCTAAATTGCACGAAGAGCCGGCAGGAAAAAGGAGCGATTGAACGGCGAGATTGTTGAAATCAAAAAGGTTCCGCGTCTCGATCCAATGCAACTTAAGACGAGTGATTATGACGTTAAAATAATTGGAAACGTATTCCGGAGCTGCCGTCCACCGGCTGAACGGCTCCGAGGAGTTATTCCCGGACCTGATTCGCCGGTACATGCGCCAGAAAAGAACGGATATTTTCAATCGTGGTATCCAGAATTCTCCGCACGGCCTCGCAGGAATAAAAGGCCATATGAGGCGTGTAAACCACGTTTTCGCGGTGAAGCAGCACGTGATTCTTCAGAGTCGTTTGAAGCCGCCGCCAATGCTCCTCCGTTTCGAATCCCTCAAGAAGCCTTTTTTCTTCCAGGAGGTATTCTTCTTCCTCCAAAACATCCAGCCCAGCGCCGCTCAAAATTCCTTCGTCGAGCGCCTTCACCAGAGCGCCCGTTTCCACAAGCCCGCCCCGGGCCGTATTGATCAAAATCGCGCCGTGTTTGATCAGCCGGATTGTTTTTTGATTCATCAAATGGCGGGTGCCCGGCAGATAAGGCACGTGAAGGGTGATAATGTCCGAGCGTTTCAGCAGATCCTCAAAGGGAGCGTATTCGAAATTGAGTACCTCGGAAAGAAAAGTTTGTTTTCGCACATCCGAGGCAATGACCTTCATCCCGAATCCTGCGCCCATCCGGATCACGTGAAGCCCGATATGCCCTGTGCCGACGACGCCCAGCGTTTTGCCCTTAAGGTCAAAACCCCTCAGCCCTTTGATAGAAAAATTATTCTGCACCGTGCGCAAATAGGCCTTCCTCAAGTTCCGGGAGAGCGAAAGGATCAGGGCAAAGGTGTGCTCAGCCACCGTATTTTCCCCGTAAACCGGGACATTGGAGACAATAATATTTTTTTCCGCGGCGGCTTTGAGATCAATATGATCGTATCCGGTGGAACGCGTTGTAATGAATCCCAGTTTTGGAAGAGAATCAAGCAGCGTCCGGTCCATCCGGGATTTGATAAAGACGGAGAGCAAATTCACTTCGGAGAGTTTGCCTTTAATATCCTGCGCGGGTCTATCGAAAAGGAGCAGATTCGCTTCGGGAAAATTCTTCTTTAAATAATCGGCCTCCCAGGAATCCTCAACTTCCGTAAAGGCAATGAGTTTGCGGGGCGTCATCTTAATCAGCCGGAAAAAAAGCCGGACTCGGTTCCTATCCTATTTTGAATCTTCCCCCGCTTCATCGCGGGTATTGTAATCTCCCGGAAGGTCTCCGTAAATGAATAACTCAACCCCTGTGCGCAGAAGCGCACAGGTTGTGTGGCCGACTCGAAGTCGGGTTAAGTCTTTTCAATGCTAAACGCTTCGTCTTCATCTTCCATGCGGGGGGTCCATATAGCCTTTGATTTGATCTTCTGTGACCCCTCCTGGGGTCGCACCCGATAACGATATTTCGTTGTCCAAACCAAGGGGTATTGACAATCGTAAACCGTATGCGAACTCTTCCGGTAGCGCTGATATCCCCTAGTACC
>JAHFHG010000033.1:0-1989 GCA_023247035.1 Candidatus Omnitrophota bacterium
AGAAGAGACGGCCGAAAGGGCGGGGTTGGACGTTCGCTATTATCAGAGGTTGGAATCGCGGCAGCCAACGGCTGTTAAAATTGACACCCTCGATCGACTCGCAAAAGCCTTCAAAATTTCCTGCGCCAAGCTGTTGGATTTTTAATTTTCAACAGACAGCTTTTCAAACGAATAAATTCCCCCTGGGCGATTTAAAATTATTCTTACAGTCTTGAAATATCGTTTCATGTTTTCGGCCAAAAACGTCTTTATAAGTAACCTTGAAAATCGCCTCCCGATTTTTTAAAACAGAAACTCCATTAGGTGAAATCATAAAACATATCTGCATGTCTGGATCGCCGTTATCAGGACCCAGAACATTATCCACAGGCAATGTAGGGGGAAGTGCCGTCAGTTGATTTCTATTAAATCCGGTAACGGTGTCTCCATTTAAAATCAAATTTGTTTCAAGCTGAATATCGAGGGCTGGACCCGATCCGATATTTACCATTCTTTCTTGCGCCTTTCCTTGGTCAAGTCTAAATCGAAAAACAACCACGGGCATTTTTTGATTTAACCTATCGCGTCGGTTCTCCTTCAAAATAAAATAAGTCAAAAAAGCATAACCTAATGTTACAAGAACTAGCATTAGATTTGAATAGTCATTGATCTTGTTGAAGATTTTATCGATACCAAAATTGGGAATCCCAGCAAGATTAAAAGAAATCGAATTTAATGCAACCGGCCCTTTTAGGTAAAACAGCTGAAAGAGTGCATAAGAAAAAAATAAAGATAGAATATTGCCGAATAAAAAACGGTTATACGCCGTACGCGACTTCTGCCATAGTCCCCAATGACTGGCGGTTTTTATCCCAAGCCAATATCCAATAAAATTCCACTTGTGATACTCCATAAGGACAGGAAACGCCACCATTTCTGAAATGCCAATAATAGTGGGCAGCCAATAGTCGTCTATATGAAGATCACCTTTTTTACTGAAAAAAACCTGCCAAAAAATATCCCAATAGGAATCGTTTTTAAAAATTTTAATCGCGTTGGTAAATTCCTCTTTATAGTCCGCTTCGCCTTGCCTGACGGCAATCGTTTTGAAATGACATAAAATCCAACGGACGACAAGTGCAAAAATAAGAACCAAAAGAAACCAACAAAAAATATTACCTTTTGGTAATAAAACGAGATAACTCATTGGGAACCGGCTCACCTTGGGTTGATAACAAAAGCAAAAGTGTTAACAATTCCGTTAACAGGGGGTATTTTACGCCTCAAAAAACAAAAGAGCCATTAGCATTTAACTGCTAATGGCTCTTTGCGTTGCGATTGGTAGCGGGGACAGGATTTGGCGCCTCCGCACCAAAAACCGGATTTTGCTGCAGCAAAATCCAAAGGTGCTCCGGTCGGCCATCCGCAGGCTTTCTAAGGAAGTCGGCGCTCCTAGTCGTCGCGCCTCCGTTCATCAGGGCAAAGCCTGCTCCTATTCAAATCCTTCCCCTCGACTACAGAAATAAAAAAACCCGGACAGGGCCTAATAGCCCTGCCGGGTTTTTATTGGTAGCGGGGACAGGATTTGAACCTGTGACCTTTGGGTTATGAGCCCAACGAGCTACCGGACTGCTCCACCCCGCGGTGTCTCTGAGATCGAAGCGACTTTGAAGCGCTGTTCTGAAAGGAATAGAACGAAGGCATTCTATCCCATTCCCCCTGCTTTTTCAACGTGTTTCTTGGCGGGGGTAAACAGGTTCTGAAAGTTTGGCCGATGGGTTTTGAACGTTCGCGGCTGAGCCCTGGAGCTGAATCCCCGCAGACTTTTGATTTGAGACCGGAGAAGCCGCAGGGGTCATTTTCTCTATAAAAGCGTCCCCGGCAACAGGCTTTTTTTTCTTTTCATCCGGCTTGGGGAGCGCCTCAACTCGCGGCGGTTTCTTGGCCTCGTCCGGAACAAATTTGTAAACAATCTCTCCCGGCTTCACCAGTCCCAATTCATCGCGAATC
>JAHFHG010000033.1:2089-23265 GCA_023247035.1 Candidatus Omnitrophota bacterium
CTTTTTTTTCTTTTCATCCGGCTTGGGGAGCGCCTCAACTCGCGGCGGTTTCTTGGCCTCGTCCGGAACAAATTTGTAAACAATCTCTCCCGGCTTCACCAGTCCCAATTCATCGCGAATCACCTTTTCAAGGTACGACACGTCGCCTTTGAGAAGGCCCCGTTCCTCTTTCAGGGTCTTGATCTTAGCGCCCAGATCCCGGATCTGGCGTTCGATCTCCTCCTGTTTGGTTTTTAAATCCCGCCAGCGCGAGAGCGAGGGAAGATAAACCCAGAAAAAAATGAAAAATACGCCGATCACGCCCCAGAGAATAAGAAAAGGTTTTTTCACGAATGCGCGCGCCCCGTCCGGCCGGACGCGGGCGAGGAAAGCATCTCGACACCGGCATAAACCGCGCGGGCGCCGAGCGCCTCTTCAATCCGCAACAGTTGATTGTATTTGGCAATGCGGTCGGTGCGCGAAGCCGAGCCGGTCTTGATCTGCCCGGTCGAAAGGGCGACGGCAAGATCCGCAATCGCAGTATCTTCCGTCTCTCCGCTGCGGTGGCTCATTACGGCCGTGTAGCCGCGCTTGTGAGCCAGTTTCACGGCCTCAATTGTTTCCGTCAGCGTCCCGATCTGATTCACCTTGATCAGGATCGAATTCGCCACGCCTTCTCGAATCCCGCGTTCAAGACGCTTGGTGTTCGTGACAAAAAGATCGTCACCGACAAGCTGGACACGGCTGCCGAGCCGCTCGGTCAACAGTTTCCACCCTTTCCAATCGTCCTCCGCCAGACCGTCTTCAATCGAAAAAATAGGATACCGGTCACAGAGCCTGCCGTAAAATTCCACCATTTCTTCGGCGCTCTTCACCGGCTCAGCCTCAGCGCGGAGCACGTACTTACCCGGATTTTTATTCCCGCCGGTTTTATCGCTGCCGTAAAAACTCGAACTCGCCGGATCGAGCGCGATCTTCACTTCCTCGCCCGGTTTGTAGCCGGCCCGTTCAATGGCCTGGAGAATCACGTCAAGCGCCTCTTCATTGGATTTTAAATCCGGAGCAAATCCCCCTTCGTCTCCGACCGCGGTGGAGAGTTTTTTGTCGTGCAGGATTTTTTTCAGATGATGAAAGATCTCGGCGCCCATCCGCAGGGCGTCCGAAAAACGCTCGGCCCTGAACGGCATAATCATAAATTCCTGCAGGTCCACGTTATTGTCCGCGTGCACGCCGCCGTTGATAATATTCATCATCGGAACGGGAAGCAGGCGGGCCGAAGAGCCGCCGAGGTATTCGTACAGAGATTTTCCTTGCGCGCGCGCGGCCGCCTGCGCCACGGCAAGAGAGACGCTTAAAATCGCGTTCGCGCCGAGCCGGGATTTATTCTCCGTCCCGTCAAGAGCGATCATCGTCCGGTCGATTTCCTCCTGCCGCGAAGCGTCTTTTCCCGCCAGCGCTTTTTGAATGACCGTATTGACATTCTCCACAGCCTTCCGGACGCCCTTTCCCAGATAACGGCTTTTGTCCCCGTCTCTGAGTTCCACAGCCTCGTGCTCGCCCGTTGAGGCCCCGCTCGGCGCCGCGGCACGTCCCACCGTTCCGTCCGCTAAAAAGACCTCCGCTTCGACGGTAGGATTCCCCCGCGAATCTAAAATTTCCCGCGCCTTGATTTTAGTGATTTTTTGAGAAGACATAGAAGGATTCCCTTTCTGAATTGTTGTTCGTGTGCTGATGGACGACCGTCAAGCTTGCGGAGCGCCCAAAAAAGCCGGCAAATTATAAACTTGGGCTCTGCAAATTTTGTTTTTCTTTCCGTCATTGAATGTTTTTATCAGAATGACAGCCGCTTGTCTTACAAAGAGCGATACTCCATGAATTCGGGAATTTAAAAAATTTAAATTATAGAAAAAGCTCCCCTGCTTGTCCAGGTTCAGGACGTTTTTGGCCGGAGAAATTTTATTTCCCCCGAGACAACTTTTCTGAGCGCCTCAGGATAAATCTGGTATTCAAGCTGGTGGATCTTGGCCTCAAAAGATTCTAAAGTATCCGCGGCGGCGGCCGGCACGGTTTTTTGAAGGATGACCGGCCCTGTATCCACGCCTTCATCGACAAAATGGACGGTGACGCCGGAACCGTTTTTCAGAAAATCCGCGTGTTCAAACGCCTCCCGGATCGCGTGCGCGCCCGGAAACGCCGGCAAAAGCGACGGATGAATATTAATGATTTTTCCTTTATACCGGCCGACAAAAGAAGCGCTGAGGATTTTCATAAAACCGGCGAGCGCGATCCAGCCGATCTGTTTTTTCTCAAGCCGGCGGATCATTTCCTTTTCAAACTCTTCTTTGGAATCGAAATTTTTCCTCTCGATAAGGGCGACCTCGACTCCTAAATGCCCGGCCTTTTCAATGGCCTTGGCCTGCGGATGATCGCAGACGACAAGCGCTGCGGCCAGGCCCGGAATTTTCCCCGCCTGGATTTCCTTGATCAGATTTTCCATATTCGTTCCGTTTCCGGAAACGAAAATCGCGAGACGAGACATTAGTGGAACAGTTCCTTCCTTCCCTTCCCGGCCGTCAGAATCACAATCTCCCCCCGCACCTTCTTCGAGGAAAACTTGGCGGCGAGTTCGGACAAATAGCCCCTGGAGATTTCTTCGAATTTTTTGGTCAGCTCCCGCGCGACGACCGCTTCCCGCTCGCCGAAGACCGTTTTCATATCCTCAAGCGTTTGCCGGAGCCGGTACGGGGATTCGTAAAAAATCAGCGTCTCCTCCCGGGGCTCAAGTGAGGCCAGAAACTTTTTCCGCGCCGCAAATCGTTGGGGAAGAAAACCGTAAAACGAAAAAGTGTCCGTCGCGAGGCCGCTCGCCGCGAAGGCCGTAATGAGCGCGCACGGCCCGGGAAGGACCTCGAAATTTATTTTTCCGCGGATCACTTCCCTAAGAAGTTCAAAGCCCGGGTCCGAAACGAGCGGCGTCCCTCCGTCGGAAACGAGGGCCACGGATTTTCCTTCGGAAAGATGGGCCGTAATTTCCCGGACCCTTCCTAAACCGCTGTGCTCGTGCAAACTCAAAAGCGGTTTCTGAATTTCATAAGCCTTCAAAAGTTTCTGCGTTTGGCGCGTATCCTCGCAGACGATAAGGTCCGCGCTCTTCAATGCCTCAAGGGCGCGCAGGGTAATGTCTTTTAAATTTCCGATGGGAGTAGGAACAATGTAAAGCATTGTCGGCTTTAAATTATAAGCGATGAGTAACTGCAAATACTTTTAAATGAATTTTTTTCTTTCTTACCGCTTATCGCTTACCGCTTACAGCGGAATTTAACGGTTTCTCTCAAGGACGTAATCGACCAGAAGTTCGAGACTTCGCTTGCCCGGCGAATCGGGGAAAATCGAAAGCTCGAGGCGGGCCTTGTCCCTGTAAAGACGGGCTTTTTCAATCGAGTACTCAAGGGCGCCGTATTCACGGATCATCGCCAGAAGGACTTGAAATGGATTCGTTCCCCCTTCGGATTTTTCTCCCTGCAGCACGGTGCCTGCCTGCCGGACAGGCAGGGATCCGTCCAGGGCGGAAAAAATTTTGAGAACTTCACTTTTTCTATTTTCATCCACAAGCTGGAGCAAACGGATCAAGGGCATCGTAAGGACCCCGGCTGAGCAATCGGCCCCCAGGGTTTTCCCGAATTCCTCCTCATTGCCGGTAAAATCCAGGCAGTCATCCACGATTTGAAACGCGATCCCAAAATACCGCCCGAACCGCTTCAGGGCCTCGGCCTCCTCGGCAGAGACGCCGGCCAGGATCGCGCCGGTTTCAATTGTGCACGCGAGCAGGGCCGCGGTCTTTTTGTCAATGATCTCGAGGTATTCTTCTTCTTTCAGATTGAAATTGTCCTTTTCCTTGAGTTCGCGGATTTCTCCGTCGCAGACCAGGCCTGCCGTCTGAAGAAAGAGGGAAAAAATTTTTTCATTGCCGCCGGCAAAAATCGCGCCGATGGCTTTATCGTGAAGGTAATCGCCGACCAAAACGGCGAGCTCCGGGCCCCACTTGACGTTGATCGTGGGGATATTCCGGCGCAAATAAGCGGAATCGATAATATCGTCGTGGATCAGCGTTGCGGCGTGGAAAACTTCAAAGGCGGCGGCGAGCGCAATTAAGCGTTTCTCCTGGATCGGGCGGAGGCCCTTGATCTCAGCCCCCAGACACGTCAGGGCGGGCCTCAGCAGCTTGCCGGGCGCGGAAAAAAAATACTGGATCACGTCTTGGGCCAGCTCGTTGGGCGTCGAAAGGATTTCAAAAATGGCGGAGGGGACGGCCCTCAGGCGCGCTTCGACAGGCGCGTAAATTTCATCCAACGTCATTTCTTTTTTCATGGGGCCCCAATTATAATATGCCGTTCAAGTTTTATAAAAAAATTCTCTTGCGTAGAAAAATTTTTGAGGGTGATAGCGTGAAATCAATATTTCGCGGCAGCGAACACCGGTGCTGGGTACGTTTCAAAGAAGGCCTCAGATTTCGCCACAACTCAAAGTTCAGGCCGCTTCGCGCATCCAGGATTTTAAGCGCCCGGTCCAGCACGCGAAACTGTAATGTCGGCGGGGATTTTAAAAAAACTTTCCGATCCAATGCAACTTTCCGGTCCCGTTTCGATTTAAAGCATTTTTCCCACGCCTCATTCTCCAATTGTTCCAGAACTTTGACCTCTTCGTTAACAATAGTGGGAATTCTCGCAATGGCCTCAACCGTCCTTGGATTTACGTTGCGGACAAGCCAAGGGATCATCTCTAGACGGATACGATTCCTAAGGAAGCGGCGCGATTTGTTGCTTGAGTCTCTGCGGTAGGCGATCTTGCGCTCTTTGAGAAAGCGCTCCAATGCTTCTTTGGAATAATCCAGCAGAGGCCGCACGAAGCGGACGTTTTGCATTTTCATTTCTTCCCGGATCCCGCACAAGCCTTTTAATCCGGTGCCTTGAAAAACCCGCATTAAAACCGTTTCGGCCTGGTCATCGCGTGTGTGGCCCAAGGCCACTTGAGGGACGCGGTATTTTTTTGCCGTTTCGATAAAAAACCGGTACCGGGCCTGGCGACCGGCTTCCTCAAGAGAAATTTTTTCTCTCCGGGCCAGTTTTTCGATATTCCCCCGCCCCGCGTAGAAAGGCACGCCGAAGGTTTCCGCAAGCCTCCGCACAAATCGCTCGTCGCGGTTTGAGCCTTCTCCCCGCAGGCCGTGATTAAAATGAAGCAGGCCGATTTTCAATCCCCACTTTTCGGAAAGGCTGGAGAGTAAATAAAAGAGCGCGGTCGAATCGGGGCCGCCGGAGCAAGCGATACCCAGACGCTCGTGCAGGCGGATGAGTTTTTGTTCTTTGAGAACGCGTTCAAAGCAATCGGGAAAATTCATGAGTACGGTACTCGGCTTCGCTTCGCGGCAAAGAAGAATGGCGGGAGAGGGAATCGAACCCCCGACGCGAGGCTTATGAGTCCTCTGCTCTACCAACTGAGCTATCCCGCCCTATTTCGAATGAGCCCGGATGGATTCGAACCATCGACACCTGCCTTAAAAGGGCAGTGCTCTACCAGACTGAGCTACGGGCTCGCGAAAATTTTTTCTTTATTCATCCACACCTGCCATTCGCCTACCGGACGAATCCCCGCTCAGGCGGAAAAGGGCAGGTACCAGACTGTGAGCTGCGGGCTCGCGAAAAAAAGAAGCGCCGGCCGGCCGGCTGCGTGGCGGACGAAGCAGCGGAGGCTTCGCCTGATTATATTGCGTGGATCTCGGATTCCTTATGCTTCAAGGCCTCATCCGCCTGCGCAATAAAACCATCGGTCAGCTTTTGAATTTCTTTTTGAGTGGAATGAGAGATATCCTCAGGAACGACTTTGCCCTTCTCAAGCTTTTTGATCTGCTCGATCCCCTCATGCCTGGCGTTGCGGATCGAAACACGGCCTTCTTCGGCCACTTTCCGCACCAGCTTGGTCAACTCCTCGCGCCTTTCCTGAGTGAGGGGCGGCAGCTGCATCCGGATTATTTTCCCGTCGTTGATCGGGGTCAAGCCCAGCCCGGATTTCAAAATCGCCCGTTCGATCTCTCCGATAATGGAAGGGTCCCACGGCTGGATGGCGATGGTTTTAGGATCCGGGGTAGAAATGCTTGCGACTCCTTTCAACGGAGTCGGCGTGTTGTAATAATCCACCAAAATGCCTTCCATCAAGGCGATCGAGGCGCGGCCCGTGCGGATATTTTGAAATTCCTTCCGCGTGACCTCAAGCGCCTTGGTCATTTTTTTCTTCGTTTCTTCCGTCACTTTTTTGACATCGAGCGTCTCGACCACAGGATCCTCCTTGCATTCCAAACCTGCTTGATTTCAAAAATGCTTAAAGGGCTTCTTTAAAACTCAACGGGGTTTCGGAATCAGGAAACCCGAGTCCCGATAGGCTCTCCCAAAACCACGCGGCGGATGTTTCCGTATTTTGTCAAATTAAACACGACGATCGGGAGCTGATGATCCATACACAGGGATATTGCCGTGGCGTCCATGACCTGCAGCCGGTCCTTCAGGACATCGATATAGCGCAGCCGGGTGTATTTTTTAGCGCGTTTATCCTTCATCGGGTCGCTGGTGTAAACGCCGTCGACTTTCGTGGCCTTCAAAATGACATCCGCCCCGATTTCCATCGCGCGCAGGGCGGCCGCAGTATCGGTCGTAAAATAAGGGTTTCCCGTTCCCGCGCCAAAAATAACGACACGTCCTTTTTCCAGATGCCGGATCGCACGGCGCCGGATATAGGGCTCCGCGAGTTCCTGGATCACGATCGCCGATTGCACGCGCGTGTGCACGCCGAGTTTTTCAAGGCCGTCCTGCAGCACAAGCGAATTCATAATGGTGGCGAGCATTCCAATGTAGTCCGCCGTAGCGTGATCCATGCCGGCCTTGGAGCCTTGAAGCCCCCTAAAAAAATTACCCGCCCCGATCACGCAAGCCACGTCCACGCCCATCTCGCGCACTTCCTTGACTTGTTCCGCAATGGAAGCCACGACTTTGGGATCCACGCCGAAGCCCGATTCCCCCTGGAGGGCTTCTCCGGACAATTTGAGAACGATTCTCTTATACGCAGGTTTTTTCATAGGGATCAATCAGCGGTAAAAATAAACGGCGGCGGAGGGCTAAAACTTTTTTCTGGAAATGCGCTTGACTTTCACAAGCCGTGAAATGTTTCCATAGCATTGGAATTGTTTTTCCAATTAATTGCTTCCGCCGACTTCATACCTCACAAAGCGGCGGATCACAATATTTTCACCAATCTTGGCAATGGTCTCGCTTAAGTAATCTTGAACAGTCCGCGAATCATCTTTGATGTATTTCTGATTCAAAAGGCATACGTCCTCAAAACGCTTGGCCAGCTTCCCTTGGAGGATTTTTTCCTGAATCGCTGGAGGTTTCCCTTTCAGTTCCTGCTGAAAGTTAGCCTTTTCCCGCTCCATTTCAGATTCCGGAATATCGGCGGAGAGGACATAAAGCGGGTGCGCAGCCGCAATCTGCATGGTGATATTCCGCGCAAATTCCTGAAACACTTCATTGCGCGCCACAAAATCACTTTCGCAGTTGATCTCCAGGAGGACGCCTAATTTTCCGCCGCCGTGAATGTAAGAGATAATCTGCCCTTCTTTAGCCTCGCGGGTGGATTTCTTTTTGGCAATATCGAGCCCCTTGCGCCGGATGATATTCTTGGCCTCTTTCAAATCCCCGGCCGCCTGCTCCAAGGCCTCTTTGCAATCCATCATTCCTGCGCCCGTCAATTCCCGCAATTTAAGCAGCGCAGCCTTTGAATCTTGCTGGTTTTGAGTCGACATTTTGAACCTTTTCAACCTGGCTCCGAGCCGGGTTGGGGCTATTTTGCCTTGGCCTTTCCTGTTTCTTTGCGCAAAGTTTTTTTGGCCTTTTTCTCGGCCTCGGTTTTTTCGACCGCGAATCGCGAGGCCAGCTTGTCCTCAACCGCGTCCTCCGGTTCACTTATTTCACGAGGAATCACAACGGGATCCGAAGGCGTACTTTCCGGAAGGCTAACCCCCGGAGCTTCAGCGGAAATCGGCTCGGCCTTGACCTCAGCTTCCGGGACCGCGGGGGCCTGTCCTCCGGCGCTTTGCAGATATTCGTCCCTGCCCGTTTGAATCGCTTGGGCAACCAAATCACAAAAAAGCTTAACGGCCCGGATCGCATCATCATTGCCCGGTATGGGATAATCGACGAACTCGGGATCACAGTTTGTATCCAGAATGGCAACAATAGGGATATTCAGCTTGGAAGCCTCATGAATGGCGATTTCCTCTTTTTTGGAATCAATGATAAAAATAGCGCTGGGCAGCTTTTTCATAGCGCGGACGCCGCTTAAATTTTTCATCAGCTTTTCGCGCTCTTTTTTAAATCCCGCCACTTCTTTTTTCGTGACAAAACTAAAACTGCCCTCTTGTTCCATCTTTTCAATATGTTCCAATCGCCCCACCGATTTGCGGACCGTCTCAAAATTCGTGAGCATTCCTCCGAGCCAGCGCTGGTCCACGTAAGGCATTCCGCACCGCTGCGCAGCTTCGCGGAGAGGTTCCTGGGCTTGCCGTTTCGTCCCCACCAAGAGGATATCTTTACCTTCGCCGGCGGATTTCCTTAAAAAATCAAGCGCTCGTTCAAGGCAGGAAAGGGTAATTTCCAGATTAATGATATAAATTCCGTTGCGTTCTCCAAAGATATACTTCTTCATCTTTGGATTCCACCGCTGAGTTTGGTGCCCAAAATGGACGCCTGCCTCAAGTAGTTGTTTAAGATTAACTTGCATCAAACTGTAGAATCCTCCTCTTACAAGATAAATCCAATTTATCCCAAAAAAGTGTAAAGGCTAACCGCGAAGACAAGAAGGGGGAAAATACCTTTCGTCTTTCAGTGAAGCTGGAGATCAAAATTGGGGGCTTATTATAACAAAATCATTCATCCCCACAAGCACTTTTTCTTGGGGGGCATTGACTCAAATTAAAGGTAACCGAACGGCGGATTAGCCTGAATCGTTGACTCATATTAAAAGGTGACCCAAAAAAGGAGGCCTTTGTATGAGTCCGAAAGCCATAAAAGAATATCTCAAAGCCGTTTGGTTACGGTATAAAAAAGCAACTTTAAAAATTGAAAACCCTCGATGAACTCTGCCTCAACATTAGGTTTCAACCGCAAGTACGCCATCCGCCGACTCAGAACCTTCAAAATTTTAAGACGTAAAAAAAAAATAAACCAGGGCCAAAGCCGAAGTATCAACAAAAAAATGCTATCATCCACAAGCCCGCTCGGCGACCTGGTATTATGAGTCAACGATTACCCGCTACGGTTGCCTTTTATCTTGAGTCAATGTGCGTGCCGTGATTTTGGTTCGCTTGAAAAATAGAACAGCCCTGGAAGTGCGGAAGGCGTTTGCGCGCAGTGCAAAAAAATTGCCCGAGGAAATGCGGCTTTCGATGACCTACGATCAAGGCCGAGAGAGGGCTGAACATAAACTGTTTACGAAGGCCGCTGAAATGAAAGTTTATTTTGCGCATCCGGCTATACCCAACGAGATCAGGATTGCGAACTTTTCGCGGCGATTCCTTCTCTAAAGAGGCGCCTCCAACTTTCGCAGGCTCAAGTTCGTTGGGTATAGTCCTTGGGAACGAGGCGCGAACGAAAACACCCACGGACTCCTTCGAGATTTTTGGCCCAAAGGAACCGATTTCAACAAGCTGTCGTCGTATCAGATTAAACGTATTCAGCATCTTTTAAATGGAAGACCTAGAAAAACACTGAACGGGTTGACGCCCTACGAGGCCTTTAAAAATCTCGCTGGTGTTGCGTTAAATAACTGAGACTGCCTTACATAAAATTTGAAAAAGTTACGACGAAATGATGGCTAGAGAAATCACGAACCCTTATCAAAAACAAGGGCCAGGGCGCCGAGATTGCCGGAATTGCCTTTCAGATGAGAGCGGACAATTTTGACGGCCTCGATCGCCTCCGGCCAGGCGTCCCGCTTGCAGCTTGCGCGCATTGAAGACCAGAAACCCGAGGGGGAGGATTTCAAAACCCCGCCTCCTAAAATAATTTTTTCGGGATTCAGAATATTCAAAAGATTGGCGATTCCGATCCCGAGATAAAATCCGGCCCTTTCGTAAGCTTGGATCGCGAGCCGGTCCCTTCGACGCGCCGCAAGGCCTACGATTTGCGCCGTAACCCGTTCTTTGGATTTGAGTTTTCCAAGTATCGATTTCGTCCCTCGACGGAGCTGGCGTTCAACGTAACCGGCGATTGCCGTACCTGAAGCGTAGGCCTCAAGGCATCCGCGCTTTCCGCACTTGCACGGATCCCCGTCCGGCACGATCGTCATATGCCCCACTTCGCCGGCCACAAAGCCGGCTCCCTCAAGCAGCCGGCGATTGACAACGATCCCTCCGCCGATTCCGGTGCTGACTGTCATATAAATGAAATCCGAAACGCCGCGGCCTTGGCCGAAAAACTTTTCTCCTACCGCAGCGGCATTGGCGTCATTGGCTAACACGGCCGGCAGTCCCGTTTCTTTTTCGAGAATCTTCCGTAAAGGAATGCCCTGCCAGCCGCCGAGATGAGGCGAAACCGGAACCGTTCCTTTGTGAGGATCGACAGGCCCGGGAAGCCCCGCGCCAATCCCCAAGTTTTTATATTTCGGGGCCGGGTATTTCTCAAGCAGCTTCTTTATATTCCGGATAAGCTCCCGAACGCTCTGCCGGGTCTGAGTTCCGGTGCGGGTTGGGATGAGGCACTCGGAAAGAATTTTTCCCTTTTCGTTTCCCAAGGCTATCGAAATCTTTGTGCCGCCGATGTCGATGCCGATTGCGGTTTTCATGATTGGATCTCAAAATAGAAATTGGCCGGGGGGTGGATTGAACACCCGACGCAGGGATTTTCAGTCCCTCGCTCTACCACTGAGCTACCCGGCCGGTAAAAATAGGAAAGCTGGTCTTGATAAAAGAACAGGTTGAAACCCGCAGGACTTGTAGAATTATAGGAGACCTTTTCATAAAGTCAAAAACTTTAACCCGAAGTTTTTTTTCTTAGAAGATGATCCAAGCTCAAAGGGCGGGTTTTCAGCGAAGCGAGTTTCAAACTTAAAAGCATATTCAAGAAATCCAAAACGAAAATCTGGCGGACCGTAAGATGGATAAGACTTCCCTCGCCGAAACAGCCGCAATCTTTGGAGCCGGAATCAAGCAAAACGTCACTCGCGCCCAGCACGATCAAAAAATTCAAGCAGAGGAAAGCCGTGGCCAGCGAAGCCAAGCGCGGCGCGTAGCCGAGAATCATAAAGGTTCCGGCCATCAGCTCAAGCCACGGCACCGTGAAAGCGATCCAAGGCAAAAAAGCGTAAGGGATGACTTGATACTGGCTGAGGACTCCCCGGAAATTCTCAACCGGTTCGGTGAGTTTCGTGAATCCTGCGTAAGCAAAGAAAAACCCGATCAAGATCCGCGCCAGGAACCAGAAAAAATCCGGGAGCTTACTTTTCAAGGAAGCCGTCATTTGCCGGCCGTATTTCCGGAAGGCGGCGCAGCCGTTTCAGAGGCCGGCGCCGGCGACAAAGGCACTCCGGTCATTTCCTGCATTTTTTTCTGAAGCTCAATCAGCCCGACCGCCCTTTGTCCATTGATAAAAAACGTGGGCGTGGATTTGATCTGCGCGCTTTCTCCTTCGGCCTTATCCGAAAGGATCGGCTGCCTTATTTTCGGGTCGGCGAGGCAAAGGGCGAAGGCGTCCAAATCAAGGCCCAAATCTTTGGCGTAGGTCAAAAAAAGCTCGGAAGGATTCGGGGCGGCGGCCCATTGATTCTGCTCCGCAAACAGGCGGTCGTGATAATCCCAAAATTTCTGCTGCCGGTCGGCGCATTCCGCGGCCTGATGGGCCAAGGGCGAACCCTGATGGGCGGCCAGCGGAAAATGCCGGAACGTCAAGCTGGTTTTATCGCCGAAGCGCTCCATCATCTGCTGGAGAAACTGAGCGGAGCGCTGGCAGGCGGGGCATTGGAAATCGCTATATTCCACAATCTGGATCGAGGCATTCTGCCCCCCTTTGATCTTGGCCTTTTGACCGGCCGTGGCGGCCGGAGGCTGAGGACGCGCCGGCCGGTTTTTATTTAGCCAAAATATTCCTCCTGCGAGCGCCGCGATCAAAACAACGCCGGTTAAAAGATAACGAGTGTTCATAGGATCATTTCTCCTTAATGGGTTTCAAAAACAGCCGGGCATTTCTAAAATTCGAAATCCGAAGCAAGAAACTCGAAACAAATTCAAAATCCAAATGTTCCAAATGCTTGTTTGGAAAATAAGGCGCCCGAGATTTTTTTTGAGTTTCAAATTTCCAATTTTCGAGCACTATCAAATCCTTCCCGCCGCCGCGTTGATCTCTTTGATTTTTCCGTTGATTTCCAGACGGTTTATTTCCTCAAGCGAAAGAGGCAGGACGAGCGTCCAATTCCGGTCCTCTAGTGTCCCGGGGAAATTGATTCGAAAATTCCAAAGATTTCCTTTCGATATTCCTCCCAAAGCCAGCCAATCCTGAAGAAGCTGAACGCTGAAAATGGAAGCCGCGGCGCTTATTTTCTCAAGCGCCCGCCGGACCAGCGCAGGCGTCGCTTTTTCATGATAAGGAGGTTCGAGGCCCAAGTAGTCCCAAAATTTTATCTTCTCATCATACGACGCCCGGTACAGATCCACAAGATCCGGTATCTCGTCCGCCGGCCGGCCGAGCACCCGAAGGAGCGCCGGAATGTCTTTGATTCCCTCGCGCCAGCGGAGCCTCCCATAACGGGATTTTTTAGGATCAAACAAGGCTCCGTTGATCTTCTCCGGAGCGATCCCCCTGGCCCGCGCCGTTCGTTCGAAAAGTTCAGCGTCTACCGTGCCGGCCTCAAATTCCCACCAGGCCTGAAAAGAACTCATATCGTGATTGGAAATCACGGCGATCGAATTTTTGCGGTATTGTTCCGGAGCCTTGAAGCCGCAGGTGGTCTGCCACTCTTTGCTCCAGCGCTGGACGTCCATTCCGGGGATTGCCAATTCTTCCAGCGCCCGGTAGGAACACGCCGGAACGATCCCTAAGTCTTCGGCGGACGGAAGCATTGCGGTATTCTGAATCATCTGAGAAAGCAATTCCCTTCCCTGATCCTCCCACTTACTTTCGTCGGACGGGTCAAAGACGCCGTTGAGCCCGTAATGCTCCACGGGCTCGGAACACGGAATCGTCCAAATCCGGAAAACGCCGATCACGTGATCGATACGGAAAAGATCGTAAAAATTCTGCGCGTATTTGAGTTTTTCGATGAAGTAATCGTATCCGCGCTGCGCAATCCGCTCCCACCGGTAAGGCGGCATTCCCCAGCGCTGGCCCTGGGCAAAGTAGGCGTCCGGCGGCGCGCCCGAGGAAAGGTCCAATTTAAAGTAATCCTGATGCGACCAGACATCGGCGCTG
Organism: Candidatus Omnitrophota bacterium; assembly: GCA_023247035.1. Classification (GTDB taxonomy): domain Bacteria; phylum Omnitrophota; class Omnitrophia; order Omnitrophales; family Aquincolibacteriaceae; genus JAHFHG01. The sequence continues at coordinate 15,577 of JAHFHG010000033.1, forward strand.
TCGCGGGAAACAAGAAAAGGCAAATCCCCCATCAGAAAAATTTTTCCGGCCTGAGTATATCTTTTCAATTCTTTAAACTGTTCGGAAAGCTGCCACTGAAGCCATTTCTCGAATTCCAATTTTGCGCTCTTGTTTCTGCGGTATTCTTCAAGCGCTCCCGCATCGCGGGACTTAAACTTTTCGGGCCACTGTTCCCAGCTTGCCTGGCCGTATTCCTCCTTAAGGACTTTGAAAAGGCTGTAATCCTCAAGCCAAAATTTTTGATCCCGGACGTAATCGCGGAAAGACGCCGCGGCTTGAAAGCGTTCTTTGGCGGCCTGAAATATTTCCCAAAGCAGATCCAGCTTCGCCTTTTTGATTCCGTAATGGACCTTCGCTCCTCCTGCGGGAAAACGTCCCGCAAGGGCTTCTCTTTCACGCTTGAAGGATTCCGGTTCCACTCCGGTAAGACGCCCCAGGCAAAGATACATCGGCTCCAGCGCAAACGTGCTTTGAGCGTCGTAAGGGCGGAAGTTGAAACCCACGTCATTCATGGGCAGGAGCTGGATCATACTCATCCCCGCGAGCGCGCACCAATCGGCCAGAAGCCGGAGATCCGGAATCTCGCCGATCCCGATACTGTTTGAAGAATAAATGGAAAAAAGAGGAACGGCTACGCCCGATCGCCGCACAAGACCCATTTTTTCCCATTGCCTGTGCGTGACGGAAGACAAGAACGATTGATAAGATCCGGCAGCTTGTGTGCTCACCAAAATTCCCGGCGGATTATTTGAGATAAGGAACGAACAAAACCGCGAAACCAAGCAAAGAAAAAAAGCCCATCACGTCCGTAAAAGTCGTCAAAATAATATTGGAGCACTGAGCGGGATCGAGGCCGATGGCTTTCATCGTGAGCGGAATCGCGGCGCCTGTAAAACCGGCGACCAGCAGATTGACCAGCATCGCAAGCCCCACAAGCACTCCCAGAAAAGGATTCCCGTGCCAAAACCACGCCGCGAGGGCCGTCACCACTCCGATAATCACCCCGTTGATGATTCCTATGCCGGCCTCTTTGAGGATGAGTTTCCAAACCTTCGAGGCCGGTATTTCGCGCATGACAAGGCCGCGAATCACCACCACAAGCGACTGCGATCCGGCATTGCCTCCCTGTCCGGCCACGACGGGAAGATAAACCGCAAGGAGGGGAAATTTTCCGATCACGTCGCTGAACAGCCCCACCACGCTTCCGGCCAGAAACGCGGTCGCCAGATTCACGTGAAGCCAAGGCAGGCGCTTGGCGAGCGAAAAATGCAGGGGCGAAAAAGCGCGCTCGTCGCCGCCTGCGCCGAACATTTTTTGAATGTCCTCGGTGGCTTCCTCCTGGATATCGTTGATCAGCCTTTCGGCCTTCACGACTCCGATAAGCCGGTTCTCGTTATCCACGACAGGGACCGCGAAATACCGCCTTTTAGAAAGCTCCGCGGCCACCTGTTCCCTGTCCATAAAACCGTTCACGGAAAAAACGTCGCGGCGCATTACGGATTCTAAGGAAGCCTCCGCCGGGGCCAGCATCAAATCGTGCATATTGATCACGCCGATCAGCCGGTTTTTTTCATCGACCACGTAGGCGTAGGAAGCGGGCGCTTTTTGTTTGGCAAGGAGGCGGATTCTTTCAATCGTACTCTGGACTTTTATGTCTTTGTGAAAGGCCAGGAAATGCGGGCTCATCACGCGCCCCGCGCTGTTTTCCGGATAAGTCAAGAGCGCCTGGATTTCCTGCTTGGCCTGCGGGGACATTTGATTGAAAAGCCGTTCGCGCTGCGCGTCCGGAAGAAGGATCAACAGAGTCGCTCGGTACTGGGCATCTAAATTTTCTACGACGGTTTCGAAAAGATGAGACGGCAGATTTTTCAAAACATTGGCGGCACAGTGAATCTCAAGGTGAGCAAAAACAGCGCCGGCAAGGGAAGGAGGCAATGCCCCGAGAATATCGACGGCCTGTTCCTCCGGAAGGGTTTCAAGGGAGCGCGCCGCCAGCACAGGATCTTTTTCAAAAAACGGGCGCAGCAAAAAGGCGAATGAATCGCGGTCAGCCACGGGCGGTTTCCTGTTTTATTTCTCGAAGGCCGAATTCTTGAGCGGGCTTATTTTTCTTTTCCACCTGGACCCTTAGATTTTTCGGGTAAACATTGATGACCGATAGATTTTTCGGAAGATCAAGATCGGAAGGCGCAATCGCTACGGACGCCGCGCCTTTCTTCATATTCCAATTTCTCAAAAAAAGTTTAACGCTGTCCGGGCCTTCAAAATAAAAATGGCGGCGCTGGCCGCGCAGGGTCACGGAAACCGCGCGCGGTTCGATACTCGCCACCTGAAGGTGCGGCGGGACGTCCGTCGTTTGAACAGGCACCCGGTAACTTTGATAGATCTGTTTGGAACTCCACACAAAAATAAACCAGAGGACGGCCGCGAGCGCGAAGGCCAGAATTTTCCACGCGGAATTCTTTTTAAAAAAATCCTGCCACAGGCTGCCCGTCTGCCGGGGGCTGATTTCCTGATAAAACTGTTCAAGGATCGCATTCAGTTTTTCGGGGCTTTCCATTTTTCGAAGATTTCCGCCGGAAGCCGCGGAAATCGTCCCTTTTTCCTCGGAGACGGCCAGGCAAAGGGCATCGGTCAGCTCGGAAAGGCCCAAGGCCGCGGCATGGCGCGTGCCGTGGTTTTGGAGCTTAGAAATATCTTTTGAAAGGGGAAGATAGCAAGAGAACCGGGCAATACGGTCGCCTTCAATGACAACGGCTCCGTCGTGGCCGATGGAGTTGGGATCAAACAGGCTTTTAAAGAGCGGCTCACTGAGCTTCCCGTCCAGTTCCACGCCGCCTTCCAAATAACGCACCAGCATCGACTTTCCGCGGATCACGATCAAGGCGCCGATTTTCTCGCGCGCCAAATCCACCAGCGTGCGGACCAGGATTTCGACTTCCGGACGCGAAAGGCGCGCGGGTTTGGAACGGACGAGGCGGCGGTTGAGGATCCAAACCGCGACTTCCTCCAGAAAATGGCGCAGTTCTTCCTGGAAGATGATCACCACGGCGACTAAAATGATAGCGAAAAATCCCTGAAAAACCGCGGTGGTCAGATAAAGGTTGAATTGACGGGCCAGAAGATAAATGGCGCCCAAGATCAAAATCCCCATCAAGACAAAAACGGCCCTTGTCCTTTTCAGCCAGACAAATAAGCTATAGATAATGAGCGTCATAAATAAAATGTCCAAGAAATCCGAAAAACCGATCTTGGGAACGAAGAGGGACCGATCCAGATGAAAGTTGATCTTATCGAAAGGGATAATGGAAATCCCCCTTGGCATTGATCCGAAGCCTTTTTAAGAGGCGCTCGACAAAAGTCCGCTCGGCCTCTTCCCACGCTGATTTATCGAGGGCCTGGCCGACATAAAAACTCCCTCCCGCAATGCCGTTATGCCCGCCCGCGTCGCGGCGATTTGAAAAAACATCCCGCAGGATTTCGCCGGCTTCGGCATTGGGATTAGAAATCCTCAGCGAGACGTGGAGCTTTCCTTTGTACCGGCCCGTGGCGGCTGATTTTTGAATGTTTTTATAGGTCAATAAAAAATCGGCGGTCTGGGAGACGAAATCCGGGCTCTCGACCGGGCCGAGGTGCGCCACAATCAGGCCCCGCCGCATCATCGCATTTTGGATCCCCCGGCCGAGCGTGGTGAAAAAATGCCTTGAGCGTTGAGGGTGCTGAATACGCCCCAGGGCGCGCAGATCGCAGTAAGGCAGGATTCCCAAATACGTTTGAATGATGTCGGGCCGTCCTGCTCGGTAAAGGTTGAGCGTATCCGACGTAATCCCGTAAGCCAGGGCGGTTGCGACCGGCGAAGGAATTTCTATTTTCGCGTGAAGGAGGGCCTGTCCCAAAATGACGCTGGTGGCGCCGCAATCCGGATCGAGGATGACTAAATCCGCGTCGGGCTTTTGGACGACCGGGTGCTGGTCAATGACGATCGTAGCCCTCCGATTTTTGGGAAAGGAATTATTTTCAAAAGCGGGCTGGGTATCCAGCAAGGCCGCGTGCGTGAACTTTTTGAAATCCGCCGGTTTGATCTTATAGGCCGGGATCTGCAAAATATTCACCATTCCCCGGTTTTCGGTGCGGCCGATAATCCCGCCGTAGACGATCCGGCAGGAGATTCCAAACATGTGCTGCGCTAAATGACTTAACGCAAAAGCGCTGGCAAGGCTGTCCGGATCCGGATAATCGTGAGTCAGGATGAGAAGCGGAGAAATTTTTTCTTTGTTTGCCGCAAAAAATCTTAAGATTTTCCGCGCGTGCGGGAGGACGTTTTGAGAAGCGGCGCCGGATTTCAAATTTTCTTCCTTGCTGTTAAAAAGTCAAAAGTCTCGCGAGGGCTCATGGACAGCGCCGGAGAATCCGCTTTGAATGAATTTTTTGAAAGCCTCGGCATTGATTTGAAGATCCGCCAAGAGCTGTAAAAAAGGGTGCGAGGCCTGGCGGAGGCCTTCGGGCAGCTTTTCGGGATCCCGCATCCACTGCTGGATGAGAAAAAAAAGATGCTCCTGGGAGTTCCTTTTCCCGAAATCAATCTTCATTTTTCTGGCTGTTTTTTGAATGTTCATGCACTCCGTGACGACCTCAGGGTGAAAATCAGAATGAAGGCGCCGCGTTCTTTTTTCAAACTCCCGGCTTAAAAAATCCGCCAATTCCTTTTCAGGCAGCCTCACCCCGAACGACTTCGCCTGATCGATAAGCCGGTAAAAAGCCGCTGCCTTTTTAGGGTTGAAACCCGCTCCGGCCAATTCCATGATGGACATCTTGAGCCGTCTTTCCAGCGTGTGCTCCGCGGCATAGCGTATCTGCTCAGGAATCGGAAGGTTGATCGAACGGTAGATCTCGTTCATCCTGCGGTTTTCGTCATAAAGATTCTCCAGGGCATTGCTGATCTTTTCAATCACTTCGCGCGTGAGGATTGAGATGATTTTCGCTTTTTCCCTGAGCGGAAGATCCTTCAAAGCATAATAACGCGGGCCGAAAATAATATCCATCTTCCTTAAAAGCTCAACAATATGAAGGGCGTGAAGCTCGTCAAAAAATTCTTTTTCAAGCCGCTCCAGTTCTTCTTCATTTTCAAACGCTTTGACGGAGCAGCGGAAATCATAAACGCCGATGTGAAGCGCGATAAAAATCAGATCATGGGCTTCGAGCGTAATTCCTGAAACGATTTTGATCCTGCCGAAATTCAAGGTCAAGCCCCCGAACGATTCTTTGCGCTGGTGGATCACGTGGATTTTGAAACAATAAAGGCTGATCTTCTCTTTTCCTTCGAAATAATCGTCTAAGATCGACGTGATCGCGTAAAAACCGGCGGCGTGGTGAAGGGAAGTCATCCGGGGGCGGATCCATTTTTCATAAATCACGCGTCCGTCTTTGAATTCCGCAATATTGCTTTTCGCTTCCGACAAGCGCGCCAGAAAGTTTTCCTCAAGCGGCTCGCCCGCCAGCTCTTCGGCCAGTTGAAGCGCGCGCGCGGCGTACGCGATCACCTGAACCGTTTCGATTCCTGAAAGTTCGGTAAAAAACCACCCGCAGCTTGTGTACATGAGCATCGCGTGGCGCTGGATCTCAAGGAGCTTCAAGCAAGAGATCCTTTCCTCCCGCGCAAGCTCGCGTTTCGCGTGATCCTTAAAAAAGGCCGCGGCATTCTCTTCGGAACGGTCCAAGAGAATGCGGATATAATCATTGCGCGCCGCCCAAACATCTTTCAAATACACGCCGGCGCGCTGTTCATAAATTTTTGCAAGCTCATCCCGCAGCCAGTCCAAGGCGCCGCGCAAAGGTTTTCTCCAATGCTGGCGCCATTCCGTCGGCCCGTTTCCGCGGCACCCGCAATGCTCTTTCCACCTTTTAACGCCGTGCGGGCAGCTCCACGAGGTCCCTTCTTTATCCGCCCCCTCCTTTAAACGCACTGCGAACTGGGGAGGGTTGAGTTCTAAAAATTCCCCGTAGTTGATAAATCTGAAATTTTTTTTAGGGGCCTCGATATTCACAAGATAAGCAAGGACACGGTCGCCGAAAGGCCGGTGATGCCCGTAGGTTTCTCCGTCCGTCGCAACGTGAATCAGCTGAGGCGCCGGCCTTCCTTTTTGCTTTGCCTCCTCGAGCCGGTGCATGAATTTTTTCGCATCAAAAAGGATATCTTCAAAACCGATGGCCCTTGAGACAGGCCCGTCATAAAAAAAGACATCGATGGATTTCTGGGGATTGTCTTTTAGAAAAATACGGTACGGCTGCTTGGGATCGATCTGGCCCTGCGAGACATCCTGCCACTCTTTTTTATCCAAAGGCCTTACGGCTTCGGCCTGATGAGGCTCCAGAATAATATAACGGATGCCGGCCTCGACCAAAACCTCGAGCGTTTCTTCATTGCAGGCCGTCTCGGGGAGCCAAATGGATTCGGAATCCCGCCCAAACCGGCGCCGGAACTCTTCCCTTCCCCACTGGACCTGGGTGGCCTTGTCCCGCCGGCTGGCCAGCGGCATAATCATGTGATTATAAACCTGGGCCATCGCGTTTCCGTGTCCCCGATGCTCCCGGCAGCTTATCCGGTCGGCGTCGAGAATCAAGCGGTACGTTTCGGGATGCTTTTGTTCGATCCAGCTCATGAGCGTAGGGCCAAAGTCGAAACTGATCTTCGCAAAATTGTTCACGATATCCAAAATGTTTCCTTTATCGTCCAAAACCCTTGCCTTGGTATTGGGCAGATAACACTCATAATGGATCCGCTCATTCCAATCCGAAAAAGGGGCCGCGCTCTCCTGGGGCTCGATCGCCTCGATCCAGGGATCCTCACGCGGCGGCTGATAAAAATGGCCGTGAATGCAAAGGCCTATCTCTTCGTGGCTCATGGGACTAAAAAGCCCCTCCCTCGCGGTGAAATTTATCCCACAGTTTTTTCATATCGCCTTCGGCCTGTCTCATCACCTGGCTGGCGATAAAAATCAGGACTGAAAACCGCCAGCAATCTTCCGATCCTATAATCAAACCGGTGGAGACGTTTTCCTTCTTTTGAAGATCCTGGTGATAATGACGAATGGCCTCCTGCAGCCGGCCTTCGTAAAGGTCAAGCGATTCGGTTTTATGGTTGTACTTCATCGAAGGAAAACGCACGCCGCGGATAAAAAGGAAATTCGCCGTCATCAGCGAATTCCAGTCCGGCATCTCTTCGGAATCAAACCCCTCAAACTGCGGCAGGTTGGGGGGAAGAATGATCGAAGGCTTCTCGACCAGAATCTTTCCTTGCCTGACGATCGTGTCCCCTTTGTTGACCAAGGATTCCGCCAGAAAAATATAGGCCAGCTCGGTCGCGTTAAAAACCGCCAAAGGTTCGATCCTCGGCCGGATGATTTCCGTAAACTTTAACGCCTTTTCCCAGTTTTCCTGAATGTCCATTTCAAATGACCTTTAAAGTCCCCGGACTCTTATCGTTATCGGTTTGGACCAACACCGCCGGGCGCGGAGTCGGCGTTCAGAACATAATACACAACTTCAAATTCCAGGCTTGAATCCCCCGATGAAGACGCCCAGCGCGATTAAATAACGCCTGAGCGTACTGCCCCCCCGAGGATTTCAATCTGAAGGATAGGATTTTTAGCAGGTCTTGCATTTTTTCCT
>JAHFHG010000034.1:0-19263 GCA_023247035.1 Candidatus Omnitrophota bacterium
ACACAACTTCCTTCAATGCGCCCCGCCCGGAAGAGACAATGGGCGTTCCAAGCGCAGCGGCTTCCAGCGCCGAAAAACCGAACCCTTCACTATAGGAGGGAATGACAACACAATGGGATTTGAGAATTTCAGTATAGAGTTCGTTGAACGAAAGATTTTGCTTAAACCGGATATAATCCCGAAGGTTATATTGATCAATTAGCTTGTCTATTTGCCTTGCGACCGAATGGTTTTCTTTTGGCGTAACTAATAAAAATTGGCTGTTTGGAATCTGTGTCCGAATCTGCGCGGCTGCTTCGAACAAGAGATCCAGTCCTTTGGAGACGCCTGAGCGTCCGAAATAAGTGTACGTAAAATTTTCATAGGGAGTTATTTTATGTGTGAGCTTAAAGTCATCAATTTTTCCATAATCGATTCCATTGTAAATGAACTCAATCCGCTTTTGTTCCACACCCTCTTCGATAAGCCGCCTGTAGGTAAACTTCGAAACAGCGATAAATTTATCAAAAGGCAGGGCTGCGATTAATTTTTCAAATAAATAATGAGCTAATTTTGAAAGCTTATTTAGAAAGGGCAGGCTAAACCAAAGTGTTCCCCACATTTCATGAAAAGTAATAAGAACTTTTTTCCTGCTGAATTTTGCCCCTAAGAATGCAGGCAAGGCCGCATTATACGAAGTCGTATGAATAAGATCGTAATTTTGGGCGTGTTTCAAGGCCTCAAAAAAGGCGAGGAAGGTGAAGGCGTAACGCGAGCTTGTTTTTAACCGCTGGATTTTGACGCCGTTGAGAATCTCGTTTTCTGTGCAGCCCGGAGCGCCGGAAGTAAGCACAGTTACTCCATAACCCTTTTGCGCTAATCCCTCACAGAGGTTTTTGAATAATGTCTCAACGCCGCCGATTTTGGGATAATAATTTTCAAGGACGAAAAGAATTTTATACTTCATCTTTGCTTTCTTCGAATGGCGGAATGATTTGATTCATTAATCTTTGACGATTTATCATTTGAAAAAAAAGGCTCTATATGATACTCTCCTTTCGTCAAATTTTACTTCTATGCTCCGCCGTTACCAAGACACGATTCTTTTTTTCCTCGCTCTCAGCCTGGCTGTGTGGGCCGGGGTGCGGCAGGCGAGGCTGAGCGCTCTTGTGTCTCAATCCCCAGAATCTGAACAAACCGCCCTGATCTTTTTTCAATCGGATAAATAGAAACAGCGTCACTCATAATGCGTCCACAAGCGGATGACTTTGACGGTTTTTATGTCCCCCAAGATTTGATAAACCAGTCGGCGCTGGACGTTGATACGGCGGGAGTAAGCGCCCTCAAGGTCGCCGACGAGTTTTTCGTAAGGCGGCGGCGTTTGGTAAGGATTGGCTTTAAGAATTTCCAAGAGTTTCTCCGCTTTAAGCCGGAGACCTGAAGCTGCCAGTTTTTTAGCGTCTTTTTGGGCCTGCTTGGTAAAGACGACCTTCCAATTTACCACTTCAGTTTATCGCCGCACTTTTCGACCGGCGTTTTCAGGCCCTTCCGAATGGATTCCCGCATTCCCGGAATGGAAAGCAGGTAAAGGGTTTCTTGAATAGCCCGCCAGTCCTCTTCGGAAATAAGGACTGCGCTGTGGCGTTTGCCCGTGATTTGAATGGGTTCGTGAGCCGTGGCTGCCTGATCCAGAAGTTTATAGAGAAGCTCTCTTGCCCTGCTCGCTGTTAAAGTTGTCATTTTGTCACCCGGTTTGAAGCGTACCTAATCCCGTACGACTTGTCAAAGCCTCTTTTTCAGAATTTTTCTTGTCAAGGAAGCGCCGCGCAGTAGAATATGCAAATAAAGCATAATAAATTAAATAAAATGAAATTTTATGAGATCACCCTTTTTCTGGCTCGCTTTAGGTTTTACGCTGGGTATTCTGGCTTATCGCGGTCTCGGACAGCCTTGCCTCCCGTGGTGCCTTAAAGGATTTCTCCTGTGCCTGCCCCTGCTTTGGTCGGCGCGAGGGAAGAAATATTTCCTTCCGGTCATCTTCCTAGCCTTCATTTTTCTCGGCGTTTTCTATTCCTATTCCGATAGTTACCGTCCCGCCCATGCGATTGAAAAATCTATCCCGCAGCCTTTCCCCTCAGCGACAAATAAGTCGGGATACTGGGCAAAACTTGAGGGGCTGGTCAAGACTCAGGCGGAGATCAAGCGAAAGGGAAAAAAGACAACCGCTTCGTTTGTGCTGGCGTCCCGGCAGCTTGATTTCAAGCGGGGCCGGGAGCGAAAAATCATTCCGGTGTGGGGAGATGTCCAGATTTTTTTGCATTATCCGCAAGAGGTGCCGGAATTCGGAGACCGGATCGTTCTTTTTGGAAAAATCCAGATCCCGAAAACGCCGCTGAACCTCGGACAGTTTGATTACAAAAGATATCTCGCAAGCCAGCATATTTACGGGATTTTCGAAGGCTACGGCCCCCGTGCGGTAACTCAGCTGCAAAAATCCCGATCCGCGTCTTTACTGAGGGCGGTTTTTCGTTTCAGGGATCAAATGGCGCTGCAAATCGACCGCCTGTTTGGAAAGGGTGACGCGCCTTTATTCAAGGCCTTGATTCTCGGGATGAGAAAAGAAGTGGACCCGGGATTAAATGAGGCCTTCTTAAAAACAGGGACATCCCACCTTCTGGCCATCAGCGGCCTGAATATCGCAATGGTGGCGGGAAGCGTTTACCTTTGCCTTATTGCGCTCGGCATCCGGCAGAAACCCGCAGCCGCGCTGTCCCTTTTGCTAAGCATTTTTCAGGTGCTGATCGCGGGCTTCGGGATTCCGATCCAGCGCGCAGGCTTTATGGCCGCGTTCGGATTTTCCGCGCTGATCCTGGAGCGCGAGAGGAATTCCCTCAACATTTTTTTTCTCGCCTTTTTGATCCTTGTGATTATGGATACGGCAAGCCTGGATTCGATTTCCTTTCAGCTCTCTTTTCTTTCCGTGCTCTCCCTGATTTTATTTTTGAAGTCCTTCAGCCGGGCAGGGGAGGAATACCGGAGCGTAGAAAATCTGGCCAACGGGCTGGCGGTGCTCCTCGGCACATTTCCCATCGTGCTTTATCATTTCAATATTTTTTCTCCCATCGGCCTGCTGACGAATCTGGGCGCGATCCCGCTTTTTCACCTGGCTCTGCTCGTTTCTCTTCTTGCCCTCATTCTTGGATGGATTCCGTTTGCCGGAGCCCTTGTGATTCAATTTGCCAAAGGATGTCTTGCGCTCGGACTGGCCTGGATCCAATTCTGCGCGCAGATTCCCTGGGGGCATTTTTTTCTTCTCCGTCCTTCCCTTTATCAAATCATAGGATATTATGGATTCCTCACCCTTTTTTCCCTTTTAAGACATTACGATCGCAAGCCTCTCCGGCTGGTTCGCAGCGCTGCGGCCGGGTTGTGGCTCCTGACCGTCTTTTCTTTTTTCAAACCCGCGCCCGCGGCCGGCTTTGAATTCACCCTCCTTTCCGCCGGAAAAAATGAGCTGGCGCATCTTGAATTTCCGGGAGGCGTTCATTGGCTGATCAATGCAGGCAGGATTTTTCCCTCCAACCAGGCGGAGTGGATCCTCAACCCGTATCTGCGCTGGAAAGGGATCAATCATTTGGCGGGGATTTTGATCAGCGACACCTATAAAAAACATTGGGGCGGCCTGAGAACCCTTTTGGGACATTTCAAAACGTCGCGCCTGCTGTATCCGCCGGGCCTGGCTTCTCAAATCCGGATTGAAACCGCAAAAAGAAAAGTCAAAACGCGGGCTTTTGATTCCCTGGAAAAAATAAAAATTCAGGACGGGGGAGAGCTGCGCCTTTTGAACGGAGTGAACGGAGGCGCAGGTAAAAGGCCGGCCGCAATCCTCAAGGTTGTTTACCGGAATTGGAATTTTTTGTGGCTTCCCGGCGTCAATGAAGAGGTCCTTTCGCGTTTGGCCGGCAACCGGGATTTTCTAAGCCCTGTCGATATTCTGATTTTACCGTCTCAGCCGATGGATTCCCGTACCTGTGAAAGATTGTTTGACCTTATCGATCCCGATCTAGCGACGTTGCCTTATCCTGATCCCGGGCTGAAGGATTTTCTCCGCAGCAGGGATATTCCGCTCTACGATTTGGAGCATTACGGAGCGATTACCTTTAATGTTTCAAAACGCCCGGAGAGGAACTCCCTTTCCGTCCAATCTTTTCTCCAAGGCCGCCTTGCGGAGATAAGCGGGTAAAATCCGAAGCATGAAATCCGAAATTTGAAGCGCGGGATTGATCTTGAGTGAATTAAATCTTGGAGGGGGAAACGGCGGCCAGGATTTTCGCGGTTTTGGCTTTTCCGTTTTTGATTTGATGCTTCAGGGAAGCGTCAAAGTACAACGTTTCACCGGCCTTAAGCGGATATTCCTCTTGGTCCACTTTAACCCGGACCTCGCCTTCGAGGAGATAAAAGAATTTTTCGACACCGCGCTCATTTTGTTCCACGGAAGTTTCGTTTTCTCCCTGGATCGTAATCAGGAGGGGCGTAATCTTCTTTTTGAAATTTTCCGTGGTCAGAAGATCGACTTGAACATTTTTGCTTTGGTGGGTGACTTTCCTTCCGGCCTCTTGAGTGTGCGCGATTTGTTCGTAGCGCGAATCCAGGCCGGAATAAAGTTCGGCGAGGCCGACTCCCAAGACCTCCGCGATTTTTTCGTGGCTTTCAATCGTGCCGATCATCGTCCCGGTTTCAATGCGGGAAAGCGTGGCTTGAGCGACGCTTGTTTTTTGGGAAACTTCCACGAGAGTCAGGCCTTTTTCCTTCCGGAGCTTGCGGAGACGTGCGCCAAGATTTTTTAACATAGTCGTTATGATATTTGTGAATATTAATTTGTCAATCGAAAAATCTTATCGGAAAAAGATAGGGCTGATTTATTAATTTAAAATAAAATAAATATTGACTTATAGTGATATATTGTATATATTCCTCCCTGTAAATCAAAGAAATGGGTAAGGAGGTGAATATCATGCTTCAATTGAGGAAATTAGTCCGGTTAAGCCGCTTTTTTTTGGGTGTTCTTGTCGGGTTGAGTTTTATCGTCGGCTCTCAAGAATCGGCTTATGCAGCCCCAAAGACGGAGACGAAAGTCGAGAGGCAGTCTTCTGCTGTAGTGAATATCAATAAGGCTACTTCAGAGGAATTGCAGACCATCCGCGGAATCGGCCCGGTGATTGCAGGGCGGATTATCCAGTACCGCCAGGATCACGGCGATTTCAAGCAGGTGGAAGACTTGAATCAGGTCCATGGGATCGGAGCAGCCAAGCTGCAGAAAATAAAAAATGAAGTAACGGTGTAAGAAAAAACCTAAGAGGCGGCAGCGGAAAATCGGGGGTGTGTTTGAGCCCCCGATTTTTTTGTTCAGCCGCCGGGCGGGACCGATCCCGTTTAAAAAACCTTATTTTTATGCTGTTCCGGCATCCCTGCTTCAGGTATGATACGGATTGAATTCAATCCGTATTGAGCATACCGATGAAAAACATTCGAGTGCAGCGTCCGGAACGGATGATCCCCTTTGGTTTTATTTTTTTCTTCCTTTTTTTTCTGATTTTGATCGCAGGCTTTTTTTGCCTTCGCCCCTTTTTTTCAAAAAAGCAAGCGCTCCCGGTCGAACTCGAAGACACGGTGGGGAAAGTCGAACTCGCCGTGCGCCAAGCCGGCTGGGTGCCCGTCAGATTCGGCCGGATGCTCCAAGCCGGGTATCGCCTTCGGACCGGGCCGGGCGAGGACCTCGCGGAATTGCGGATCGACGGCCAGGCGCGCGTCCGGTTGAAAGAAAATTCCGAATTGCAGATCCTTCCGATGCGATCTTCGGATTCTAGTTCCGTTCAGCCTCTTTCGCTTCTGAAAGGAACGCTTTTGCTTTGGACAGGGGATTCCGGAGAGAAAAAATCCATTGAAGTTTTAGTCTCCGGCGCAGCCGTACGAATCCAAAGAGGGGCTGCGCTGGTTCAAAGAGATCCGAAGGGCAAGGCCTGGATCGGCGTCTTGCGCGGGTCCGCAGAAATATCCGAAGGTTTCGGAGGCGCGAAGAAAAAAACAATTTCCTCCCTGAACAAAGCGGAAATCACTTCAGGGCGGTTGTGGGGAAAAGATCTCAAGGTCTCTAAAATTTCCAAAGAAGAATGGAACCGGATGAAAGAGGCCTACGAGCTGTTCCAAAAAGGGGCGGCTGCCGAGGCCCTCCAGCTTGATCTCTCCAAAGAGGCCGGCGGCTTTTTTGAATATGTTTTTGATCACGGGACATTCAGCACGCCGCGAATGGGTTTCGCCGACCGCGAATTCATCAAGGACGTTTCAACGGGGGAGGTCCATCTGGAAGCGGAATACGATGTCTTCCCGGCCGGATCCTATGTCGGCGTTTATATGAAATGCCGGAATCTGGATCTTTCCAGGTTCAGCGGATTTAAATTTAAGGCCCGCCGTATCGAGGGGGCGTCCTATCCCGAATCTGTGAAGATTGAGTTCAAATCCAAATTCGGAATAGTTCGAGCTTATGTGCTTAAGTTCGTCCGGTTAAATTGGGAAGAAACGGTGTTTCCTTTAAATGTAAAGATCCCCACGCTCATTACGGAAGTGACTCTCCTTTTTACCCATGAAAAGGCGGGGATAGATAAAAGCGGACGGATCGCCTTAAAAGACTTCTCTCTGGTTCCAAAAAATACAACTCCTTCCCTTGCCGCCTCACAAGCCGGTCTTCCTTTGCCCCGCTGATTTTCGATTCACTATTGAACTTGGGTTGCGAAGACAAATATAAAAACATAACTTGAGGAAACATTAGCGAGCATTTCTCGTCCGGAAGGACTCGAAGAGGAAAGTGCAGCTTGATTTCCGGCAGTCTTTATCGTATGTTTTGAAAACTTTAAAGCGATTGTCCGGCTCCATTGACTGAAATGAATCTCATGCGCTTCAAATCCAGGCCTTTCATAAAAACGACAGCAGGAATCACGCTCCTTACTTTTCTTTTCACTCAGAATCTCACCGCCGGTATAGAGCCCTCTATTTTTCTAAAAGGCCGCGGTGAAATGAATCCGCACGCCCCGCCTTTTAATATCTTGCCCTCGCTGGGCACGGTCACGGAACAATGGGGGAGTTTTCCCTCCGTGATCCTTCTTCAGGACGCGCACGGGCATTACGAGGCCCAAAAAAATACCGAGAGGCTTTTAGAATTTCTGGAGGAAAAATGGGGCCTTTCGGCTTTGGTCATTGAGGGCGCCGGAGGCAAACTTGATCCGCGCCGGCTCCATTTTTTTAAGGAGAAAAAATTTAACCGCGGGGCCTGGAATATCCTGGCGCGTGAAGCGGAGATCGGCGGGGCGGAACTTTTTCTTTTGAAAAGGCCGGGCCAATCCAAACCGCGATTGAAGACCTCCGGAATGGAAGATGTCGCGCTTTACCTCGCCAATCTCAGGGCGTTTCGCAAAGTCGCGGGCGAAAGCCCAAAGATAGCGGCCTTTCTTGAGACGCTGATTTCCGAGATCCGGAGCGAAGCCTCCCAAACGTTTTCTCCCGCTCTTTTTGAAGCTTTCAAGGAATGGATGCTTTTTGAGGAAGGGAAAATCGATTTACTTCATTACACAAACTCACTCAAGGAAAACGTAAAAAAAATATTGAATATCGATCTTCAGGATCCCCGGGAGCAGCTCGATTGGCCCGGCCTTGTCCGTTTTTTTGAGCTCAAAAAAAGAGAATCCTCGCGGGATCTCGAAAAGGCGGCTCAAGAACGCCGAAGGCTGCTCCGGTGGAGTAAAGCGGTTTCCATCCATCCCCGGTTTATTCGATTCCTCGAAAAAGAAAATCCCGAAGCGCTTCGTGCTTTCGGCGGCCGCCGCACTTTTTGGGAGCTTTTTTACGAGGAGGCGCGCGCCAAAGGATTTCAATTTCCGGAATATCCCAACCTTGCAAATGACGAGGGCTTTCAAATCCTCCAGGAGGAAATCCAAAGTGAGGAATTATTTGAAGAATTAAACCGTCTTCGGGGCAATCTGCTTGAGAATTTGGCTCAAAATCCGGCTGAGAAATCTTTGCTTCAAAAAATATACGACGGCCTTCTGATCCGTAAATTACTGAATCTTAAGCTGACGCGCCGCGAGTTTGAGGAGTTCAAGGAGCGAAGGATCCACCGTAGTTCTCTTGTCTCCCCATACACGATTCAATTTTCCTCCCCGATTCTTCCTCTTTACCGGGCCGCCTATTCCTTCTACCGCCTCGCGTTGAAAAGAGATTCCGTTTTTGTGAAGAAAATTTTGCGAAATGTTGATCCCGATCGGCGCCGTTTGACGGCCGTTGTCGCCGGAGGATTCCACACGGAAGGGATCACGAGGCTTCTGAAAGAAAAAAATACGGGATATGCGGTCATTCGTCCTCATCTGGCAGAACTGGAAAGCGAAGAAAAGTACGCGGCCGCTTTAACCGGGAAGAGGCTCCCGGCCGGGTTTCTTGACTCGGGCTTGAGGATTCCCAATTGGATGATGAATTGGGAGGGAAGACTTCCCGTTCAAATTTTGGAACGCCGCAGCGAAATCGGAAGGAGCCTTGAAGCCTGGGGAATGCGCCAAGGCGCGACGTTACGGCGGTCTGAGGTACGGGCCGGTTTAGATCCGGAAAATTTTAAAAAGTTTGCCGACCGTTTTACAGGCCGCGAAGAGCCGGCCGAAGAAGAATGGAAAAAGGTTGAAGAATTCACAACAGCACAAATCTCGCTTTTACTAATTATGCTTTCCGCAAACATTAGGGAGAACCCGCGAGGCGAAAGGCTTTTTGGAGAAAGGCGCGAAAGATTGACGGAAATTTTTGATAAAAAAATATTCCCCAACGGCCGTTCCGAACTCCGTACGGCCTCCGTTCCGCCCATTCCAATAAAGGAAGAAGATATTCTGGCCTCTTTCGACGGCGGTGTAATAGCAGAAAACGATCGCTTGGCTTTTCCTTCGATCGGCGGCGTCACTGCGAACGGCGCTTGGCGGTTAGACGCTCCCCGAGAAATCTATTGGACCCGGGCGGCAGGCGAACCGTGGCTTGGGATTGTTCATCGACGCAAGTCAGAGAGCCTGCGCTGGGTCCATCTTGCGGAGGAGGATCCTCCTCAATTTAATTCTGATCCTGTTTTTGGAAACTATCTTTTCTCCCCGCCTACTTACATTGCCCTAAGTCCGGTAATTACGGATCAGCAGTCTCTTTTTACTTTCGAAGGTGAAGGTCAAGGGCAAGTGGAAGGTTTCATCCTCAATTACACGCGACAGAATGGAATGCCTATTGTAGGAAAGAATTCCCGGAGAATAACCGCGTCGAGCTTTATAAGCGATTCCAAGCCCTTTGGCGTCGTTTATGATCCGAGCCCCCGGCCTTACAGGCTGGTTCTTTTGGGAGAGACTATAGCGTGGACTCTTTATCTCGACGAACACGGAAAATGGAAGGAAAACAAGCGGGAGATTTCAGCCGTCCAGCTCCGCCGGCCCTCGCCGCCTGTTTTTGATCCCGCCGCAGAATGGATTCTTTGGACGGACACGGTTCCCTATCAAGAAGGCCTCTGGCTTTTTGCTTTCCGCTGGAATCCCGCAAGAAACGCTTATGAAGAGGCAGGCAAAGTTAAGCTGCCGGTTGCGTTCCATCCAAAAAGGTTATTCGATCAAGCGGATATCTACCGTCTGGCGGTATCGGAGAACGGTTATTACCTTTTGAGCGATCCTTTCAAGTCGCAGATTTATATCCTGTCTCCCCGCATTGATCATCAGAAACTGACAGGCGTTACGCTCAGAAACATTTTGGATTTAAAAGCGATTATTCCCGTTCCGCCGGAAGGACGCCGCGCTATTCCGATAGCTGCCACAAAACGGTTCATCCTTTTCGGTTATCCTTATGAGTATTCTTCCGTTGCTTCCAGGGCGGATCGAGACCGGTTTGAAAAATTCGGCGGGCGGATTTTGGCCCTGCCTCTTGCGCCGTATCAAAATTTGCCGCCGCAGCCGTCAGATTATACCTTGGACGAATATCTTTCTCTGCAGCGCGGCCGTGAATTGACGCTTCCGGTCACGAGCTGGGTCACAGGCTACGAAGGCACGGTCATGACGATTCGTGTTGAGGATCATCCCGATGGAGTCATCAAGGAAGCTGAAGTGGATATTCGGGACGCTGAAGTTCGGGCTGTTCTCCAAAAGGATGAAATCCCATTTAAGAAAGGGCAGTGGAAGCGGGTAGACGGCCGGGAAAAACCTTCGGATTCCGGTCGCCGCGTGCGAATCGAAGGCTGGGACATTCAGGTGAAACTTCAGTCGAGATGGAATCCGGAACAAAAAAAGGATCAAGCCTGGATCGAGCTGAGTACCGGCCCTCCGCCGGAATTCTTGGCGGAAAAGACCGTTCAAATTCAGAACGTCCCTCTGGAAGAATCCTATAAAAACGGAAGTGTCTGGATTTATGGAGAAGTCCTCAGCCCGGAGGTTATAGGCCTTTATCTTCTTGCGCAGCAGGAAAGCGGGCATGAGCCGCAGGTTCTTCAGTTCTTGATGAAAAAGGAGATGGGCGGTTTTACTCCTGTGGGTATGGATTGGAAATCCTTAGCCTCACAGTGGACAAAAATCAATGACCGGTATTTGGTTAATCCTTTAAGAGGGCCCGACCGCAGACTTTATGCGATCCGCTACGGGAACTACGAGGTGAAAAAAAATCCTTACCAGACGGAAGAAATAGAACCAGGCCTGACGGCGCTTCCTTTTAAACCTTGGCTGGAAATGACGGAACTCCGGCAGGGCCGTTCCGAACTCCGTTCCGTAACGCCCATTGTCCTTACGAAACAGGATTTGCTTGCGGCCTTTGACGGGGGAAAGATTCAGGGCGGCAAGTGGCCGCTGGGTTCGCCGCGCGGGCTTTATTCCCTTCAGCAAGGAGGATCGACCTGGCTTGGAATTGTCCATCAAGAAGGCGTCGATCACAGGCAAAAGCTAAGATGGGCGCAGGTCAGAGACGAATCCGGAAAGATAGACGTCACTTCCTTACCGGCATTCTTTACCGGAGAAGATCTTTTTAATCCTGCGGCCTACGTTGCTTTCTCGCCTATTGTGTCCCGGCAGGGGACCCAGGACTTGCAGCAAAACGTATTTGTCTTTTCCGGTAAGACCGGCGCGCTCGCCCGGCATTTTCTCCAATATGATTACGCCCCCGATAAGAAAACGTTTTTATGGATAAGACACGATCGATATCCCGCCGGCTACTCAAATATTTTTTTTGAAGCGATAGGGATGATTTATGACCCCACGCCGCGGCCTTACCGGCTGGTCCTTTTATCCAAGGACGCTCGCGGCGTTTATGCCCATTCTCGTTATGTGGATGACACGACCCACCGGTGGACATTGCACCCCCAGGAAGCCGCCGTAATCGGTAAGGAACTGGAATCTCCTTCGGAACCTATTTACGATCCGGCGAATCAATGGATTGCCGTATTGGACAGGGACAAGGCAACAAGACCGCGCCGCCATCAGGTCCTCGCCTTCCGCTGGAATCCGAAAGAAGAAAAATATGAGAAGGCGGGCCGGGCGCCGCTTCCTATTCCGGCCGGTATTTCCGTCTCTCCTTTTCCATTTTTATATCGAATGGCTGTGGATTCTGACGGCCGCTATTGGATCACCGACGCGCACAATGCCTTGATCTATGTTCTTCATCCCCGGCGTAATTCCGAAAGGAACTTAGCTTCTCTTGAGCTTGTAAACATGATTGACTTAGGGCAATTCATTCCGCCGGGGAAGACATTGATAAGCACGTGGCAGATTCCCATTACCCTTTCAGAGGGACTGGTCTTTGTCGGTCATCCTTATGGCCATTACGCCTTTGACCTGTATCAAAGCAAGGTGCTGGTATTCTCAAGCCGCCTGAAGAAACCTGAAGCTGCTGCGGCTCCTGCCGAAAAATGGGGCGTCCTGGAACGGCCGCTTTCTCAGCGGCTCAAGCCGAATCCGCTGACTCTGCCTCAATCCGCCTGGCTCCACGGAATCGATGAAGATGGAACGCTGGCTCTGCGCGTTGAGGACAGGGGAAAAATAAAAGAAGCCAAGGTTCGTCTTCCCTCGGATCCGGATCAAAAAGAAATTCCTTTGAGCCGCGACCGGTGGACGGAGGTCCCATTCGCTTCCGCTCCTTCACGCAATCCTCAACATCTCCAAGCCGGCGGGTGGGACATTCAGGCCCGTCTCGCGAGCCGGCTGGATCGATTACAATTCGATCAAACCGAATTTGTGCTCGCAGCCCGATATGGAGAAGTTTCGAAAGAATACCGCATTTCTCTTGAGAAAACCGATGCGGCGGGAAGCCTTTGGCTCAAGGCGCGCGAAGCCGGAGGAAATAAATTCGAACTTTTCATTCTTCTTCAAAAGTACGGCGGGGGAGAATCGAGGCTTGCGCGCATTATTCTGGAGTCGGCAAACGGAGAGATGATCCTTACTTCATTCGATCAGGAAGGCAAATCTCAGGAGGGGCTGCAATTTTTTCCATTAAACGACCGCTATTTGTGCGATCTTATTTTAGCGCCGGACGGGAATCTTTACTCCATTCGTTATTGGGATGACTCCGAAGCGCCGACCCAGTTATATGCCCGTCCTGTGGAAAGGAAAGCAGGATTTGCACGGATCCTCACGCTGGCGCGCTTTGAAGCCCGCCCGCTTCGCTCCGAGGTCAGAATGAAGCCGGAAGTTTTCAAGGATATCCAGACCGAGATTTTTCCTCATCAACGTTATCCAGGTTTTTTGCTTTTCCGGGGAATTTTTCCCACCTTCCGGCTTTTTAAACCTGAGCAGCCTGTTTATGCAAAACAGCCCCTTGAGGCGAAGTTTGAGGATCTAAAGGCGCTGGATAAGGCCGTGCGCGTCATTCATGCCGGCTTGGCGCAGCTCAAAGCCTGGGGCAGGAAGAGCAAAAAAATAAAGGAAAGTTATCGCCGTATTCAGCAAAGAGTCAGCATTCTGGGGATCGATTTGCCCGCTCTCCTTTTTTATGACCGGGGGGAGGAACAAGGAGAAGAAATCGGGCAAGTCATGCAGATTTCATTCCGCCGGCAAGCGCTCGCTTTTTCAAAAAAGTTTTTAGAAAAGTTCGATCCCGAAGATCCGGCCGGCAGCGGCATTATTGCCTTCTACTTGTTTTTTGGGGATCACTTGATCCAACATTATCAAATGCTGCTGGAATGGTTTGAACGGGAAGATTTGAACCAAGGAATCTTCCCTCCCATCTTTGAAATGATTTATAAGGGAATTCATCGGGAACTCGAACAAGCCTTCACTTTTCAAAACTTGGGTTTTCTAAATCAGATTTACGGAAGCCTCCAACGGCGGCTGGAGGAAATCCGGCAGGAAGATCGAGGCTTGAGAAAAGCCGCGGAAGTGAATTACGCGGCCAAAGAAAGCGAACTGCTTCAGCGAATCGGCGGGATTCACCGGCTTTTCCAAAATTGGAACAGCCTTGGTGATGGAAAGAATCTGGCGGAGCAGGCCCGGCAGATTAAAGCGAAGATTGCGGCGCTGGTTTTGCCGGAAGGCGGGAACAAGTCCGAAAGCTCGTCCCATGAACAAACCGCCATCGGCGTTTTGAAGGCGATGATTACGGACCTTGAACAGATTGCCTTTTACGCTTTTACCGCTGGGAATCTGAACCGGGCGAGGCGTCTTTATCCGGAAATTGTGCGTTTGAAAAAGCATTTGCAGAAGGTCGATCACGTGGGTTTGTTCCCTCTTCATGTCCAGGAGGAGATCGTTGATTTTCTTTTCAGGATCGGCGCGTTGACGGAATTTGAAGAAGAATTCAATCATCTCTTTTTCGGGATGTATGTCCCTTGGGCGCATAGGGATTATCAATTGAGGCTCCAAGGCACTGCGTTGCAAAATGGTGAAATCCAAATCGAAGAAGGGCCCTTATCCGCGTGGCTGGAAAGCGCCCTGCCGGTCATGCTCTTGATTTTGCAGTGGTACCGGTCCGTGATCACTTATGCTCCGGCCCTTGAGGGGATTAAAGAAATAGAAAAAAGGCTTGCCGGGTATTTAGAGAAAATCCTTATGCCGCGCCAATGGCAGCGCAAATTCGACCACGATTTAACTCTGGAGGGCTCCGAACTTCAGAAGCCCGCTCTCAGGCGCGTCTCAGGCTCCAGCGAGATATTGGGTTTTATCTGGAGACGCACCGCAGCCGCAGACGGAACGATTCATGCCCGCGCGGAGGCTTTTCAATATTTGGCGGGCGGGGCGCAAAGGCCGCCCGTCGGCCATTTCAACTTTTCGCTGACGCGCGATCCGGAGGGAAAGCTCTATGCTTCCGCGGTCGGCATCCACGTGGATCACAATTTTTATAAGTCGATCAAGGGAATTGAGTCCGCGCTTATTTTGATTGGGCTGCGTCTGGCGGCTTCAAGCGGGGCGTCCTTTTTCGACTTTCAGGCGATTTCCGGACTGGCTCTTATCAAACCTTCGGGGGAAAAAAAACCGCTTTTGAAAATCGAGAACATTTCTGATTTCCTTGGCAAGAAAGAAATCCGCCTGGCCAAGCGTTCCGAATTGCGGCATCTTTCGGATTCGAGGATTGAGGATCAAGAAGAAATCGGGCATTCGGCTTTGAGACAACAACTCGCCGGAAAAATTCTATCCCTTTTAAATTCGAATCCCTTCGAAGGAGACGTGATCCTGAGCCTGGACCGGAGGAAAATTATTTTGCAGGACGGCCGTCAAGAAATTGAGATCGATCCGCGATCTTATCAGCGTCTTTTTGATTATTTCGCAAAAGTATCTGTGACCACAATCCATCTTTCAGAAGAGCTGGCTTCGGCTTGGACGGATGATTTCCACTCTGGCGGCCAAGGAGGGCTTGAGGAGCTTGCCCACGTTTTTAAAGCCGCTTTGACGTGGCCGGAGGGAGGTATTTCTAAGCTCCTGACTAAGGTTGGCCCGCCGTGGACTGCATCGGCTTTTAACGAACCTCCTCCCGGCCAAGGAGCTAGGATCAGGATTGAAAAAATGAAGGAGCCTCAGAACCCGGTTATCGAATCTGCTGCTTTTTCTTCAGTCACGGATGAGAGATCGAAAGCCCCGCCTCGTGCGGCGCGTCCGAGAGCTATAAAAATAGGAGAGGCCGCGGAAGAAGCGATCCTTTCTTATGAGGAAGACATCGCCGTTTCAGGTTTTGGTTCTCCCAATGCTTTTCAAATCGGCTTGAGCCGCCGCCGAATTGCGCCTTCGGACACGCCCGAGATTGAAGCGCACGGAAAGTACAAGTTTCTTATCAGCGCTTCACCCGATATCCTTTTTCACTCTGAAGCGGAGTGGAAAGATCTTGTGGATACGGGGCGGATCTATGATCCAGCAAAAATCCATCAAAAACAGCAGGAACAGCAGGAAAAAAGAAAGCGAGATAAGGGCGCGATACTTTATGCAAAAATTCCTTTGCGCGGAGAGGCTCTTGTGGCGCAGAATACCGCCGCTCCGCGCAAAAAGGACGTACTCTACATTCAATTGATCGAAGCGGATGAAGCAGCTAACCGGCTGACCTTGCGTATTTCCGGGCCGCGTCATCTCATCGAAAAAATTTCCGGGACGCCGGCTCTTCTTTATCAATTTGAAAAACGTTCGGAAGTTCGAGATCGTATCCGAGCGGGGGCCATTTTGGCGGTCGCTCGGGGGCTGACGGGAAGGATTTTACGGACCGGAATCCAGCTTGACAAGCGGCTCTTTTCGCGTTTGTTCACGCGCCGAATCAAGCCTCAGGCCTTGATTTCAAAAACGGAGGAAGAAAAGCTTATTGAGAATGATGCCCGTCTTTTTAGTCAAAAAGTCCACGTGCTGATTCCTGCCGGGCCGTTTCTGCGGCTTTCGCGCCGGGGAAGGGAAAAGTTTTTGGAAATTTTCCTCCAGGGAATCAGACGTTCAAAACGCGCGGCCCCGCCCGTTCTATACTTTGCCGGATCAGGAGCCTCAGCCCTGCAGCGCGAGATTTATACTTATCCGCTCTTCCGGCGTCCTTTGCCGGTCGGAGACGGAATCGTATCGCCTTCTGAATTTATCAAAGTGAGGGCAGGGATCGAGCTTGCTGTCAGGGATCTGAGGACAAAAACGGCGGCAGCGGCTCTCTTACGTCCTCTGTCTGGTGAATTATTTTTACAAATCCCTTCTTTTCTTATCCCGAGTGAAGAGATCGAAAAACTCCAGGAGCCCGAACTATTCCTTTATCTTCAACATTTGATTCTGCTTGAACTTTTGGCGGCAGAGGAACTCCGGGAAAAGCTGAAAACGGCGCGAACGCAGGAGAATGCTTCGCGGCTTATCGGCCAATTCTTGGGCCGATTAGGGATGGATTATGAGATCGCTCCTTCTGGATTTGTGTCCCCGTCCGTTTCGAGCCTGCTTTCTGAAAATTTGACGCAATATATTATTAAGCATAAGGTTACGGCTAAATCGGCTTAACTTGAATTTGGAATGGGTGACCTGCTCAATTTATTGTTCTGGAAACAGGCTTTTAAAATGCATAAAATAAAAGGGACTTCAGTCGAATCAGTAATTCAACTAACGAAAGGAGACTGATAATGAAGGGAAACAAATTTTTTCTTGTGCCCGCATTTATGGCTTTCTCGCTGGTAAGCGGCGGCCAGATAGCGCTTGCGGCCGAAGCGGCGCCTCCGGTGCCGGCTCCGGCGGCCGGCCGTTCTTCAGGCGGCGGTAATGAGCTCGTTATTGCGGACTTTGATACGGGTGACAAACCGAATAATATCGGCGGCGATTTTGGAGGCTGGGATAAAGATCCAAATGACGAAACGCAAGGCACTCAAATGGCCTTCGAAGCGGATGATGCCTTGGGCGATCCGGCGGGCTACAGTATTCGGCTCGATTACGATGTGGATTCTCCCAATCCTGCCTATAACGGATTCTGGATGAAACTAAACGGTGAGAATGCGACAGCCTACAACACGCTTAATTTCTATATGAAAGGAGACAAAGCGGGCAATTTCACGAAGCGGGTCAAGGTTGAACTGAAAGATATGAGCAATAAAGCTTCCCCCTACATTGTGACCGGTGTTACCGACCAATGGCAGAAATTTTCGATACCCTTTTCGAAGTTTCGCAGGGTTACGGATTGGAGCAGCATGAATGAATTTGTAGTCGTTTTCGACGACATCAATTCCAATCCCAAAGCTGGGACTATTTTCATAGATCAGATTAGTTTTGGGAAAGAGTAAGCCCCTAAAATGCCGGGCTCTTCAGGTCGAAGGGCCCGGCATTTTTATGGGATCGAAATCACGCCTTGAGAGCTGATCCCGTGTTAAGAATTTTGAAAACAAGATGGAACACATTTCTCGGTATGGCCCTTCTTTTTTGCTCCGGCTGCGCCGGCCTCAAAGAAGCCGTGGGCGTCCAAAAATTGAATGTCCCCCCCGAGTTTCAGCAGAAAGTTCAATTGACGGTCTCTGAGGAATATGAAATGCGCCAAGCCCCGCGTTCGGGCTACGACGTCGGGGATCTCCAATCTTTTCACTCGCAGCACATTCTGCCTGTGATTGTGGAGGACGCGTTTAAGGAAATGTTTCCGCAAGTTGAGCTCGTCAAAAAAAAGGACGCCCAAATTGATACGCAGCCGCCGGATGTGCCGGCCATTTTCGAAGTTCGAATCGTCGATCTCGCTCACGATATTTCTAATGAAGCCGACAGTTACCGCTCTTACGCGATTTTGGCGGTCGCGCTGAAGAGTCCTAAAGGAAAAGTTTTTTGGCAGAGGGCCTTTCGAGGAAACGGATACGCCCAAGCGGATCCGCAATTTTCAACCGGGCTCGGGCCGCAGGACGCCGTCCTGGATGCCGTGCGTAACGCCGTGGATCAAATGCAAAGAGGCATCCTCTCTTCTCCTGAAGTGCTTAACCAGTTACGGTATTATAAAAAAATAATCCAGGCCAGGCGCAGGACAGACGTCCCTTCCGCCTAACTCAAAGCCGCCCTTATAATTATGCAGTCATTAAATTTTTTTTAAAACTTTTAAATAGCTGCATGTTGCGATTGAAATCCTTGAAATCAGCAAGAAATATTTGACAAATCCTTTTGGGCAGGTGTAGAGTTTACCCCGGCCGCTTCAGATTTTCCTTCGTTCAAGCCATCAATGCCGGAAAGGACGAAACAATGCCTGACGGTTTATCCGCCGACAAAAAGCCGCTTCGTAAGAATGGGCTCCATTCCCTTTATCAAATCAAAGACATTGCCGCCTCCTGTCTGGATCAGCTGAAAAAAGAAAGCGATTCAAACCCCAGGGATTTGCTTCGTAAGGCCAATGCCGCCCTGTCACAAACCATGCAGCAGGCAAGACGGGTGATTGAAATGATTCATCATTTCCGCTCGCTTGATTCTCCGGTCCGTTCGGGAGAAGACCGGGAGACTTCGATCAGGGATTCGGTTTTCCAAGTCTTGCGGGCCATGCAGTATGAGTTCCCGCTTCATCACATTACCGTATTAAAAATCCTTCCTCACGATCTTCCGCCTGTTTCTTTGGCCCCGGAGCATCTTGAAGCGGTTTTATTTCAGCTCGTTTACAACGCAAGACAAGCGATCGGCGCGGGGGAGGGAATTATTACGGTTGAGGCAGCCGAGAAGATTTATCTGTCCAAGGAAAACAAAACTTCAAGCCGTCTCGCCCTGCGGGTTTCGGACACAGGCGAGAAAATTCCTGAGGATTCTCTGCCTCATCTTTTTGATCCTTTTTTTACGAATGAGGAAGGCGAACCGGCCTCCGGGCTGGGGCTTTATCTCGTCAAGAAAATCATGGATTATTACAGCGGAACGATCCGCGTCGAAACTTCGCCGAACGGCACATCCTTTTACTTGGAATTTCCACGCCGAGGCAAAGATGAAGCCTAAGCTTCTGGTCATTGACGACGAGACCGGCGTGCTTGAAATGATAAGCGGCCATTTCAGCTTGCGGGGTTTTGAGGTCTATACCGCGGGAGACGGCGGGGAAGGCATTGAACGTTGCGCGGCGGTTCACCCGGACGTTATTTTGCTGGATCTCAAAATGAAAGAGCTTGACGGCGACAAGGCAATGCCGAAACTCCGGCAGCTTGCACCGGATGCAACCTTGATCGTTGTCTCCGCCTGTCAAGATGAAATCGTTCAACGGCGTATCCGCGGTCTTGGGGCCGACACTTATTTCGAAAAGCCCGTTTCGCTCACGGAATTAGAACGCTTCATCAAACATTCGCTAAAACGGATTTCCCCTTTGTAGGATTTTTCCAAG
>JAHFHG010000034.1:19363-22926 GCA_023247035.1 Candidatus Omnitrophota bacterium
GCTGGGCCGATTTCATCCCACAGATTATTTGACATCGCCGGCGGCCTGTGCTAACTTGGCGAAAAATTCCGACAGAGGAACCGACAACGCAAAAAAAAGACCCCCGAAAAGGCGAAGCTTATCTAAAAAGCCCTGTCAAACGATGGGGCTTTTTTTCTTTTCTTACCGCAATGAACACTAAAAACTCCAAGCTCAAGTCTCGATTCCTAAAAATCATAAGCGGCGGATTGCTGCTTGCCTTTTTCTTTCCGGCACAGAACCCGGCGGGTTCCTCGTCTCTTGACCCGGCCGCAGAACTGAAGCAATGGGGGTCCGCTAAAAAGAAATGGGCCGAGGAACGCAGCCGCCAGCTGAAATTTTTGGATGAAAAAGAAGCCCGCCTTGAAAAAATTAAGCAGGAACTCTTCCTCAAGGTTCAAAATTTGGAGGAAGAAAATAAAAAGTGGAGCGCCAAGAAACGCGCGCAGGCTCAAGCCCTGGATCAGCGCGAAAGAGAGATGATCGAAAGGCTGGAACACCAGGCCCAGGCGCAGAAGCTTGCCTTGGAACAGGAACGCGGCCGTTTGACGGATCTCAAGCGGCAGATTCTCACATCCAAAAAAGAAGCCGCGGCTGAGCCGCTCCGGCCGGGACTCAAGGCCGCCCAACAGGCCTCCCGGGAAGCGTTGGAGCGGATGAGAGAAGCATTAAACAAGAAAGAGGATTTGACGCTTCATCTCAAGCAGACGGTTTTAAATCTCCAGCAGAAGCTCCAGGAAAGAGAAAGCGCAAGGACTCGGGAAATCAAGATCAAATCCGAGGAGATTCTCCGGAAAGAAGCGGATCTCAGCGGGCTTCAGATTCAGTTGGAGAAGGAAAAAACGCTTCTGGCGGATCAAAGGGCGGCGCTCGTCCGGCAGAAGGAAATTGCGGAAAACAAGCCGTCTCCGCAGGTGCGGATCCGGGAACAGGCGCTTGCCAAACTTGAAGCCGAGCTCCAAAGAAAATTAGACCTCGCACGCCAGATGGAATCTGACGAACGCCAAAAAATCCAGGAACTCAACGAGGAGAGAAACCAGCTCCAAAAAGAAAAAGAGGCCTTGGCAAATCTCGGCGAGCAGCGGATTCAGGAAAGGCAAAGGGGAGAGCGGTCTGCCCGGGAGCAGAAACAAACCTTGGAGGCTGAACTCTTACGCCTCCAAAGACGGCTGTCGCAGGATGAGCAGGCGGGTTTGAAAGCAAAAAATAACGAAGCCGTATGGGCTCAGAAAAATGCCGGACTTTCCCAGCTTGAGAAAAGGATCGAAGAAACACGAAAGGGGTTTGAGGCGGAGCGCCAGAATTGGAACGCCCTTCAAACCAAGGAAAAAGAAATTCAGGATAAAAATCAAAAGGAACTGGCCGCTCGCGAGGCGGCGCTTCATAAAAAAGAGTCGGACTTGCAGGGACTGCTTCAATCACTCGAAGGAAAATCGAAGGCGTTTCTTCTTAAGGAACAGGATTTTCTTTCCAAACAAACCGCATTCAAAAGCAGGTCCAAACAATTAGAGATCAGGCAAAGTGAGATCCATCAAAGCGCACAAGAGCTGGCAAGCGCAAAGGCTCTTTTGGAAGCCAGCCAGGCTCAGTTCGAAAAAGAGCGTCAATCCGGACTGGACAGCCAGGCCAAAGAGCCGAAGCAACTTCCGGCCCAAGAGGAACTTCTCCAGGATGAGGCGAAGCTAGCCCGGGAACGCGCCGCTGTCCGGGCGAGCCTCCTGCGTTTGGAAGGAACATCAAAGGATCTTGAGTTGAAAGAAAAGAATATACAAATTCAAGCCCGGGATTTAGAGGCCGGCAAAAACGACTTGGAAAGAAGCAGGGAACAGCTCGAAATTCAAGGCCGGGCGATCGATCAGAAAATAGCCAAGCTTTCCGGATTGCAGGCGGAGTTCAATGCGGAGCCGGGCCAATCCCAAAAGGAAAGCCGGTCCGCCAAAAGCAAGGCTCAGGATGCGGCGAAGGAAGAAATCAGGCGAGCTCGCGCCGAGCTTGAACAGAAAAAAAACTTTATCGACGCCCGAACGCGGGAGCTCGATCGGAAAACAGAGCTTTTAAGACGGCAGGCCTACGAATGGGCTTCGCAAAAAGAGCAAGCGGTCCAAGGCGAACGCGAGTTAAAGCTTCGGAAGGCTTCGCTCGAGCAGCAGGCGCTCCGTTTGGAGACCGCCCGTCAAGAGTTCGAATCACAAAGAGCCGCCTTTGAGAAAGAGAAAATAGGCTTACTGTCCGTCCAACAAAAAGATTGGGAAAAGGGGAAAAGGGTTTTGGACTTACAGGCCGAGATCGATCAGAAAAAAGCGGCGCTTGAAGCCCAGCTCCAGATCTTAATCAGGCAGCGCCAAAGACAGGCGCAAGAGGAAAGAAATTTTGAAATGCAGCGCGAAGACCTGCGGAGAGAAAAGGAAGCGGTGGAAAAAGCCGGAGCCGATTTTGAAATGCAGGCCCGCGATCAGGCCCGAAGCCTGGATCAAATGAAAAAAGAAATCCAAGGAGAAAAGGAAAAATTCCTGAGGGAAAAAGAAACCCGGGCTGCCGATCAGCGGAGGGCTTCCGAATATCAAAAAGAGCAAATCGCGGCTCTCGGCGCCGAACTTCAGCAGAAGCAGGCCGCTTTTGAAAGCGCGCGAGAGGCCTTCGGAGAGAAAACGAAATTTTTTGCGGAGAAAAATACGGAGCTGGAACGCGAGCGGCAGGAAATGGAATCTCAAATGCAGGCCTTGAAGACGAGCCGCCTTGAAGAAAAATCCAGGCAGGACGCGCTTTACCGCCGCTGGCGTGAAGCGTTGGAGGCCCAGCAACAAAAACAATTGGATTGGGAATCGGAATTCGAAAAACAAAAATTAATGTGGGAATCCCGCGACAAGGAGTGGCATGAAAAATTGGAGTCTCTCGCCTTGAAAGAACGAGATATCGAGAAAAAAGACCAAATGCTGCAGGAGGAATCCGCAAGACTTTTTTCACTCAAAAGCCGGCTGGAGCGGGCAAAATCGCTTTTGTTTGAACAGGAAGCCAAACTGATCCAGCGTGAAGGCGCCTATGAAGCACGGGCGGAAAAACTCAAGCGGGCGTTGCGCGCCCGCCGATCCCAAAAAGTGAAATGGGAAGAACCGTCCCGAACGATTCCCTCCGAAGAATTTCGTAATCCAAAAGAATGGCGGGCAGAGCAGAAGCGCCTCCCGCCCGGACAAGACGAAAAATCTCTTCAGGAGCGGCGGCAGGATTTTGACGTAAACGGAGTTGACTTTCAGAAAAACGGGACTCCTTGGATTACCTCTTCCGTCCAGAGAGGGGAAAATAATTTTATTCCTCCTCCCGCGGATCGTTCCGAAATAGCCTCGATGAACGCCCCAAGCCAGGCCAAATAGCGGAAGGTAGTGGTACAGTTTGACTATGAAGGAAGAGAGGCTGACTTCCATTGAATAGTTGCCGATCGGGCAGGCGGATATTAGGGATTGTGGTCGAGGCGCCATTCGGTTTTGTAGAGGTCGTTGGAGGGGATCAACAATTTCAGGATTTTCGAATCTTCGGCCGCCTAACCGCTG
>JAHFHG010000058.1 GCA_023247035.1 Candidatus Omnitrophota bacterium
AAGGGGGATAATTCATGGCCGGCCTCCAGAAAAGGAATTTGGCCGGGAATTATACCTCTCCGGTTGAAAGCGGACATTTCATCTGCTACAAATACCGGACAATTCATTAGCTTACGACAAAAGTTTTTTAGGCGGATTGACAATTTTCACTTTTGATTTAGAATCAGACGCGCGAATGATCCGGTAGCTCGCGCGAGGTATTGAAGTTTTCCCGATTTTGCCAATGACGACCCTTTTTCTCCTTACGATCTCGAACATTTTTATGACGTTTGCCTGGTACGGGCATCTGAAGTACAAGGATTCGCCCCTTTGGAAGGCGATTGTCGTGAGCTGGCTGATCGCTTTTGTGGAATATTGTTTTCAAGTTCCGGCCAACCGTATCGGGCATGCTTCTTTTACCGCGGCGCAGTTGAAGGTGATGCAGGAAGTCATCACGCTGGCGGTTTTTTCCGTCTTCTCGATTTTTTATCTTCGCGAGGGGATAAAATGGAATCATATCCTTGGATTTCTCATGATTGTCGGGGCCGCCTTTTTTATTTCCAGGCCGGCTCATTAAAATGTGCAATCCTGGGGTCCTGCTGCGAAAATTTTGAAAGACGCGGCGGCCAATGGGAGTGAAGTTCTTGCCCCTAGACTCGGAATAGCCCGCCGCGCTTTCCCATTACGGCCAACCTTGGTAGTAAGGTAAGGTTGGCCGTTTGTTTTCTTATCATCAAAAAATGACAAAAGATTTGATTTTAAACCGTAAGGTCAAAAAAAGCCTCGAAGTTTCCTGGAAAGAGGGGATTCCCGCAGCCGTGATGCTGGGGATTATGGATTATTATCTTATCCCGTACGCGCTCTTCCTGGGAGCCGGCACGCATCAAATCGGGGCTCTTGTTGCGATCCCGCATCTGCTGGCCTCTATCGCCCAGCTTTTCGCCGTCCAGGTCGTACGGTGGGCGGGCAGCCGCTTAAGATTCCTGAGCGCCGGCACATTTTTGCAAGCCTGCCTGCTGATTCCGATGGCGCTGCTCGCGCTGCGGCCTATCCCTTATTCCGTTGCGATTCTCATTTTGCTGCAAGCGCTCTTTAAGGTGATCGGAAATTTGATCGGGACGGCCTGGGGCAGTCTGATGAGCGATTATTTGCCGCCGCACCGGAGGGGGATTTATTTCGGCTGGCGCTCGCAGATTGTAGGCGCCGCCGGTCTTTTGGGGATCGCCTTGGGCGGCTCTTTCCTGTTTTTAATGCGCGGCATTGACCCGGCCCGCGGATTTTTTTTCCTTTTTCTGGCGGCTTCGCTTTGCCGGCTTTTATCCTCTTATCTTATGAATGGGATGGTGGACTTGCCGCTGGCTTCAAAATCCGACGCGGATTTCACGTTTTTCATGTTTGTGCGCCGGTTCAAAGAAAGTAATTTTGTGAAATATGTCCTCTACGTTGCCGGGATCACTTTCGCCGTGCATCTTTCCGCCCCCTATTTCAGCGTTTATATGCTTCAGAACTTGAAGTTTAATTATCTTTCCTATATGGCCGTTCATTTGTCCGCAGTCGTGACGGGATTGATCGCATTTCCGATTTGGGGGCGCCACGCGGACTTGGCGGGGAATGCGCGGATCCTTAAGACAACCAGCTTGATGATCCCCGCGATTCCTCTGCTTTGGTTGTTTTCAGAAAACATGTTTTATCTCGCTCTCGTCGAATTGTTTGCGGGATTTGTGTGGGGAGGATTCAACTTGTGCGCGACCAATTTCATTTATGACGCGGTGAGCCCCGAAAAAAGGGTCCGTTGCCTGGGGTATTTTAATTTGATTCAAGGGGCGGCCATTTTTTCGGGGGCATCGCTCGGGGGTTTTTGGGCCGGGCATCTGCCGTCCTTCGGCCGCTCCCCCTTACTGGCGCTTTTTTTGATCTCCGGCATTCTCCGGCTTGCGGCGCATTTTCTTTTATCGCCAAACTTCCAGGAGGTTCGGCAGACGGCAAAGAAGGTTTCCAGCCTCAAGCTCTTTTTTAGTGTTGTCGGAATCCGGCCTCTTGCCGGCGAGAACCAGGAGTGGGGTATCTTTCCGAGGCTCCAAACGCGGGAAGCCGTCGCGTTTTTCCGTCGTATCCAAAACTGGGCCGGAAAGAAAAATGGATAATGCGCCGGCCGCCTTGCTCGATCACGAAATTCTTTCCGGAACCCAAAGAAAGGAGCCTCGTCAATGCCGTCAAGGCTTCCGGGAAATGACGAGCGAAGGGAATCGGTAAAAGTTCATAGTGTTTTATCTTTTTTCCCGCTATAATCGCGCCTTCATTCAAACGAACCTGTGAGGTTCTATGCCGGATTTTTTTAAATTTTTAATTTCAAAGCCGGGAACCGCGCTCATGCTTACCGTCTGCTTTTATTTGGGAATCCGCTCCGGTTATTTCAGCGGCCTAAAGGGATATTTAAAGAAAATTTCTACGAAGCCTTACCTGGGGCTGTTTTTGATGATTTGCGCCCTCTTTTTTTTGGCCCTTTTTTTCGACCTCCGTGTCTTAAAGACCCTTCAAGGCATCAACCATCCGCTGGGTGTTTTAGCCGACCAATTGGGAGGATACTTAAGCAAGAATACGGTCTTATGGATCACCTTATCCTCGCTTTATTTGCTGAGTTTTATTGCGCGCCACAAATTAAGCTCGGAAATTCTTTATGGTGTCCTGCTGGCGACGGCCTTTACGGGAATCGTAAGCCAGATCACCAAGTTTATTTTTGTGCGGGCGCGTCCGTACAGCGATTTGGGGCCTTTTTCTTTTTTTAATTGGGATGGGATGCGTAAGGATATGTACCAGAGCCTGCCTTCAGGGGATGTGGCCCTTGTCGCGGGCGCTTCATTTTTAGCTTTCTATTCGGTCCGGAATCTTTATTTGAAAGCCTTCCTCTTGATTCTGCCTTTAGCCGCGGCCTTTTTCCGCGTTGTCGAAAATAAACATTGGCCCTCCGACACACTCGTCTCCATCGGAATCGGCATGATGGTCGGTTTCTTGGTGTGGGATTACAAAAAGATTCAAGTTTAGAATTTCAACTCTTCGAAGCCCTTAACTTATACCCACGCCGCCCACGCACCCGCCCGCGGTTCCTGAGGGAATATTGGAAGTTCCATCCGCGCTTGAGCCCACAATGACTCCGGTTTGATCCACGCAGTAGGTATTCAAGGCGGTTTGTCCACGCACGGCGGGCGCTGCCAGCAGGGAATAGGTTAACGCAGGAGCCGGTCCTGGATTATAGGTCAGCTTAAAACCGTGTTTGGGCGGGGCCAGCCAGGTTCGGTCGAGATACTCCGGCGGATTGGGAGGATTTGCAAGGCTTGCCATGTCAGGCGCATAGGCGGCCGGGCTTTGAGCGGCGCGGTAGGCCTCGTTGGCTGTGCTGAAAGTGCGCATATCGCTTTTCATCGCGCCTTCGCCGGCATTCAAGCGCGCCCTTAAAAGATTAGGGATGCCGATTCCGGCAAGGATTCCGATAATGAGCACCACAAGCATAATCTCAGGCAGAGTGAATCCTTTTTGATTTTTAGGATTTGACATAGGCGGGTGAAGAAATCTCCTTTCAATGTGTGAAATTTAAAATTTCAATTTATTCTAACGGCTAAAGCCTGTAATAACTCAAGCAAAATCTAAGCAGAAAAGTTCGGCAAAATGGACAGGGATCGGCCGCCTTTCACGCCGGTTCGCCGGCGCATCCTGCGGTTATCTACGGACAAGTTGAGGATGAAAGATGAAAGTTTACGATCTCTTTCCTGAACTCCGGGGAACTCGGATGCGCCCGGGCGGTTAAGCCTGATTTAATTTGTTATAAATTGTTCTCATTTATCCTCTCTTCAACCTCTCTTGCTTGAAATTTCTTCTCCTTTTTGCTACTCTTTCTTCTCTATTTTGAAATAAATTTTAAAACTCTAAGGAATCTAAAAGCAGCTTTGAGATTAATGAAGAAAAAACTCCCCGCCTTTTTTACGGGACTTTGCTTCTGCCTCAATCAATTGAATTTCGCTCCAAGTTCCTGGAGCGAATTCGCCCCGGAAGTCAAAATCCCCCGCGCAGGATTTCAGATTCAAATCCCTCCGGAGTTTGGAAGCCTTGAGACGGTTATGGCAGGACCAGGCCCGGTCATCGTTCATATCCAAACCGCCCACGGCCATTATGAAGCGCAAAAAAATATTCAGGCGATTCTCCGCCATCTGAAAAACGTTTATGGTTTCGATTTGCTGCTTCTTGAAGGCAGCGCCGCTAAACTGAATCCGGATCTCCTCAAATTTTTTCCCGCTCGCAAAGATCTCACGATGAAAATGGCCGAAGAGCTTGCGAAAGAAGCCCTCGTCAAAGGCGACGAACTTTTTCTGCTTGAGGAGCCGTCGGCCCAGGCTTACGGGATTGAAGATGTTGAGGCTTATCGAAGGAACCGGGCGGCCTTTAAAGCGGTCCTTGCTCAAAAGGAAAAAACCGAAGGATTCCTTTTGGAGATGCAAATCCAGATTGAGCGTTTGGCCGCGCACTTTTTAAGCAGGGATTTACGCGTCTTCCTCAAACATTCGAATTCTTTCGCAGCGCTGCCTCTTGCAGGTGCCCGGGCGCAAAGCCTGCCCCTCCAGCAAGGATTGAATGATCTTAAAACTGAAGCGAAAAAACATCTCGGCCTTGACCTTACCGATCCTCGCAATCAATTCGATTGGCCGATGCTTTTGCGGTTTTTCAAGCTTCAAGAGCCGGACTTGAAGATTGATGAAAAAATTTTTGAGAAGGAACGCGTTGAATTTTTGAAAATGATTCAGCCCCTGCCCCTATATCAGCAAATCAAACGCCTTCTCTCCCAGCCCCTGAATGAAAATCAACTCCCCGATCCCGGAACCAGCCTTCTTTTCGAGAAAATGGCCCGCCGATTGCCGCCGGATTTTCCTTACGATGCCTTTGCGAATATAAAATCCGCCATTGGTCATTTGATCCTCCAAAGTGAACTCCGGAACAGGGAGCTTTTAAAGGAAATCGATGCCCTTACGGAAAAAATTTGCGGAAAACTTTCTGTCTCGGACGAGGCGAAGAAAATCCTTGTCCTGCTCAAGGATTTCCGCCTTTTAAACCGCCTCTTTTCACTTGAGTTTACGCCTGAAGATTACGAAGAGATTCTGAATAGGAAAGAAAATATCCGGCCTCGGAATATCGCCGGGCATTTTTTTGCGATCGATCGAACCCGGCGGGTTAAGAATATCAAGTTTACGCGCCTTGACGAAATCGAGGCGCTTTTTGACAAGGCCGTTGAGTTTTACCGCGGCGCAAAGGAAAGAGACCGCCGGATGCTTCAAAATATCGAATCTCGACTCAAAGAAACGGGCCGGAATAAGGCCGTCGTGATTACGGGAGGCTTTCACGCGGAATCCTTCCGGCAATATTTTCAGGCGCGTGGCTGCAATTACGCGTTGGTGACCCCGAACATTACGGCTGTCGAAGGGCGGGAAAAATATCTTCAGGTTGTTTTTCAGGATTCACCGGGCGTTTTTAAAAAATCCACGATGGAAACCGTTCGTTTGAGCGACGGGGAGCGATTCCATCTGG
>JAHFHG010000035.1:0-16058 GCA_023247035.1 Candidatus Omnitrophota bacterium
ATTATGATTGCGCCTCTTATTTACCGCGTTGAAGACAATCTGCTGTATTGGATTGATGAGAATAGCTAGTACGGTGTCAATTTTATTTTTGTCATTCCCGCACGATGTTAAGCGGGAATCCACAAGCTTTGGATTCCCGATGAAACCATTCGGGAATGACAATTTTAAACTTGACAGGGTATAGCCCATTAAAAAAAGAAGCTTTGGTTTAGTGATATTCCGGAAACATCTATTGCGTCACCTGCAGATATCGCCCAGTCTAAATCATTCCGTTTCATTGTAGGCATCACGGTGTTCCGGGCAACATATTTATTGTCCGTGCTCAAGGTTGTGCGCAAGAAGAAGCCCTGATAAAATCAAAGGGCCCGGTGAAAAGATTTTTGCAAACGCGCCCGGACGAGATTGTCCTGCGTATCGGGTTTCAGTAACCGGAGCGGCCCAAAAAAAGAGGGGGAGAGATGAATAAAAAATCTTTAACGATAACGACAGCGGCGGTGTTTGTAACGTTCTTCGCGCTTGAGTTTTTAATTCACGGCGGCTTGCTGGCGGGGATTTACAAGCAAACGGCCTCCGTGTGGCGGCCGGAACCGGAAATGAAAAGTTTGATGCCCTTTATGACCGCGGGGCAATTTTTGTTTTCGGTTTTTTTCGCCGCGCTCTTTGCCCGCGGATATGAAAAAGGCAAGCCCGGCGCGGGACAGGGATTGCGTTACGGCTTGTGGATCGCGTTTCTTTTTTCTCCGATGAATGCCCTGGCCTGGTATGTGATACTCCCCATCCCGGGGATGCTTGCGGTTTATTGGTTTTTGTTCGGCCTCGCCGAAATGGCCGTTTTGGGTTGGGTGGCCGGGCTTGCCTACAAGCCTTAAGCGAAATATTTTCGGAGGATGAAAAAATAAATTCCAGTGGATTTGAAAGAGGCCAATGCCTTCCGGCCCCAAGGTATTGCTGTATAATACCGCGCGAAGCTGCCCCTGGGTTCGACACTATTAATTTTACGGAAAAGCTCGGTGCTGGAGTGAGCGATGATTGAAATTATCAACAGACCCTTTCAATCTCGTCGAGCCACTCGCGCCGCCCTAAACAGTCAACGGGCTCGAAATAAAAAATTTAGATAACCTGCATTATCCTATGCCTTTATGCGCATTCTTCTTGTTGAAGATGAAAGACGTGTAGCGAGCTTTATCGAACGGGGACTGAAGGAAGAAGGCTTTGGGGTTGACCTTGTCCTGGACGGCCAAGGAGCGCTTTACCTCTCTGAAATAAATCCCTACGACGTCATCATTCTAGACGTCATGCTTCCTTCAAAAGACGGCTTGACCCTGTGCCGCGAGTTCCGGGCAAAAAAAATAGCCGCCCCCATTCTTATGCTGACGGCCAAAAATTCTGTAAAAGATAAAGTCCTGGGGCTCAACGCCGGGGCGGATGATTATTTAGGAAAACCCTTCGAGTTTGAAGAGCTTCTTGCCCGCGTCCGGGCTTTAATCCGGAGGAACACGAAGGCTCAAAGCTCGACACTTCAAATCGAGGATTTAATCCTTGATCCCGCCGCCCATCAAGTCAAAAGAGCCGGAAAAGAAATCACCCTCACAAGCAAGGAGTATTCGCTTCTGCAATATCTGATGCTGCATGCCAATCAAGTCGTCACCCGTACGATGATTTCCGAGCACGTTTGGAATGAAGACCTTGACAGTTTCACCAATGTCATTGACGTTTATATCAATTACCTCCGCAGGAAAATCGACGAGGGGCGCAAGAAACCTCTGATTCACACCCTTCGCGGAACGGGCTATATGCTCAAAGGCAAAAGTGCGGCTGTTTAATTCCATCCGGTTCAAAATGGGCGTTGTTTATGTCCTTATTTTAGGAGGGATTTTAATTCTTTACAGCTCCCTCCTTGGTTTTTCTCTCCATCAAATCCTTTATCGGGATTTAGATTCACGGCTCCGCACCAAGACCCAGGAAATCAAAGATCTTCTGAATGCCTTTATTAAAAATACGTCCTATTCCCAGATCCATTCCAGATTGGAAGCCGCCGGGAACCAAATCATT
This sequence comes from Candidatus Omnitrophota bacterium, assembly GCA_023247035.1. Taxonomy (GTDB): domain Bacteria; phylum Omnitrophota; class Omnitrophia; order Omnitrophales; family Aquincolibacteriaceae; genus JAHFHG01. Next base: position 2,053 of record JAHFHG010000035.1, read on the forward strand.
CTCCACCAAAATCTTAGTTATGCCGCCTCGCTGCAGGATACTCTTCAAATGAAAATCCTGAATGTGCTGGATCAATACGAACTGCGAAGAGATTATGTGATTTTGATGGATCGCCGGAAGGAACCCATTACGATTTCGAATAACATTGCGCCCGGGCTCCTTTCTTTGCTCACCGCCCAGGCGAAAAATTTTCCGCCCGGAACAAAGGAATCCCTGAAGGATCTCAATGGTGAGGGCAAATCCCTGCGCGCGATCATAAAACAAGTGCCGCTTCGTAGCGGGGACCATTATTTTATTCAAATTGCCACGCCCCTAAGCTATATTCAAAAAACAAACCGGAAGCTTTTTTCCATTATCCTCGTCTTAACGCCGATCGTCTTGATCCTCGCGAGTTCGGTAGGCCAATGGCTGGCGGCGGGAATTCTCAAACCGGTCATGGCCGTTGCAAAAACAGCGGAAAAAATCACTCATGAAGACCTCTCCGCGCGGGTCCGGATTCAAGACGTCGATCTTGAAATGCAATCGCTTGTTCATGCTTTTAACAATATGATCGAGAGGCTGGAACAAGCCTTTAAGCATATTTCCGAATTTAGTTCCCACGTCGCCCATGAGCTTAAAACTCCGCTGGCGGTCATCCGGGGGGAGTCTGAAATTGCGCTGCGTAAAGAAAGGCGGCCGGCCGAATACCAGGAGGCGCTGGAAGCCAATCTTCGAGAGACCCGCCGCATGATCCGGGTGATTGAGGATATGCTTTTGCTTGCGAGACTCGATTATGATCCTCGCTGCCTTGAATTTAAAACGATAGATTTTTCCGAATTTTTTGAAGAAATTTGCAAACAGTCGAAAATCCTGGCCGAAGGCAAGGAAATCCAAGTCGACGTTCAGCCCCTCAAGGAGCCCGTTCAACTTTCCGCGGACCCGCTCCATCTTCGCAGACTTTTTTTTAACCTCATCGATAATGCCATCAAATTCACTCCCACGGGAGGCCGCGTCCGATTGTTATCCGAGTTGATTTCATCCCAACAGGTTTCCCTGTCGATCGCTGACAACGGCCCCGGCATTACCCCGGTGGATGTGCCTAAAATTTTTGACCCGTTTTTCCATCAAGACAAGCCCGGAGCGCCTTCGGGAAACGGATTGGGGCTGAGCATTGCTCTTTCGATTGCCAAAGCGCACGGCGGGGACATCCAGGTTAAAAACTTGCCGGAAAAGGGAACGGCCTTTACGGTGACTCTTCCCGCGGTTTAATCTTTTTTTCTCTCCGCAAGATTAGAAAATTTTAATCTCTGTCTAATCTTCTTCTCATGAAGAACGTGTTATCTTCTTGTGATCAAAAAGCGGAGATTAAAAAAAAGAGAATCCCGTGAAGATTCTTTTAGTGGACGACGACAGGAATATTCAAAAGATGTACAGCGGTTTTTTGAAAGACGAAGGCTTTGAAGTTTACCAGGCTCTCAATGCGGAAGCGAGCATTCAAATCCTTCGACGGAAGCCGGTTGATCTTGTGCTTCTGGATATCAAGATGCCGGATGTCGACGGTTTTTTTATGAGAAAAATTATCCACAGCATAAATCCAAAAATCAAAGTGATTGTGGCAAGCGTCTACCCTGTCGTGGAACAAAAAAAGAGGATCGCTCATGCGGATGACTACTTTGATAAATCGCAGGGCACAGAACTTTTATTAAAAACGATCGCGATGACTCTTCAGAAAAGTTCCTCTCTCCCTAGAGAGAGGGTTTTATAACCCAAAAAAAAGGAGAATTAAAAATGAAAAATATCACAAAAGGAATTGCGATGGCGCTCTTGATGGTTTTGGCGGTTTCAAACCTTTCCTGGGCTGCAAGTAAAGTCAAAAAGCATAAGAAGAGCCCGAGTCCGGCTGCCGCAACTCCTCTGAAGCTGAATTAATTTAAAGAACGATCACGAGGGCTGGCCGAAGCAAAATTCAGGGCCAGCCCTCGTGATCGTTCCGAGGAAGCCGCGAGCCTTGAAAAAGCCGCCCGTCACGAAATCCCTGCAAACCGCCCCGGATCTTTCTGCCGCGCGTACCTGCCGCTGTACCGGCCTTGATGTTTACTGATAAATCTGATCGAAAATCCCGCCGTCGTTGAAATGTTTTTCCTGCGCCCTCTGCCAGCCGCCGAAATTCTCAATCGTAAATAATTCGATTTCTGGAAATCTGTCCTTATACTTTGCAAGCACGGCCTCCGATCGGGGACGATAAAAATGCCCGGCAATCAGCTCCTGGCCAGCGGCGGTATAAAGGTATTCCAGATAGGCCTTCGCGACGGCTTGGGTGCCGTGCTTCTGAGCGATCTTATCCACGACGGCGACCGGAGGCTCCGCCAAAATACTCACCGACGGCGCGACCATCTCAAAGGAATCCTTGCCGAGCTCGCTTACGGCCAGGAAGGCCTCATTTTCCCACGCCAATAAAACATCCCCGATCCCCCGCTCTACAAAGGTCGTCGTGGAGCTGCGGGCGCCCGTGTCCAGCACCGCGACATTTTGATAAAGACGGGACACAAATTCCCGCGCCTTGATTTCATCCCCGTTGGATTTTTTAAGCGCGTAGCCCCACGCGGCCAAATAATTCCACCGGGCCCCGCCGGAGGTCTTCGGATTGGGCGTGATCACCGAGATTCCGGGCTTGATCAGATCGTCCCAATCCTTGATGCCCTTGGGATTTCCCTTTTTGACGAGAAAAACAATCGTCGAGGTGTAGGGAGCGCTGTTGTGCGGCAAACGCGATTGCCAGCCCTTCGGGATCAATCCGGCCTTGGAATAAAGGGCGTCAATGTCGTAGGAAAGAGCGAGCGTCACGACATCCGCGTCCAAACCGTCAATCACGGCGCGGGCTTGTTTTCCGGAGCCGCCGTGCGATTGGTTGATCGTGACGGTTTGACCGGTCTTTTCCTTCCAGTGTTTCGCAAAGGCCGCGTTCACCTCTTCATAAAGCTCGCGCGTGGGATCGTACGAGACATTCAGAAGAATCACGTTTTTTTCCGCCGCCCATAAAGGATAAACGAGACCTTGAGTTAAAATCGAAACCAGTGAAACTATGATGAGTTTTTTAAACATTTGCACTCTCCTTTTTTCTCAGAAATAAACTTGGAACCGGGAATGGTCATTGTCGATTGAAAGCGAACTCAAACGTCCGGCCAGTTCGAAGGCGCCCCATTTCCCGTTTTTGGGATCAAAGTCATACCGGGGAACCGCTCCGCCAATCTTTCCCCGATCGTTTGAGGAGAGGAAGAGCTTTCTGCTTCCAGTTTGGATCCTAAAATGGAGAGAGAAACGAGAAAAAGCACAAGTAAGCAAACGGTGCGGACAGCCGCTTTTCATCTCCTTCTTCCCAGATTTTTAAAGAATATATCACTATCATTAAAAATATCTCTTAAAAACTGTGAGGATCAAAACAAATCAATCGTACTCCCTTTAGCGGGAGGGAGCTATTAGAGGTATAGATAACCCTGCCATTCGCTAACATTTCCTAACGGGAAAGAATAGGCGGGAAAAATTTTTGCAGTCATAATCTGCCCCGCTAGGATTCGAACCTAGACTCACGCCTCCAAAGGGCGGTGTGCTACCGTTACACAACGGGGCAATTTAAATCTGCGAAAGAAGAAGTTCTTTTAATTGCTTACGACCCACGCCGCTTTTTAAAAAACGCTCACGTTTAACAGCCTCCGGCCTCGAGGCATAGGATTCACGATACACCACACTCCAAGGACGATGTCCTTTCGTATAGCGGTAATCTCCGCGATTGTGGCGGCGTAACCGTTCTTCAACATCCGCACCGCTCCCCACGTAGGAACGGCCGTCTCTGTGACTTTTTAATACGTAAATCCAAAACAACTCATACCCTCCCGCCTCCTTCGCCAGAGGCGAATCCGTCCATCAGCGGATTCGCCTCGCGGACGAATCCGCCTCAGGCGGAAAAGGGCGGTGTGCTACCGTTACACAACGGGGCAATTTAAATCTGCGAAAGAAGAAGTCATCGATCTTAATCAATACGAATGGCAAACGACAATCTTTTGCGCGGGCAAAAGCCGCCGCAGCTTTTGCGCAATTGTTTGGGCTTCTTCAGGATAAGGGAGAATCGCAAACACGGTAGGACCGCTGCCGCTCATTCGGGCTGTCCTGATGCCAAATTCATTCAATTTTGAGATACACTTGAGAAGCGAGGGCCTTAATCGAAAAGCCGATTCTTCAAGATCATTCTCCATCAAGGCGGCGGCCTGATCCAATTTTTTTTCGTCCAAAACCTCGGCGAGCAGTCTAGCAATGCGTCTTTGCCTTGTCAAGGAAGGGGGAGGCGCCGGAGGAGCAAGATTTTGATAGACCTGTTTCGTGCTGAGACCCCGCCTCGAAATCAGCAGCAAAAAATGCCGGCGGGTGTTGGCAGGAATGGGTTTGATGCTCTCGCCGATTCCTTCCGCCAGCGCCTGAGTTGTGTCATATAAAAAAAACGGGACGTCGGCGCCGAGTTCGGCCCCCAGACGGACTAAACCCTGGCGTGAAATTTTCAGATCCCACATTTTTTTCATTCCGAAGAGAAAGGAAGCCGCATTGCTGGATCCTCCCCCCAGCCCTCCCCCAACCGGAATATTTTTCTCGAGGTGGACGGCCACGCCTCCGAGCCGCTTAAAACGCTGCCGGAGCGCCCGGTAGGCCTTCGTGATTAAATTAGTCTCGCCGAGCGGCAAGCGGAAGGAAGAATCAGCGGTCAAAGAAAATCCCGCGGGTTTTTTGGATAAAGAAATTTTATCGCAAAGCGAGATCCGGTGAAAAAGGGTGACTAAATCGTGATAACCGTCCGGGCGCCGCCGGATGATTTTGAGAAAAAGATTAAGCTTGGCCGGACTGCGGAGCGTGAGCGAATTCATAAAAGTAAAAAGGAAAAACCACAAATCAAAATTCAAAAATAATATCTGAATTTTAAATTGTGATTCTTCCTTTTTCGTTTTTACTTTTGCCTTGTCTTACGACCAAGGCTTCTTCTTGTGGCGGTTCTTGCGCAGCTTCTTTTTGCGCTTGTGTTTATTCATCTTTTTTTTGCGTTGTTTGCGCGCCCAAGGCATTGCCAACCTCCGGTTGGATTTAAAATCTTAAATCTAAAAATTGAAATTCGCCTGCCTGAGTTTATCAATCTTAGATTTAAGATTCATTTTTAAGGGATTACTTTATTCAGCGGGTACTCAATAATTCCAGACGCGCCGGCGGCCTTTAAAGCGGGAATGATCTCGCGCACGACGGCCTCGTCAATGACCGTGTCCACGTCGTACCAGCCTTCCTGCGACAAGCTCGAAAGCGTCGGCTTTTTGAGCGCCGGCAATATTTTCAAAACCTTCGCGAGGTCCTTTTTTGAAACGTTCATTTTCAGGCCTACTTTTTCCTGCGCCCGGATCGCGCCCTGAAGCAAAATAGACACGTTTTCCATTTTTCTTTTTTTCCAAGGGTCGCGGAAGCTCTTTTCGTTGGCAATGAATTTGGGGACCGAGGTCAGCAGCGTATCGATAATGCGCAAATGATTCGCGCGCAGGCTGGAGCCGGTTTCCGTGGCCTCGACAATGGCGTCGGCAAGGCGGGGCGGCTTCACTTCCGTCGCTCCCCAGGAAAATTCAACCTCAGCGCGCACCTTATTTTTCTTAAGATAATTTTTAGTCACGTTGACCAATTCCGTGACGATCTTCTTGCCTTCAAGGTCTTTGACATTTTTAAAAGAGGAATCCTGATGAACCGCCAGCACCCAGCGCACCGGATTCCGCGTGCGCTTGGAGTATTGAAGCTCGCAAAGCTCCACGACCTTGGATTCATTTTCAAGGATCCAATCGTGGCCGGTCACTCCGCAATCGACGATCCCGTCTTCGATATAACGGGACATTTCCTGCGGGCGGAAAAGGATGACTTCAAGCTCGGGATCGTCCACGCTTGGAAAGTAGGAACGGGAGCTGACGCTAATCGAAAACCCGGCCTTTTCGAAAAGCCGGCAGGTGGCTTCTTCCAGGCTCCCTTTGGGCAGCGCAATTTTTAATGTAGTCATAAGCGGAGAATTGTATCTTTTTTGCTTGTCGGGTGTCAACCTCGCGCTTATACTTTTCAATCGATGCCGACACTTTTACAAAACTTCGTTGCCCTTGCGAGCGCGGCGGCGGGAGCGCTGATTGCGGCTTTAGCCGGAGTTTCCCATCGGAATCTCTGCGCTCTGATCAGTTTTGCCGCAGGAGCCCTCCTTGCCACAACTTTTTTCCATATCGTCCCTGAGCAGTGGGCGATTCTTTCTATTCCCTCTATTCTGACGGCCCTGGCTTCAGGTTATCTTTTATTTTATCTGATCAGCCGGTATGTTTTCCACGTCTGTCCGGCCTGCGCAGCGTCTCACTTTGAACATCAATCCGCCGGGCAGTCTCGAAGTATTTTCTGGCTCCTCGCGATCGCACTCACCATTCATAATTTGATGGATGGAATGGCCATTGCTATCGGAGGAGAAACGACGCATCATGAGAATCATTCGATTTTTGCGACCGTGACGATTCACAAATTTCCCGAAGGTCTTGCGCTCTGCGCGCTTCTGCTGAAGGCGGGATATCAAAAAAAAAAGGCCCTGCTGACAACGCTTCTCTTTGAATCCGCTACGCTTATCGGCTGGATCGCCGGAGCCGTCTTGACACAAGGATTATTAGGAAACCGCCTGCTGAGTTTACTCTTAGTTCATATCGGAGGAGGGTTTGTCTATCTGGCCATTCACGCCGTGATCAATGAATCGGAAGAACACTCGCCGCGATTCGTCATTCTCTTTTTTCTGGCGGGAATTATCCTGATGGCGTTTGTGCGTTAGGAATAGAAAGAGCGGCTGGATTTCCAATCTATTTTTTTCTAAGCTACAATCCCCAAACTGACGCGCAAAAGCCCGCGCTCGCTACGCTCGCTGTGCTCGCCGTGCTCGCCGTCAAAAGTCCTGTCCCCCGCCCCATATCCTATTGTCTCCAGCTTCATTTTTGGAATCTTGGCCTGGCCGCAGAGCGTTTTGAGGATTGCCGCTCCTGTGGGAGTCACCATTTCCTGTTCGTAATCGGATTGAATAATCCAAAAACCTTTGAGAAGCTCATAAGCGCCGGGGACCGGAACAGGCATTTCCCCGTGATCGCCTTGCTGGAGGCCGCGGCCGACGACAATGCTCCGCACGTAAGCCTTTTCGATCTTCAGATAATGAAAGCAAATCGCGGTTCCCACAATATCAATGAAGGAATCCACGGCCCCGACCTCGTGAAAGCGGACTTTTTGAATGGGAATTCCGTGAACGCGCGCCTCGGCCCGGCCGAGATTTCTAAAAATGGCGATTGCCTTTTGCTTGATCGCCGGCTGCAATTTCGATTTTTGAATCTGTTTTTCTATTTCGCGCAAAGAGATGTGGTGATGATGGCGGTGAGTTTTGATTTTCACTTCAAACTTAGCCGCGCGAAAGGCCCCGCTTCGGACCTTTTTCAAAGCTAAGGCGTATCCGGTAAGATGGAGATTTTTGAGCTCCTGCTTGAGAAGCTCAAAAGGCATTCCGGCATCCAGCAAAGCCCCGACGGTCATATCTCCGGCAATCCCTAACGGGCAATCAAAAATGGCGATGCGAGGCATAAAGATCAAAATTTAAATTTCAAAATCCAAAAGGACGGGCCGGAATTCAAAACGGAAAAATTCCAAGAATACAAATCGTTTGTGAGTTCTTGAGTTGCTTCATTTGGATTTTTGAATTTGGATTTTTGCATTTTATATCGTTGCCGCAAAACAGGCGGCGCCGAATCCGTTGTCGATATTGACCACAGCCACTCCCTGGGCGCAGGTGTTGAGCATCGTAAGAAGCGGGGCGATTCCTTTGAAATTCGCGCCGTAGCCCACGCTTGTCGGGACCGCGATCACCGGGCGGTCGAGAAGCCCGGCCGTTACGCTCGGCAGCGCGCCGTCCATTCCTGCGATACAAATAATCGCGCGGCATTTCCGGAGTTGGGGGAGCTGATCCAGCAGACGGTGGAAACCCGCCACGCCGCAGTCGTAAAAACATTGGGCCCGTTTTCCCATCAGTTCAAGCGTCAGCCTCGCCTCTTCCGCAACAGGAAAGTCGCTCGTGCCCGCCGTTAAAATCGCGACCGGCGGCCCGCCCGCCCTGGGTTTGGATCTTCCAAGATAAGCAATCCGGGCTTCCTCGTGGTATTGAAGCTGAGGCGCCTTCGGCCGTATTTTTTTCCACGCCTCTTGATCCAGGCGCGTAAGGATCAAACGCTGGCCCGATTTTTGAACGGCGGCAATGATCCTCAGAAGCTGATCTATCGTTTTGCCCGGAGCGTAAATAGCCTCGGGAAAACCTTTGCGGAAATACCGGTGATGATCAATGCGGGCAAAGGAAAAACTTTCATAAGGCAAATCTTTAAGCCGTGCAAAGGCCTTCGTTGTAGAGATGCGGCGCTTGTGGAGATCCCTGAGAATTTTTTGAATCGCCTTGCGTGTGTACATTTTAATGAGGTTGGAGGGGTTCTCTGTCCGACGGGTAAGAACAGCAAAAAACTTTCATGATCGGGTAAGGCTCAATGATCCTTGCCGCCGAAAAATCTATCCAGCTTCGAAAAAACAATAAGGATAATCAAAATAAGAATCGTCGCCAGGCCCGCCAGGTGATACCGGCCAAGGCCGCAGGCCAGGCCGACGCCCGAGACAGCCCAAATGCCGGCAGCCGTGGTCAATCCCCTGATCCCTTGGGGAAATCGGATAATCGCGCCTGCCCCTAAAAATCCAATGCCGCTGACCACCTGGGCCGCGATACGGCTGGGATCCACGCTGGCCACCGCTTTGTAGCTTTCATAAATTTGAAGCGAGATCGTCATGACCAACGCAGAGCCCAGACAAACGAGGGCATAAGTCCGGACGCCGGCTTCCTTGCCGTGAACTTCCCTTTCAAAACCGATCAGTCCTCCGAGAAAGGTCGCAATAATCAAACGGATTCCAAATTCTATGTCTTGATGACTGAAGTGCAACATTTTCCCTCCTTGAGATCGGATGAAACTCGAAATTCGATATTCATGATTTATCCCATCGGCAGATTGGCTTTTCCGGTAAGCGTAAGCGATTCCCGTTTGCCTTCTCGAAAAAGTTCCACGCCCCGGCGCGCGATCATTGCCGCATTATCCACGGTAAGCGAAAAAGGAGGGAACCAAACCTTGATCCCTCTCTTTTTTCCTTCTCCACTAAGGACTTTCCGAAGCCGGGAGTTGGCGCTCACTCCTCCTCCCACAACAATGTCCCCCGTTTTTTTTACAGCAGCCGCTTCAAGGGTCTTCTCGACAAGCCAGCTCACTACCGAATCCTGAAAACTTGCGGCAATATTTCGGACAAAATCATCGGAGTCCTTGACCTCGGATCTTCGAGTTCGACCCCTTCGAGCGATTGGGGTGTCATTCCCGAATGATTTAATCGGGAATCCAGCGAAGTTTATTTTCTGGATTCCTGCTTCCGCAGGAATGACAATCCGACGGGGATGAACCCTTGCTTTCTGTGTTTCTTTTTTACTCATGCCAAAAAAAATTTTTTGAACTTCATAAAGGACCGCGGTCTTGATCCCGCTGAAGCTGAAATCAAAACGGTTTTTCTGCTTGGGCTTCGTAAACTTAAAAGCCTTCGGATTTCCCTTTTGAGCCAGCCGGTCGAGAACCGGCCCGCCCGGATACCCGAGCCCTAGAATTTTTGCGACCTTGTCATAAGCTTCTCCTACAGCGTCGTCGACTGTCGCGCCTAAAAGTTTGGTCTTTCCTTTTTCGTGGTAAGAAAGGCTGGTGTGCCCGCCGGACACGAGCAGTCCGACATATTGGCGCGGTTCTTTTTGACCGATGAAATTGGCGGAAAGGTGCGCCTCCAAATGGTTGACGCCGACGAGAGGTCTCCGAAGCCGGAAACTGAGCGCCTTGGCAAATGAAACTCCGACAAGCAGAGATCCGATAAGCCCCGGGCCTTCGGTGACGGCAATCAAATGAAGACTGTCCGCTTTCACGCGCGCTTGTTTTAGGGATTCTTTAAATACAACGTCAATCTGCTCCAGGCAATGGCGTGAAGCAATCTCGGGCACGACCCCGCCAAAGGGCTTGTGGCGGAAGAGGCTCGAGGAAACGACATTGGAAAGAATCCTGTCCTTCCCTTTCAGGACCGCGCAGGACGTTTCGTCGCAGGAAGTTTCAATACCGAGAGTGAGCATAAAATTATTTGTTCTGCGTAGAGGCGGCCCTCGTGGCCGACCTAATCTTTGAGTCAGGGCAGGCACAAGGCCTGCCCCTACGTTTGTAGTTTCTTCCTCAAAATCTCATTCACCAGCTTTGGATTCGCTTTTCCCTGCGTCTCTTTCATCACTTGCCCGACGAGAAATCCAAGGGCCTGCATTTTCCCGGCCCGGAAATCGGCGGCGGATTTGGGATTGGCCTGAATCACTTTCCCGGCCGCTTCCTCAATCAGCTTCGTGTCCGTGACCTGGATCAATCCTTTTTCCTGAACAAGGGCCTTGGCGGATTTCCCGGTCTCGAACATTGCCGGAAGAACGTCCTTGGCGATTTTTCCGCTGATCGTATTATTTTCGATAAGCGCCACAAGGCCGGCCAGGTCCGCAGGTTTGACAGGAGATTCATCAATGGAAATTTTTTTTGAGTTCAACAGCGCCAAAAGTTCGGACTGTATCCAGTTGCTCGCCAGCTTCGGACTGATCTTTTGAGCCAGGCACCGCTCGTAATAATCCGCAAGCTTCTTTTCCTGGACAAGGACAAAGGCGTCATAATCCGAAAGCCCATAATTTTTAATGAAACGCTTTGCCCGCTCCCCGGGAAGTTCGGGCAGGGTCTTGCGGACGGCCTCGACCGTTTGGCGCGAAATCGTAAAGGGAACCAGGTCCGGCTCCGGAAAGTAGCGGTAATCGTGCGCCTCCTCTTTAGAGCGCATTAAAAAAGTCTGGCCTTTATTCTCATTCCAGAGGCGGGTTTCTTGAACGACCCGGCCGTGATTTTCCAGGAGATCAATCTGGCGCTCGATTTCGTATTGGATCGCCTTTTGGACCGCGCGGAAGGAGTTCAAATTTTTAATCTCCGCTTTCGTGCCGAACTTTGTTTCCCCGGATTTGCGCACGGACACATTGGCGTCGCAGCGGAGTTCCCCTTTTTCCATATTGCAGTCGCCTGCCTCAAGATATTGAAGAATGGCCTTGAGCGCGATCAGGTAAGCGTAGGCCTCGTCCGGCGAGCGCAGATCAGGCTCGGAGACAATTTCAAGCAGCGGAACGCCGGCGCGGTTGTAATCCACGAGGCTGCCGTCCTTGATCCCCTCATGCAAAAGTTTTCCCGCATCCTCTTCCAAATGGGCGCGCGTAATGCCGATTTTCTTATAAACCACTTCTCCCTTTTGATTCTTGAATTCGATCTCCAAAAATCCGCCCTTATTCACCGGCTGGTCGTACTGAGAAATCTGATAAGCCTTGGGGAGATCCGGATAAAAATAATTCTTGCGGTCGAATTTAAGCCGCTCGGAAATCTCGCAATGGAGCGCAGTCCCGACCTTGATCGCAAGCTGGAGGGCGCGTTCATTGAGGACCGGCAGCGAGCCCGGCCAGCCCAGGCAGACCGGGCAGGTGTTGAGATTGGGCTCCAAGCCAAATTCGGTCGAACACGCGCAGAAAAGTTTGGATTTCGTGCCGAGCTGAACATGAACTTCAAGGCCGATAACAGGTTCGTAAGTCATTGGTTTTCTCTCAAATCCCGCTTGTCTGAATTGGAAGGACTTTGAATCTTCTTGCCGCCCTTTAACAATTTTTTATCGTCTGCCTTCACCCGCCGTTCCAATTTTTTGATGTCCTCTTCGGGAGGCAAACTTTCCGGCTTGATCCCGCTTTTCCCAAGTAAGCTCCTCACATCTTGATTGTTTTTGAGTCATCGGCGGCTCTCCTCGAAAATTGTTTTTCCGCACATTAAAATTGGTGATTTCCGCGGCTAAATCTTTTGCCTTAATCGTGATTGCCGGCAGAAAATCCGCCAAAGGCCTGTTCTCAGGAATACCTAATTTTTTCTTCATTTGTAGCGTTGTATATCCTCCGAACAGAGCCTGATCACCCTTGCTTCTTATTCTTCCAAATCCTTGTCCGTCCACTCCCCGTTCGTAAACAATCCCAGAAAGCTCAGTTTCAGTCGCAATCAGTTTTTGTCTTGCCTGTAACCGTTCGGTAAGCCTTATCCTCTCTTCCAAAATCTCCTGTTTTCTTGTTTGAATGGCAAAATAGCTCTGAGCAAAGGCAATCTGCTCTTTGCGGGGATCGCCGTTTTGGGCAATGAGATAACAGGCATATCGGGTTAACATGATGTCATCTATTTCGCGCTCGCTGTCCGATCCAAGCTTGACCATTTTGTTGACGTCAACAAAATGGTCGGAGACATTTTGGCCTGACTTTTGGCAAGCAATCTTTGCCTTTTCAATGACCTGAGCAAAATTTCTCCACTCGGTATAATCTAAAAGCACCTGCAAATCCCTGGCCAGCCAATATTCAACATTCTTTTCCTGATAGGCCGCCTCTTCAAATGTCTTGTGAAGTTTAGTAATAAGTTTTTTGTCCATTATTTTTCCCCATCCAGCTTCGGGTTTTTTTTATAAAACTCCGTTTCCTGCTCGAAGGCGTAGGCCGTGCGGAATAAAGTTTCTTCATCAAAAGGCTTGGCCATAAGCTGGAGGCCGACGGGCAGGCCGGACGAGGTGAAACCGCAGGGAATCGAAATGGCCGGGATTCCGGCGAGATTGACCGGAATCGTAAAAATGTCCGACAAATACATCGCGAGCGGATCGTTCAATTTTTCACCGATCTTGAACGCCGCGGTCGGAGCGGTCGGAGTCAGGATCACGTCCACTTCTTTGAATGCCTTATTGAAATCATCCCGAATCAGCGTCCTGACCTTCTGCCCCTTTAAATAGTAAGCCTCGTAATAGCCGGAGGACAATACGAACGTGCCGAGCAAGATCCGGCGCTTGGCCTCCCGGCCGAATCCCTGGTCGCGCGTCTCAAAATACATTTCGCGCAGCGGCTTTTCCGGAATTCTCAAACCATATTCAACGCCGTCAAAGCGGCCGAGATTGGAGCTCGCCTCCGCCACGGCCACAATATAATAAACCGCGACCGAATAGGCCGTGTGCGGAAGCTTCACGGATTTCACTTCCGCGCCAAGCCGTTTTAAAATTTCCGCCGCGGCGCGCACATTTTTTTCCACTTCCGGATCGATGCCTTCAATGAAATATTCCTCCGGAAGCCCGATCCTCAGCCCGCGGACGTCCCGCCGAAGCGCCTTTGTGTAATCGGGAACCGGCATCGGAGCAGATGTCGAATCTTTGGAGTCGTGACCCGCGAGGATATTCATCAAAATTGCGGCGTCCTCCACCGTCTTCGTAATAGGCCCGATCTGATCGAAGCTCGATCCAAAGGCGATCAGACCGAATCGCGACACGCGGCCGTAAGTCGGTTTCAATCCCACGACTCCGCAAAACGCGGCCGGCTGGCGGATGGATCCGCCCGTATCACTGCCGAGCGCGGCAAGCGTCATATCCGCGCTAACGGCAGCGGCCGAGCCTCCGCTTGAGCCGCCCGGAACGCGGTCGAGATCCCACGGATTGCGGACCGGCCCAAAAGCCGAAGTCTCGGAGGACGATCCGAACGCGAACTCGTCCATATTACACTGCCCGAAAATCGTCGCGCCTTTGGACTTTAAACGTTCAATAACCGTGGCGTCGTAAGGAGGGACGTGGCCCTTTAAAATTTTCGACGCGCACGTGGTTTCTTTTCCTTGAATGCAAATATTGTCCTTGACCGAAACGGGAACTCCGAAGAGCGGAGAAACGCCGGGCTGAGAAGACAGATCATATTCAGGGTTGAACCGCAGAAACGCGTTCATTTTGGGATTGAGCTCCCGGATGCGGGAAATAAGCGAATCCAAAATGGGTCTGGCGCCTTC
>JAHFHG010000035.1:16158-20623 GCA_023247035.1 Candidatus Omnitrophota bacterium
AATTATTCCCGCTCCACCACTTTGGGGACTTTGAAAAACTTTCCTTCGCGCAGCGGGGCGTGTTCGAGCGCTTTGTCACGCACGTGGGAAGGCTTTGCTTGATCGGAGCGGAACACATTTTCGAGATCAAGGACGTGGCTTGTGGGCTCAACCTTGCTTGTATCTAAAGAATCCAGCTTTTTCACGTAGCCGAGAATAGCCTCGAGGTCCTTCGTTAATTTCTCCTGCTCCTCGGGCTTCAGATTCAGCCGGGCCAATTCCGCAATTTTTAATATCTCGAATTCCATAAAGAGGAACTCCTCGTAAAAGATTCAGCAGGTTAGCACGCGTTTTTTTTTGTGTCAAATTCTCTCGAAGGCAGGGGTGCGAAAAGTAAGCGACAAGATTAAATTTAAAAATAAGGCTGTGGATTCGATTGCAGAGTAAGGTTCTCGGTTTTCAGGCCGATCTCAAGCTCGCTCAGGCTTTGCTCGGCTGAGATCCCGATAGCGGGATCGCCCAAAAGGTTTAACGCTTTTTCCCCTCTTATTTCAACCCTACCAGGATCCTCCGCCGCCCCCGCCTCCGCCGCCTCCTGAAAATCCGCCTCCTCCAAAGCCGCTGCCGCCCCAAGAAGAGGCTGAACCGCCGCTTGAGCGGGGCTGTGAGGTAAAAGAGCGTCCCATTGAAGAAGCCGCGTAGTTCAAATCCCGGCCGAACTGCCACGCGGAAAAATCCCCGATTCCGGCATACCACGCGGGCGCTTGGGTATACAGTCCCTCAAACGCCCGGGCCCACGGTTCGGCCACGCCAAAGGCCAAGGCATAAGGGAGGCCGCGTTCAAACAAACCGGGATCATTGATCCGGCGGATCCGGTCCTGATCCGTGCGTTTTAGAAATTCCAAAAATCCGAGAATTTTGTAAGTGAGGCGCGCCCCTTTCAAAGTCCGGCGGGGCATCACGCGGCCGAACAAAATAACTACTAAAGCGGACAATATTGATGAAATCGCGGGAACGGCAAAAGAAATGTGATAAAGAGGTAAAAAAAGAAGCGCGCCAAAAAAGATCGCGCCTCCAAGAAGGATTCCGCCGAAGAAATAACTTTTGCGCACAGAATCCGGATTGCTGTCCAGGAAACCGGCGTTGATAAGACTTTCATAAATATCTTCCCGGATCGAGGAAAGTCTTTCATAAAAAACTTGTTCCAGATCCGACAATTTCGTTTCCGCAAGCGGTTTTCCGAAAATTCCCTCCAAAATATCCCGCTCGTAGGCGCGAAGATTTTTATCTCCCCGCCAGTTTTTAAGATTGGTCAATTGATAATCCGCCTGGCCGGCCAAGCCCAGGAAAGACGCGGAACGCAGGCTCTCGATCTTAAGATAACCCCGGACGGCCAGATCAATCACAGTCGAAGTAATGTCCCGGATATCCGCGCGCTGATCCAGCAAGGTCCCCATTTCCGCAGGCCTAAGCCCGTCCGGAGGCTCATACTGAACCACGAGCGAATCTCCGGTTTGAAAATCTCGGCCCTTGGCGTTCCAGATCCCGAACATCAAAAGAAAAACCACGAACGGGACGCCGTAAAGCCAGTTGTCCTCAAGCCACCATTTTATTTTTTTAAAACGCGAAGGAGGATGGACGAACCCTCCGGGCCAGGAAACGGCTGCCGTCAATCCTTCGTACGGCCCAAAGATCTTTAAGGGCTGCAGGCGAATTTCATTGCCCAGAACCTGGACTTCCTGAAGCTCTTCCCCGGAACCGTAGGATCCTACATAAGCCACCGCATTCACACCCGAAACAATCGCCGCGGGAAGTTGAATGCGCGCTTGAACCCGTTTCAACGGAACGGCCCATTCGTTTCCCGTCAGATTCCAATAAAATTCTTCGTGATCCGGAAAAAAACGCACCCCGCCGCGCTCAACTTCATAAACGATCCGGTACGTCTGCTTGCCTGTCACATCAATATCCGGATCGCCGATCCGCACGCGCAGGTAGCGCCCGGCGGATTCCAGACTGTATCTCCACGGCTTCAGATTTTGGTCCGTCACATCGTGAACGGAAAGGCGCATTTTGAAATGCTGGCCCAAGCGGTCCACATAATGAAGAGGAATATCCCGGTAAATGCCGTGCTTGGATTCCAATCCAAAATCCGCGGAAATTTTTTCTATGATAGTGACCTTGGAATCGGGATGGACGGCAACTTCAATCGTAAAATTTACAATTTCCCAGCTTCGCGCGGGAGATAAAAATGAACCCATAAAGCAGCAGAAAAAAATCCCTGCTTTGAGGAGAGGCTTGAAGATTTTTCCTCGATTTTTAAATGCGGGCATACTCGACGTTAGGAATCAGGAAAAGGAAACTTTAGGGGCCTTGCCTTCTTCCGCCTCCAGTTGAAAGAACTCCTTGGATTTGAATCCTCCGAATTGCGCAATCAGGCTGTCCGGCAGCACGCCAAGCTTCGTATTGTAATCCCGCACAACGGCATTGTAATAACGGCGCGCGTTTTGAATGGCTTCCTCAATTTCCGCCAGAGATTTCTGAAGGCCTTGGAAGTTTTCATTGGCGCGAAGCTGGGGATAATTTTCCGCAACGGCGAACAAGCTCTTCAGCGCGCCGGACAAAAAATTTTCAGCGGCTTCTTTCTCCTTCGGATGGGAAGCCTGCATCGCCTGCGACCTGGCTTTTGTGACTTCAAGGAAAACCTTTTGTTCGTGCGCCGCGTAACCCTTCACCGTCTCGACCAGATTCGGAATAAGATCGCAGCGGCGTTTGAGTTGAACGCTAATGTCGGACCACGCCCCTTCCGAGCGGATACGGAGCTGGATAAGCCCGTTGTAAATGGCGATTCCCCAGACGAGAATGAGAACACCGATTCCTAAAATCCAAAGCATATTTTTCCTCCCCGATAAAATTGTTTTTCTAAAATTTTGATTTTGAGTTTGACGCAGTCCTATTGTATACACTCCAACCCAGAAACATCCTATTCAATTATCGGCCGGCGTTCTGCAAAACAGGCTCAACTTTTGCAGGGCAGGCGGACTGAAGGTAGGCTTCAAGCTGTTTCAAATCTTTGCTCCCAAGCGAAGCCGCCTTTTCATATTCGGCGCGGGCAAGCGGGGCCGAGCCTTTGGCGCAGTAGGCTACCGCCAATGCAAACGAATAATGGGGATCTTTGGAATTTAATTCCACAGCCTTTTGATATTGCTCAATGGCCTGATCCCAGAGCTCTTTGGACCGGTATAATATGCCGAGATTGTAATAATTCGCCGGATTTCCCGGCTCAAGCTCAATCGCCTGCCGATAGGCCTCCCTTGCCTTTTCATAATCTCCAGCATTCTGATATAAAAAAGCGCGCTCCGCCGCGTCCTCGGGAATTTCACCTTCTGATTGTTTCACCTTTTCGTAAACCCGGACCGCGGCATCCCACTTTCGCTCTTTCTTATAAAGAGGCAGCAGGGCCTTGTAAGCCTCCAGGAATTTATCGTCGATCGAAACGGCTTTCTCGTAAGCCCAAACGGCCTTTTTCTCTTCACCCTTTTTCTGATAACTCTGGCCGAGGCCGTAATAAGCCTGGGCGTCCCGGGAGTCTAAAGCAATAGCCGCTTGATAGTGCTCGGCCGCTTTCGCATACATTCTTTTTTCATGAAACGCCTTTCCAAGGCAGCGATGAATCTCAGACCGTTTGGGATCGATCCCGGCGGCCTTGGAATATTGTTCTAATTCCAGATCCGCGAATCCTGATTTGCCGTAGGCGATCCCCAGATTCAAATGGGCCTCAAAAAAATCGGGGTTCCCTTGAATGGTCTTTTTGAATTCCTCGATCGCCTCCTCGTTAAGCCCTTGGTCTGAATACAAAAGTCCTGCGTAATAATGCGCCCGCGCCAGTTGAGGATCAAGGCTGCGGGCTTTTTTGGCCGCGTCAAGCCCGGGGATCCATTCCCCTTTTTTTTGATGAACTAAAATAAGATTGGCGTAGGCCTCGGCCAAGTTAGGATTTAATGCGATTGCTTTTTCTGAAAATTCCAGGGCGTCGTCCCATTTTTCTTTATAAAGGCTTATCCGTCCGAGCCCCTCATACGCCTGGGCCGAATCGGGCGAAACGCGGAGGGCCTTATTAAAAAGCAGGCGGGCCAGATTCCCATTCTTGCTTTTTAAAGATGCCAAGCCGCGCTGGACATAAATCCGGGCCTGGGTTTCTCTGTTTTGCACAGGCCGGGGCTTCGAGGTGAGCTTCGGCTTCGCGGTTTCGGATTGGCCAGCGCCGGCCGGGAGAGAAAATAAAAAGACCGCAAAAAGGATGAACGGGATTTTTTTCATAATGGGCTTGCCCCGGCGCCTCTCTCTGAGGCGATTCGGGCGATTCCTTGAACTCTTGCCTTTGATAGGCTGCGTCCGTTTGCTGACCGGAGGTATTGACAATCGTAAACCGTATGCGAACTCTTCCGGTAGCGCCGATATCCCCTAGCTCCCGCATTGTATCACCGGA
>JAHFHG010000059.1 GCA_023247035.1 Candidatus Omnitrophota bacterium
TTCTTTGCAAATTCCACATACACGCTTTCTTTTTCGCATCCCATGGCTTTTCTTCCATGCCGGAGCGCGGCGATTAAAGCCGACCCCACACCCGCATAAGGGTCCAGAACCCAGTCGCCTTTATTAGTAAGCGCAAGAACACATCGTTCAACCAGCTCAACCGGAAACTGACAGGGATGAATTGTCTTTTCGGGATGATTGGCTTTGACATTGGGAATATTCCATACTTTCGACTCCCAATCCTGTTCAATCTTGTGCCAGAAATCAGACGGATTTTTACCCAGGGGATTCCCAGAGGGTTTTCCTTTGTTCGGCCCCTTGTAATGCCTCTTGCCGGGATATTTCGAAGGGATCCTTACGGAGTCAAGATTGAAAATATAGCGGTCGGTTTTTGTAAACCAGAGAAGGGTTTCATATCTTCCTGAAAACCGTTTGGAGGCGTGCAGGCCGTGCTCGAAATGCCAGATGATCCGGTTGCGAAGCTTTAGGCCGCGTTCTTTAAAAAAATCATAATAGAAAATGTCGAGCGGATAAACCTCGCCATTAGAGACATAATTCCCAACCTGCCAGCACAGACTGCCGCTGTCTTTTAAAACACGCACAAGCTGGTCAATTAAAGACTCCTGATTTTTAAGATAAGATTGCAGTTCGGTTCTGGTTTCGTACTGCTTGCCCAGATTGTACGGGGGAGAGCTGATAATAAGTGAAGCCGTATTGGTTGGAACCGTCTTCAAGAACCGGCCGGAATCGCCATGAAAAAGAAGAGGAGAATTTTTTAAGCCAAACGAAGAATAGATTTTAGGGTTGCGCGTCGCGCCGTTTTTATGACTTGGCATGAGTAACTGGCTGTTGAAACCGTTTTGAACCGGATTGACGGACTCGCTGCTGATAATAACTGTATTCATTGACCTGCCCTCCTGATTGGGTTGGAAGGCAAATCGTGTCTGCCCGGCGGCAGCCAGGCAATCATTCCACACTCAGCGTGATTTATCCGATTTTTCCACGGAACGCTTTAAGCGCCCGTAACCTTAATTTTAATTGGGGTTATTATACGGCTTGATAAATCCGGTTGCAATTTCTGAATTTATCCTGGCTTATCGATTTTTTCGTAAAACACAACCTCGATTTTTGGATTGTCCTGCAGGGCTTCAATGCTTACTTCCTCGAAAGCCTCCGGAATTTCCGGATAAAATGCGTCGCCTTCGTAATCTGCGTCAATGCGAGTGAGATAAATTCCGTCAACTTTATCGAGGGTCTGCCTAAAAATGTCCGCGCCGCCGATGATGTAGGCGTTCGGGGTTTTTACATGATGCGCCGCCTCCTCAAACGAAGCAAAAAAAGACGGGTTCCCCTCTCTTCCTGCGCGTGTGCGGCTCACCACAAAATTTTCTCGATCGGGAAGCGGCCGGCCGATACTCTCAAAAGTTTTCCGGCCCATAATAACCGTGCCGCCGGTGGTCAACTGCTTGAAAAATTTTAAATCCGCGGGAAAATGCCAGGGAAGTTTGTTGCCCTTGCCGATAACACGATTGCGCGCCATCGCAACAACGTGGTAAAACTTCACACCGCAACCGGGGCTTTGATCGGCGGATGAGGATTGTAATTTTCGATCTTAAAATCCTCGTGCTGGAATGAAAAAATGTCCTTCACTTCAGGATTCAGGCGCATTCGCGGCAAAGGACGGAACTCGCGGCTGAGCAGAAGCTCGACCTGTTCGAGATGATTCAGATAAATGTGAAGATCGCCGAAGGTGTGAATGAATTCGCCCGGCTTCAATCCTGTGACGTGCGCCATCATCCGGGTGAGCAGGGCGTAGGACGCAATATTAAAGGGAACGCCCAAAAAGGCGTCCGCGCTGCGCTGGTAAAGCTGGCAGGAGAGCCTTTCCTTTTGAACGTAAAATTGAAAAAAACAGTGGCAGGGAGGAAGCGCCATTTGGTCGATCTCTCCCGCATTCCACGCGCTCACGATAATCCTCCGGCTGTCCGGATTTTTTTGAATCATCTCAACGGCCATTGAGATTTGATCCACCGCGCCGCCGCCGGCCTTGGACCACGAGCGCCACTGTTTGGAATAAATCGGGCCGAGCTCTCCCGCCGGATCTGCCCACTCGTCCCAAATGCTCACTCCGTGATCTTTAAGATATTTGATATTCGTATCCCCTCGTAAAAACCACAGGAGCTCATAAATGACGGACTTCAGGTGGACTTGCTTGGTCGTTACAAGCGGGAACCCGGCGTTCAGATCAAAACGGGTCTGGTAACCAAAGGCGCTGATCGTGCCCACGCCCGTCCGGTCTTTTTTCTCCGCTCCTGACGACAGGATATGCCTTAAAAGATCGTGATATTGTTTCATGGCGGATGATTGTGGCTGTATTTGCGGTATTATAAGTTTCTCGCCCGTTCCCTACAACCCTATAAAAGAGGCTGGACCAAACCGGAAGAAGAGCGCTTGTAATCCGCTTTTTTCCAAAAACCTGGAATGGAGGCCTTGCATTTCACGCACTGTCCTCCCGCCGGACTAAGCCGGTCTTTTCGGATTTGGAATCCGCATCTTTCAATGAGAATCTCGCCGCAATTCGGGCAATAGGTGTTTTCCCACGTCCCCACCATTCCCGGCAGATTGCCGGCATAAATATACCGCAGGCCGGCGGCTTTGCCAATCTCCGCAGCACGAATCAAATCCGAAGCTGAGGTATTGTCGGGGGCCGTCATTTTGTAATCTTTGTGGAATGCGGTAACGTGCCAGGGAATATCCGGGGAAATTGCAGCGATAAATTCCGTAAGTTTCTTGATCTCTTCATCGGAGCTGTTGAAGCCCGGAATTAAAAGTGTAAGAAGTTCGAGCCAGAATCCCCGCTGGTAAAGCCCGCGGATGGTTTCGCAAACGTTCTCCAACGTCCCGCCGAGTTCCCGGTAATGCCGGTCGTCAAAACTTTTAAGATCGACTTTATACAAATCCACCCACGGGCGGATATAATCCAAAACCTCCGGCGTGCCGTTCCCGTTGGAAATGTAGGCGGTCACGAGGCCGCGCTGTTTGGCTTCTTTGAAAATTTCGACCGCCCACTCGCTGGTGATCAACGGTTCGTTGTACGTGCCGGCGATCACCTCGCAATTTCGATCGAAGGCCAGTCGAATTAATTCTTGAGGCGTTACTTTCTCAGGCGGCACCCCGGCCACCGGATCTCGAAGCGCCTGGCTCGTCACCCAATTTTGGCAATTATGCGCGACTGCAAAATTCGCAAGATACGTGTTATCTTCTTCGACTTCAAGATTATAAACAGGCCCCTCATATTCAAAATGTTCAATTCTTTCCACTAAGACATACCGGCTGTTCTCATCTTGCCAAACGTGTCTCTGCTTTAGAGGGCGCTCATACCAGCGGATAAGATAAATCCACGGCGATCGCTTAATCCGCCGGCCGAGAAGCTGCCTGCGGGGGAATGAAGGGTATCGATAAAACTGCGGAAGAAACCCGAGCTTCTGGACCAGCCAAGCCACTCCCCAAGCCAATTCTTCCGAACGGGCGCTAATCCGAATCTGTCCGTCCGGGGCTCGGTATCCGTCACCCGCTGCATAAGCATTTAGAAAACTTTGCGCCACATTTCTTTTTACGGCAAAAAGAGCTTCAGGAATTTTTTTACAGGAGCCGCGGTTTCCGCAAAGGATTTTAAAAAATAAAGCCACGGAGGTTTTTCCCGAAGCCACCGCAAGAGAGGTTTCCCGCTCGATAAAATAAGCGCGCACTCCAAAAACTTTTTTGAGGAGAAATTTCACCCTCTCCGCTTTCTCTGTTTCCTTTTTGGAAAAAGTAAAATTGATGCTTGCAGGGTGAACTCGTCCCCGACTGTGACAAACCGACCCTTCAGCACAATAAAAACCCAGCAGTTCTGCAAGCGCCTCGTCCAACTGTATCCGTTTCGGAATCCCGGGGCCATGTTCTTTGGGAAATCGTATTCTCTCTCCCTCTTCAACAAGCCGCGCCTGTTTCCAATCAAGGCCATCCAGATTCCACCCGCCGCTCTGAAGCTTGGACTGAAGACGGCGGATATGAGAAGCGGATTTACCGAGGGACAGCGCAATTTCTGACGAAGGCTTGCCCTGGCGGGAAAGATTTAAAACTTCTTCCAGAGTTCCCCTTTTTATTTTTCGCCGAATCTTATCGCGTGAGGCTGAGGGCGAGAGAATATCTTCCGAATTTAAGATTACTTCTTGAGAAAATTCATACCGCTTGGGGACAACCAAACAATGCTCCTTTGTCAATTTTGATGCTTCTACGTATTCAGGTCGGCTGTTCGGGTAGCGGTCCGGCCTTAGGCGGGCGAACAAAGGATGCTCTGGCGTGCATTCCATAGAAGGAAGAAAAGCCGGCTTGATCCTCAGCATCGGCCCGTGGCAGGGCCTTTCGAAAAAAGATTGAATCGCTCTTTTTTCTCCGGTATGGGTAAAAACCTCCGCCGTTATTTTTTTAGAAACGATTTCACCGATCGGCAGCATACCTTTAGAAGTTGCAATTCTTGTGGAAGGAAGAAAACAGTAGGCGCAGTGAAAATCACAGCCCAGCATTCCGAAACTCATCGCGCGGGCGCCGGGCAGGGCGTGAAAGAAAGGTTTTTTTTCGATCGGATCGTCCTGCAGCGCGCCGACGTAGCCGGAAGGCGCATAAAGTTTGCCTCCTTTATTAAATCGGACCCGGCAGATACCGGCCTTGCCTTCCGGAATCGGGCATCTGTGGCCGCAGGCGAAACAGCGAACCTTGTCGCCTTCCAATTTAATATAGAGCTCTCCTTCCTTTGTATTCCGGGCCAGGACGTCCGCTAAGCTTTGCATTTCCATATTGATATTATACTTCCTAAGGCTTGCTGGAGGCGAATGAACCTTAAAATGATCATCAAAAAAATAATGATCCAGTCTGCGGCCCCGGGGCTTGATCTATTTCCAAACTGAAATGTAACCGCAAAATGATAATGTCCTAAACCTGCAAATTAGAAATGTCCTCTAGAATCCTAAGCTCTGAAAGGAGCGTGGGATGGAAGCTGAGAGGATGATTCTAATGAGTCGAGAGGA
>JAHFHG010000001.1:0-90940 GCA_023247035.1 Candidatus Omnitrophota bacterium
GGATTTTACTTGATCCTCACGGAGACTTTATAATGCCCGTCTATGCTGTACCGCATAAAAAAGGGAGGCGCCGGAGTGCTCGCCGAATCTTTTATCGCAGATTTGAGAAAACAAAAAGGCCAGCTTAGCGAACTCATCGAAAAATTGAAGCGGAAGGATTTATTAAACGAAGAAGAAATGCATTTTTATGATGCCGCGACGCCGCAGATCGAGAAGCGTTTAATGTCCCTGCGCCGGGTCATCTCCCGGGAAGTTTCAAGAAATCAAGCAGAGAACAGCAAAGAAAATAACGACGGAAAAGCAACAAAAGGGGGGTTGGGCATGAAATCCAAAATCACAAAGTGGATGGGCAGTTTGACACTCTTTGCATTTATTCTGAGTAAACCGGGTTTTGCGCAGGAGGCGGATGTCGTCAATCTCGTGCGAGGGCTGCAAGATCAAATGAAGCAGATGCAAAAAACGATCGAGCAGCAGAATGACAGGATCCGCAGGCTTGAATCGCGGTCCCCGCAGATTCAAACGGCGCCTGCGGCCGGCGGTGAAATCCCGGCAGCGCCTCCGATGAGCGATTATGAATTTAACGAACGATTGTCCAACGCCACGGGCGGCGCGAATAAATGGCTCAAAGATCTTACGTTTAAAGGCGACCTCAGGCTTCGCTACGAGGGCTTTGCTCAGACCAGCGGGAACCCGGCCGAAACCGATCCGCGCAACCGGTTCCGGTACCGCCTGCGTTATGGATTTGAGAAAAAATTCAACGAGGATATGAAGATCGGATTCTCGCTTGCTTCCGGGGAAGCCGCGAACGGCCAGAATGTGGATCCGACTTCTACGAATACCTCCTTCGACAATAACTTCAACTTCAAGGATATCTTTATCGAAAAGGCTTTTGCAACCTACACGCCGGGTTTTGCCAAGATCGGCCC
This sequence comes from Candidatus Omnitrophota bacterium, assembly GCA_023247035.1. GTDB lineage: Bacteria > Omnitrophota > Omnitrophia > Omnitrophales > Aquincolibacteriaceae > JAHFHG01. The sequence continues at coordinate 927 of JAHFHG010000001.1, forward strand.
CATTGAAAAAGTCACGCTGACTGCGGGGAAAATGGACAATCCTTTTGAGAAGGGATCGTCTGATATTGTTTGGGACCGGGACGTCAAACCCGAGGGGGCGATTGAAAAAATGGATCTCAATCTGATCGACGGCTCGGATTTCGATCTCAAAAGTTACCTCCTGGCGGGCCAATTTATTTTGGACGAGGATTCTGCTGTAGGCGGGGACGCGAACCTTTTTGCTTGGCAAGCGGGCCTTAACCCCGTAATTTATACTCCGTTTTTGGAAAGGCCTGTGGAGCTTCTTTCGGCGGTTTCGCTCTACAGTTATAATAGCTATGCCATCAAGAATAATTTTTTGATCGGGACAACCTCACTGGCGCGGGGAAATGTCAACGCAGATGGGCCGTCCACGGAGTTGGACGCCGGGGATTTTCAAATTTGGGGCTTTTATAACGAAGCCGCCTTTTATCCCTCAGGAATACCGGTCCGGCCGTTTATCGATTGGGCGGTGAACACGGCCAACCAGCGCGTCGGTGAAAATGACAGTTACGCCTGGGCGCTTGGGACCAAGATCGGCGGGATTGTCAAGAAAGGCGATTGGGAAGCCAGTTATGCCTATAAGCGGCTCGGCTCGGAAGCGGTTCCCGGGTTCAATGACAGCGATTTCGGCGCGGCCGGCCATTCCGGCCATCGCGGCAGCGTGATCAAATTGGGCTACGGCGTTACGGACAACATAACGTTCAATACCGCGGCCTTTTTCGTGAATAATCTGAACAAGGACAGTTTCAGTATTCGTGACGAAGAACAGCGCCGGTTTCAAGTGGATCTGGTTTGGAAATTCTAACTTGATCATAATGAGGGAGGATAAGAATATGAATCGTTGGATGAAGAATCTGGCAGCCGGCGCGGCGATTTTTAGCTTAACGGCGCAGCCCGGTGTGTTTGCAGCAAGAAACATTACGGTCAAAGGATCGGATACCATGATCGTTCTCGGGCAGAGATGGGCCGAGGAGTATATGAAACGGAATCCCGAAGTGACGCTTCAAGTGACGGGCGGCGGCTCGGGAACCGGTCTCGCAGCGCTTGTGAACGGGACAACAGATATTGCCAATGCAAGCCGTCCGATCAAAGAAAAAGAAATCGAAAAGGCCCGGCAGGCCGGCTATTATCCCGAAGAATTCAAGGTGGCGATGGACAGCCTGGCCGTGGTGGTCCACAAAAATAATGCTGTCGAGGTTCTCAGCCTCAAACAAATCATGGGGATCTATACCGGCAAGATCAATAATTGGCAGGAGGTCGGAGGGAAAAACAGCCCGATCCTCCGCTACTGCCGCGAATCCAACAGCGGCACTTATGTCTTCTTTAAGGAACAGGTACTGAAAAATTTTGATTACGCTCCGGACTGCCAGACGATGCCCGGTACAAGCGCGGTCGCTAACGCGGTTTCGAAAGATCCGGCGGGTATCGGCTACGGAGGAGCCGCTTATTTTTTAACGCAGCCTTCGTTGAGAATTCTTTCCATTCAGAAGAAGGACGGCGGGGAAGCGGTCAATCCTGCACAAGCCGCCGGGAAATTGGATTATGAAGCGGCCTGGACAGGGCGTTATCCTATTGCGCGCTATCTGTATATGTATACGGGATTCAAACCGAAAGGGAAAATTAAAAACTACCTGGATTGGATCCGCGGCCCGGAAGGGCAAAAAATTGTGGAAGAAGCGGGCTACGTTCCTTTAAAATCCTAAGCGAGCCGGATCTATGCCCATTTTCCAAGACGCCGATTCTCCAAAGGAAGATCAGAACGCCCCTAGGGAAGTGTTGCTTCCCCTAGGAGAGTCTTCTTTGGATTTTCAGCGTTTTATCACCTCCAAGAAATTCCACTTCTCGGAATGGCTGATGGAGAAATTGCTTCTGATCGCCGGCGTCTCCTCGGTTTTGATCATCCTGCTTATTTTTATCTTCCTCTTCAAGGAGGCTGTGTTCTTCTTTCAGACAGGCCGTCTCCTGGATCTGATTGGAAAATGGGTTTATGATCCCTGGGATGAAAAGACCTCATTTAAAATGATGTGGCAGGCCGTGTCGGAAATTCCAAAATATTCCCTTATCCCTCTTTTGTGCGGGAGTTTTTTGGTGGCTATCCCGGCGACGATTATTTCCACCATTCTCGGGATCGGCAGCGCGGTTTATCTGTCCGAAATCGCTTCGGCCAAGACGCGCGAAATATTGAAACCGACGCTGGAGCTTTTGGCCGGGATCCCGACCGTCGTGATCGGATTTTTTATGCTGGCCGTGGCCGCGAGTTTTCTGCAGGAGATTTTCCATACCCAATTCCGCCTTAACGCGTTTGCCGGTTCCCTCGGGGTTGCCATCACCACGCTTCCGATTATCGTGACCCTTTCAGAAGACGCCTTGCGGGCCGTCCCTCAGGAACTCCGGAATGCCTCCCTGGCCTTGGGCGCTTCCAAGTGGCAGACGATCTGGGGAACGGCGCTGCCTGCCGCTGTTTCGGGGATCTCGGCCTCTGTGATTTTGGGTTTTGGCCGCGCGCTGGGCGAGACAATGATTGTGGTGATGGCTACGGGAAATGCGGCGCTGGTGACGGGCAATATTTTTTCCAGCGTCCGCACGATGACGGCCAATATTGCGGCGGAACTCGGTTCCGTGGACCGGGGAAGCGAGCACTATTACGCCCTTTTTGTCGTGGGCGCGGTTCTTTTTACGCTGACATTTTTCCTGAACCTTTCCTCCGAAATTGTTCTTAACAAAATGCGCCGCCGCTTAAGGATGTGATATGCCGGAACTTTTGCTCTCCCTTCCTAAATTGCGAAGCCGGAAAATAGACTGGGTTGAGATTGCCTCTTCTTTGACGGTCCGGTTTTTTACACTCGTTCCGCTGCTTGTGCTGCTGGCGATCTTAGGCAAAGTTTTTATCGAGGGTTCGGGGCGTATGAGCTGGTCCTTTTTAACCGAAGCCCCTGCCGAAGGAATGACTCAAGGAGGGATATTCCCCTGTATTTTCGGCACGGCTGCGGTGACGGTTCTCATGATTATAATGGCCCTTCCTTTGGGCGTCGGAGCGGCCATTTATCTTGTTGAATACGGCAGCAGCAGCCTGCTTGTGCGGATGATCCGCGCTGCGGTGAACAATCTGGCCGGCGTGCCTTCTATTGTTTTTGGACTTTTCGGCGTCGGCTTTTTCATTCTCTTCGTCGGCCGGAATATCGATCGCGCGCTTCAGACAGGCCTTCTCTTCGGCCAGCCTTGTATGCTTTGGGCGGCGGCCACGCTTTCTGTTCTCACGCTTCCGGTGATTATCGTGTCTACCGAGGAGGCGTTGAACGCGGTTCCGCAAAGCCACCGCGCCGCGTCTCTTGCGCTGGGAGCCACCAAGTGGCAGACGATCCGGGACGTTGTGTTGCCGCAGGCCCGCGGCGGGATTCTCACCGGCGCTATTCTGGCCATCAGCCGGGGCGCGGGCGAGACCGCGCCGATCCTTTTTACCGGCTGCGCCTACTTTCTGCCGCGCCTTCCGGTGGTGGAATTTTTAGGCATTCCGATGATCAATCCTTTGGACCAATTTATGGAACTTTCGTATCATATTTTCATTATGACGACCCAGTCGATCAATGCCCAGGCCACGCGCCCCATTCAATATGCGACGACTTTGGTTTTGATTGTTTTGACGTTTTTACTTAATCTTTCAGCGGTCCTTTTGCGGTTTTATTTTAGAAAAAGGCTGGGACGGATTTCCCTGTAGCGAAATGACGTTTGAAATGCCGGGCAGGGAATATCCGAGGCTCCGTCAGAGGGGAAGTGATCCGCCATTTCTTCAAACTCCGGCGGAGCGCGATTTCTCAAGTGAGCAAGTGAGTTTGAATCCTAAGAAAGTAAGTTGGGTTCTGCGAATTTCCGAATTCATGGAACATCACTCTTTGTGAGACAAGCGGTTGTCATTCCCGCGGCGGCCCCGAGAAACACCAAGCGTTTCCGGAGCTCAAGTCCTGGGAATCGCTCTGCGATTTCACGGGGGAATCCAAAATCCGTCATTCCCGATAAAAACATTCATGACGGAAAGAAAAGCAAAATTTGCGGAACTCAAGAATAAAGTAAGAAAGGCGGAACCATGCGGAATGAAAAATGCGAGTTCACGGAAGCTGAAGAAGACACCTTCGAGCCTAAGGAGAATCCTATTTTAAGCCACGAGGAATTGAATTCCGACGAAAACGCTGGGCCGTCCCAGCCGGAATCGCTGGAAAAGGGGCGCATTAAAATCCGTGTGCGGAATTTAAGTTTGTTCTACGGCCCGACCCAGGCTTTGAAACAGGTCTATATGAAGATTTTGCGCCAGTCCGTGACGGCGCTGATCGGCCCTTCGGGATGCGGGAAGTCCACCTTTTTGCGGACGCTGAACCGGATGAACGATACCATTCCCGGAGTGCGGATTGAGGGGCGGGTCCGGATCGATAACATTGATATTTACGGGCCTCAAATCAATGTCGTCGCTTTGCGCCGCGTGGTCGGGATGGTTTTTCAAAAATCAAACCCCTTTCCGAAAAGTATTTTTGACAACGTCGCTTACGGCCCGCGCCTGCACCGCATTAAAAGCCGGATTACCTTGAAGGAAATCGTCGAATCAAGTTTAAAAAAGGCGGCGTTGTGGGATGAGGTCAAGGACCGCCTTCATCAGTCCGCAATGGAGCTTTCCGGCGGCCAGCAGCAGAGGCTTTGCATTGCGAGGGCCTTGGCCGTGAATCCCGAGATTCTTTTAATGGACGAGCCGGCTTCCGCCCTCGACCCCATTTCTACGGGAAAAATCGAAGAGCTGATCCATTCCCTGAAAGAAAATTACACGATCATTATCGTGACTCATAATATGCAGCAGGCGGCAAGGATCAGCGACTATACGGCTTATTTTTACCTTGGCTCCCTGGTGGAATATGGAACCACCAAGAAAATTTTTACCAATCCCGAACGCAAAGAGACCGAAGATTACGTGACCGGCAGGTTCGGGTAACAGCCCAAGGGGGTTAAACGCCTATTTATGTCCAGACATTTTCACGAAGAGCTTGAGGATCTGAAAAAAAGGCTCATCGAAATGAGCCTGCTCGTGGAAGAGGCAATTCAACGGGCGATTGAAGGGCTCCTTTATCGGAACACCGAGGCCGCTAAAGAAGTTTTCAAAAAGGAAAAGGTGATCAACAAACTTGAAATCGAGATTGACGATAAGGGGCACAGTCTGCTGGCCCTTGGCCAGCCTATGGCCGTAGATATGCGGCTTATTACCTCCATTCTCAAAATCAATACGGACCTCGAGCGGCTGGGAGACCACGCCGTGAATATCGCCGAGCGGGCCCTTCTGCTTGCCGAAGAGCCTCGACTGGAAACCAACCTTTGTCTTCCTCAAATGACACAAGCTGTTCAGAGAATGCTCAGGATATCCCTGCGTGCTTTTATGACAGGCGATTTGGAGCTCGCGGGAAGAGCGCTTAAAGGCGACGACGAGGTGGACGCTTACAATGATTTTCTTTATTCTCGAATGCAAGAGCTGATGGAAAAAGATGAGCTTGTCATCAAAACGGGAATGAAGCTTGTGCGGGTAGGGCACGATTTGGAAAGAATCGCGGACCTCGCCAACAACATTGCTGAAGACGTGATTTATTTAAAGCAGGGTAAAGAGGTCAGGCATCACCTCCACGATCCTGCCTAGAAGCGTTCTCATAAAGAACCGCTTCTAGTACGGTGTCAATTTTATTTTTGTCATTCCCGCACGATGTTAAGCGGGAATCCACAAGCTTTGGATTCCCGATGAAACCATTCGGGAATGACAATTTTAAACTTGACAGGGTACTAGGTTGGTTCAATTTTTCGGGTTTTTATCCTGATATTTCAGCGTCCAGATTTCAGAAACCACGACGTCTTCTGAAGCTACCCTATATCCCGGGTCGCGGGAAGAATCCATGGAATCGCCCTACTTTTCCAATAGAGTGGGGGCGCCTTGATCACTTGGCTGGCCCCTATCTGGATTCCCTCCGTTTTTAGAATCATTGAGGCGTTTTTTCTTGAGTCGAAATAAAGATTGACATTCAAAGGCAACAAGTGCATTATCACTGCCTAATCGAGAGTGAACTTATCCGTAAGGCTTAAGACTTTCGCCTTACGGATTTTTTTATTTAGGCCGCTTTTCAAGGATGCCCTTCTAAATAAATAGCCCGCTCTAAAAGTTTTTTATCTTCAAAAGAAAGGAGGATTTTCCAATGGAAACAGGTATTGTGAAATGGTTTGATAACTCCAAAGGTTATGGATTTATCTCCCGTAGTACCGGCAAAGATGTGTTTGTTCACCACTCTGCAATTCAGGGTGAGGGTTACAAGTCCCTGTCCGAAGGCCAGCAGGTCGAGTTTGAAGTGACTCGAGGGCCCAAGGGCGATCAAGCCGTCAATGTTGTTGTGCGGTAGTCACGAGCCCGGCTGTAAAAGGCCGGGCTATTTTTTTTGAGATTGTGTGAGATTGTGTTAGACATTCGCTCCAATTTGTAATTTACTACATCAAGGAATAGGGATTTTAGACTTAGGCTGGCGCCTTAAGCTTCCTATTCCTTCTCTACTGGATTTCTCCTTCGCGGCCGATGCTTTAAAGAATCATGATACCGCAGCGCCAGAGCCGGCCAGCTCATCAAACGCAATAGGCGGATAAAGCCGCCGCGCAAGGGTAGCATGTTTCTTAACCTTAGAAGAGGGATCATGCCGATGAGTCCAACGTCGTTCCAAAAAGAAAAACGGTTATTAATATCCTCGAGCGGGGCGTCCATTGCCGATTTCAACAACCTCGCGCTTTCAGTCTGGCGGGCTGCAGAGGACTGGAATGCGATGCCGAAATCCTCGAGAGTGATTTGATGCGGAAAATATTGCCCGATCCGGATTACGCGTTTAAAAAGATCAACTGGGCGAATATCCTATTTTTTACGGTGACCGGCGTCGGCGGGCTTGGGGTCATGCCGTTTTACCTGCACCGGAACGGTTTTGTGCTTTCGGACTGGATCCTTTTTGCCGTTTATTTTGTTTGTTCGGGCTTGAGCATTACCGCCGGCTACCACCGGCTTTACGCGCACCGCACTTATCAGGCCCGTCCGCTGCTTCAACTTTTCCTTCTTTTTTTCGGCGCCTCGGCTTTCGAACAGTCCGCCCTCAAATGGTCGTCGCAGCACAGGAATCATCATCTTTATCTGGACACCGAACGTGATCCCTACTCGATCACGAAAGGATTCTGGCACGCCCACATGGGCTGGCTGGTCGGCTGGGACAGGACAAAGAATTTTGAGAACGTCGCCGATCTTCGTCAAAACGCACTGATCGTCCACCAGCACGCCCATTTTAAGCTTTGGGCGATTGGTGCGGGGATCGTGACGCCAGTTCTGATCGGCGCTCTGGCCGGCCATGCCCTCGGGGCTTTTTTGATCGGGGTCTGTTTTCGAATTGTCTTCGTTCAGCAGATGACTTTTTGCATCAATTCCTTTTGCCACTTGATCGGGACGGCCAATTACGATCCGAGCACGAGCGCGCGGGACCACTGGTTCATCGCTCTTTTGACCTTCGGAGAGGGCTACCATAATTTTCACCACCGGTTTCCGAGCGATTATCGAAACGGCATCCGCTGGTATCACTGGGACCCGAGCAAGTGGGCCATCTCGCTCTTTCGCAGGGCAGGACAGGCCTATAATCTTCGCAAAGCGCCTTATTTTCATATTCTGCACGCGCGCCTGGCCAGCCAAAATCGCCAGGTCCGGTTACGGCTTGCCCAAAAACTGTCCCGCCACCCGGACTTCATCCGGTTCAACCGCGCCTTTGAACGTCATTATCAAAAACTTCAGCGGGCTTTTTCGAGTTTCCAATCCGCGGCGACAGAATACCAGCGGCTTGTCCGCGCCAAGGTCGCTTCACGGGCATCCGTGGAGGGAATTAAAAAAACAGCTTTAGAAAATCTCCGCGCCCGCAAAGAGGCATTCCGTTCTACGTATCAGAAATGGGTGAGGTATATTGAAGCCCGGCTGGCCGTTGAAGCGTTGCCGCTGCAAGCAGACAAAAGGGGGATTTCGTGAGTCTTGAATGGCAAAGGAAAACCGACGGGCTGTGGCCCGAGCTTTCCCAATTCAATCCAAACGGGAGCCTCGAAGGAGTCTGCATTATTTGACGCGGCGTGCCTGATCCCGGAATTGTGGGTGTCGGGCACGGGAACATCGGAGAGCGTTTAAAATCCGAATTCGAAGATGAGCGCGTCCGCCCTTTTTTGAAATACCGGCTTTATGTCGGCTGGGCGCCGGCTGCGATGAATGCCAGGCTGGGGATCGTGATTTATCTCATGGATAAATTAAGCCTGAAGGTGGAAGCGAAAGCGATCCCCGTGAATTTGCCTTGGAGGCTGAAAGAAAATTAGAAGCGGTTTCACAAGTCATTGTAAGTCTAAGGGCAGGCTCCTTGCGGCTTTTGGACGGACCCCTCCCTATCCCGCGCATCATTCCAAAGAGTTTTATTCGGATAGCCCCCGAAAGATTTTCCTGGGATCCCGAAGCGCAATTTTTTTTCGCCCGGCCTCCGGTTGATTTTCGTTTTTTGTTAGATGGCCGCCTCGATAAGCCGCCCAGGATCCTTCCCTCTTTTTAATTTCCGCAGTTTTATTCATTTATCAAATCCCCGACGGCATCGACAGCCGGCAGAGACCGCTTTTCAGCAGGTTTTAGTTTTGCCTATCACCGTTACCCTTCGATCTCCGCCCGTGACGCCCGCCAGCTTCATCACCGGGGCCGGAATGTGCACGGAAAAAATCATGAAACGTTTTACAATCTCGACTTCGGCTACGGCCTTCTCGAGGATTTTGATTTTTATCTTTCTGCCCCGGTTGTTTCCAAGAATTCCATTGAAATCCACGATCATGAGACCCTGGAATGAAAGAAAGAGCGGCGGGTTTCGGCGATAGGCAGCTCCTCGGCAAGCGCCGGATCAGATTCCGTTGATTTCCCGTGGCGATAAGGCTGTTTTGCGGTAGAATTGAGACGATTACTTTCAGCGGTTCCCGAAATTTATGAGTTATAAATTTATCATTGATACAAACATACTCGATGAAGAGTCTGTCGATCAATGGGTGAGCGGCGGAATCATATCAGCTAAAGCAGAAATTGACACTTCTATCGAATGGAGGTGAGTTCACAGATGAAGAGAAACGAGAAATCAGCGCTTATTTAGAATCATGGAAAGTCAAAAAGGAAAACAATCGGGAAGCGTACAAATCGATGCGAGTGGAGATCATTAAGAAATTACAAGAGGACAAATCACTTTCTCGGAAAGGGTCAAGTTTTAATTCATTTCTAAAATTAACATTTGAGCCGACAGCAATTGAGAAAATCAAAAATAGTATTACTGAGGTTTCAAAATCCAAAGGATACGATCCCCCCTCGGATTCCCTTGATTTTCCAAGGGAGAGGGGAGGAGGGGCGATATCCATTGAGTCCCGAAACCTCAGTAACTCGAAAATTCCAAAAGATCGATTGGTTGAATATTGGACGCAACACAAGGAAAGATGCCCCTATTTTAATAAGGCCGTAGAATGAAAATGGATTTATTAAAGCAGCGTGTGAGACTTTATTCCCGAATAAGGATTTTTTTACAGTTGAACAATTTGTGACATTTTTACAGAGCACAGTTCCGGCCTTCAAGCGATCACAAGATAACCTTCAATGAAAACCCCGATGACGAAAGAGAAAATGGTGCAGGTCCTTGAGGAAATAGCGTTTCTTCTGGAGATAAAGGGCGAGAATTTTTTCAAGGTTCGGGCGTTTCAGAATGCAGCCCGTATTCTTGAAGGGCATCCGAGCGACGCGGGGACTCTGATTGAGACGGGCGAGCTTGAGAAGCTGAAAGGAATCGGGAAGGGAACGATTGCAGAGATTGTCCACGATCTTTATGAGAAAGGGAAATCAAAGGGCTACGAAGAACTTCGCAAGGGATTTCCCGCAAGCCTGTTTGAACTTTTCAAAATACCCGGCTTCGGCGCCAAACGCATCAAGGCCGTTTACGAAAAGCTGGCCGTTCAATCCGTCGAAGGACTTGAATCCGCCGCTCAAAACGGCCGCCTCGCCAAACTGGAAGGATTCGGAGAAAAATTGCAGGATAGGATTCTGGCGAATATCCGGCAGATGAAAAAATCCGAAGGGCGTTTTTTGATCGACGTCGCCACAAACCAGGCGGGAAAATTACTTGCCTACCTCAAAAAACAAAAGGGGATCGAACGGATCGAAATTGCCGGAAGCCTCAGGCGCTGCAAAGAAATCGTCAAAGATATTGATATCCTTGTCAGCGCGAAAAATCCGCAGGCTATTCACGAGGCGTTTATCCAATATCCCGAAACGGCTTCGGTCATTGCGCACGGCGAGACGAAATCCAGCATCGCGCTCAAGTCCGGAATGAATTGCGATTTAAGAACCGTGTCCCTTCGAGAGTTTCCCTGCGCCCTTTATTATTTCACCGGAAGCAAAGAACACAACGTCGCCGTTCGGACAATTGCCAAAAAGAAAGGAATCAAAATCAACGAATACGGCCTGTTTAAAGGCAAGCGCCTGATCCCTTGCGCCAGCGAGGCGGAAATTTTTGAGCGCGTCGGGCTTCATTATATTCCTCCCGAGGTGCGGGAGAATACGGGCGAGATCGAATGGGCCGCCGAAAATAATTTTCCCGATCTTATCGAAGAAAAAAATATCCGCGGAGTGTTTCACGTTCACTCCACTTACAGCGACGGCGTCGCCAGCCTTGAGGAAATGATCCGAAGCGCCCAAGAAAAAGGCTACGAATACGTGGGGATTTCCGATCACAGCCAGTCCGCGAAATATGCAGGAGGGCTCGAAGAGAAAAGGCTTTACCGGCAGTGGAAAGAAATCGACCAGCTTCAGAAACGTTTCAAGATCCGGATTTTTAAAGGGATTGAATCCGACATTCTGCGGGACGGGAGCCTCGACTATCCGGAGCCTATCCTTTCTCAATTTGATTTTGTGATCGGCTCCGTGCACAGCCGCTTCAATCTTCCTGAAGCCGAGATGACGGAACGCCTGTGCCGCGCAATGGAAAATAAATACACGACATTTTTGGGTCATCTCACGGGACGGCTGCTTTTGAGCCGCGAGGGTTACGCTCTCAATATGGAGCGCGTGATTCAAGCCGCAAAACAAACAGGCGCGGCCATTGAGCTGAACGCCCAGCCGCAGCGTCTTGAACTCGACTGGCGGTTTTGTCAAACCGCCAAGCGCGAAGGTGTCGGTATCAGCATTCACCCTGACGCGCACGCCGTGAGCCATATGAATTACGTGACGTACGGAATAGGAATTGCGCGCAAAGGCTGGCTTGAGAAAGAAAATGTGACGAATACCATGAATCTCAATGCGATGGAAAAATTTTTGAAGAAGAGGAAGTAGGGGCAGGTCAGGTTTGCTTTGTCATTTGTGGATTCCGGCTCGGCCTTTGGCCGTCCGGAATGACAAGCAGGATACAAATATCATTAACGTGATGAAAGAGACCTTAAAAGCAAAACGAAGCCGCGTACGGAAAATTATCCAGACCTTGCGCAAAGTCTACCCAAATCCCAAATGCGCGCTTCATTTTTCCAATCCATTTGAACTTCTGGTGGCGACCGTTCTTTCGGCGCAGTGCACGGATAAGCGCGTGAATATCGTCACGCCCGCGCTTTTTCAAAAATTCCGGAGCGTTCAGGATTTTTCAAAAGCCAAACTCGAGAGCGTTGAAGAGATAATACGCTCCACTGGATTTTACAAAAACAAAGCAAAGAACATCGTTGGAGCGGCATTAGAAATTGTAAAACGTTTTGGCGGCAAGGTGCCGCACCGGCTCGAAGATATGATCTCGCTGCCCGGCGTTGGACGCAAGACGGCGAATGTGATCTTGGGGAATGTCTTCGGTATTCCCGGCCTTACCGTGGACACTCACATGATCCGGATCAACGGGCGCTTGGGACTGACCGAGCGCACGGATCCTGTGAAAATCGAATTTGATTTAATGCCGCTCGTTCCGCAAAAAGAATGGACGGATTATTCTCATTGGATTATCCACCACGGCCGGACGCGCTGCCCCGCCCGGAAGCCGGATTGTCCCAACTGTGAAATCCTGCGCTATTGTCCGGCGGGGAAGAAGACGAATAGCATTGTAGGGACGGGGCTTGTCCCCGTCCGTGGGCGACCACGAGGGTCGCCCCTACGTAAGCAACAATGACACAAATCGCAGAAGATAGGGCTTCCCAAATTAAGCGCCTCGCCCGTGAAATTGGCTTTGATGAGATCGGGATTACTCCGGTGGAAATCGAAGGCCCGGGGGAAAAATCAATCCGGGATTGGGTCAAAGAAGGCCGCCACGGAGCGATGAAATACCTTGAAGATTTTTCCTCCCGCCGGCAGAATTTTTTTTCGGATTTCCCGGACGCAAAAAGCGTGATCGTGCTGGGAGCCAACTACTACACTCAAGAGTCGCCGGAAAGGTTCTTCAACCCTTCTCTTAAATTACAAGGCCGTATTGCCCGCTACGCCTGGGGGAAAGATTATCACGAGGTCATTACCAAAAAACATCAAATTTTTCTGGAACGTTTGAGGAAGCTCGTAGATTTTCCGCTCAAGGCAAAATCCTGTGTCGATATTCAGCCCGTTCCGGAAAGGTATACGGCCGTACGCGCCGGCCTGGGTTTTATCGGAAAACATACCGGGCTTTTGAGCCAAAGGTTCGGGCCCTGGCTTTTCCTTTCTGAAATTGTTACGAATCTTGACCTGCCTGCGGATATTCCAAGCGAAGGAGATTGTGGAACCTGTTCGTATTGCCAGGGCGCGTGCCCGACCGGAGCGCTCGATCAGGATTATAAAATCGACGCGCGGCTTTGCATCGCCTATTTGACGATTGAATATAAAGGGATCATTCCGCGCGCGCTGCGTCCCAAAATAAAGGATTGGATTTTCGGCTGCGACGAATGCCTGGCGGTTTGCCCCTTCGGATCCAAAGCCAAGGAAAGCGGCTGGCAGGAATTGAAACCTGCGGCCGGTCACGGAGCGCGGCTTGATTTTGAGGAACTCTTTGATCTCGCTTCCAACTCTTCTTACGAAAAACAATATCAAGGCACGGCGCTTCTGCGCGCGAGCCGCAAACAAATGCTCCGCAACGCCTGTATCGTGCTCGGCAATTCCGGAAGGGAAGAAGCGATTCCTTATCTTGCGCGGGCGCTTTCGTCAAAGTTTCCGCTCGTCCGGCTTCACGCGGCCTGGGCCCTGGGGCAATTGAGATTTCCGCGCTCCGCTCAAATTCTAAAACAGAGCCTGGAATCCGAATCCGATCCCGCCGTCCACGAAGAAATATTTTTTTCGTTGTCCCAGCTCGGCGCGGCGGATTAAAGGTTCAAAGAGGAAGGGAGGAAGGAAATTTTCCTAAATCTTGACCGCCAATACGGTCGTGTCGTCGTGCTGCTCCGCGCCTTGGGTGAAGACTTCCCAATCGTGCAGAATTTCAGAAGTGTAGTTCGATGCCCGAGGTAATTTTTTATTCACGGCCTTCGCTAACCGCTCAAGAGAATACTCAACGCCCGCCTTGTTCCTGGCTTCAATGACGCCGTCGGTGTAAGTAATAAAGACATCTTGCGGATTTATCGCAACGGTATTTTCCGAATAGGGACTTCCTTCCACAAGTCCGACCGGCGGCCCGCCTGTATTGGCCAGACTTTCCACTTTGCCGGAGGCTGCGCTCACTTTGAGAATAGGGTGGTGGCCGGCGGAAGTATACGTTAAGGTTTTTTTCTCCAAGTCCGCAATCATATAAAGTAAAGTGACAAACATTCCGCGCGGGCTGTCCTTGGCCAGGACATTATTTAGAGCGCTTAACAGGCTTGCGGGAGTTTGAAGGCGCGGGGCGAGGAAACGGTATTCGGAAATGGCGCGGACCATATACAGGGCTGCGGGGACGCCTTTGCCCGAAACGTCGCCGATCACAATCCCGGTTTTTGAATTGTCCAAATTGACCACGTCGTAAAAATCTCCGCTGACCTGGCGCGCGGGAATATTTTTTGCCGCGATGTCAATTCCGAAGCGGTTCTTGTTCAGATCCGGCAGAAAGTTCTGCTGGATTTCCTGGGCAATTTTAAGCTCCTGGCGCGTCTTTTCCTGCTTGACCGTTTCCGCGTGAAGCCTTGCATTCTCAATGGCGAGGGCGGCTTGATCCGCAAAGATCTCGAAAAGTTTAAGGTCGCCGGATAAAAATTTCGCGCGGCCGATCGGGTTGATCGCCTCGAGGACTCCGATCAATTTTCCTTTTGCCCGCATCGGGACGCAGATCAAGGCCTTGGTGAGAAAGCCCGTCGCTTGATCGAAACGTTTTGCAAATCTCCGGTCTTTGCGCGCTTCATTGACGATAAGGGGTTTCCCGCTCAGGGCTACAGATCCGGCGATCCCTTCTCCCAATTTGACGCGGAATTTTTCCACCAGATCGTTTCCCTTGGAGCCTAAGGCGATTTTAAAGATCAGTTCCTGCCTTGTTTCATCAAGCAGCATAAGCGAAGCCACTTTGGCGCTCATCACTTTTGCCGCCGTATTCATAATGACCGTAAGCAGCTCGCCGATTTCCAGGGTGGAATTAAGCCGGGCGTTGACGGCCAGGACTTTTTGAAGATGATGGACCGTTGTCTTTAGGGATTCCCGGCTGTTTGTTCTCTTCGCTTTTCTTTTTTGCGTCGTGCGTTTGCTCAATGGAGAACTCCTACCCGATCCACCGGCGGGATAAAAGCCCCACGGCCGCCGCGTACAGGAAACTCAAAATAAAATCCGGCGCATTTTTGAGACGCGCCGAGGCAAATCTCAAAACGCCTACGGACGGGGACAAAGCTAATAACGGCGCCGAAGAGGGAGCGGCAAAAAGGGCGGTAATCAAAATCCGTTCAAGCCCGCCGTGAAGGATTTCCAAGGTCGTGATCGAGTGGTCGGGCCGGCTGCTCTCCGGGAAATAACTTTTCCGAAAGTTGTGCAGGAGATAACTCCCGCCGAGCGTTGTCAGAAGAAAAACGATGGCAAGCCGGGTCCAGCGTTCCTTGAGATAAAAGATATCAAGCGCCTGCATATCGGGGAAGCCGATCTTCAGCTTTGAAACGGGAAAAAACAGGATGCTCGCTAAAAATAAAATATGAATCATCTGGTCGGTCAAAAAAACCAAACATTGAGAACGCGGGTACTTTTCTTGGAGGGAATATTTAAAGCGGTCCTGGAAAAAGTGGATCAGCGAAATGGCTCCGGTGAAAATCCAAATAAACGGTTTATCCAAATAAGGAAAGAGGAGAAGCAGGTAGGTCCCGAAATGGATCAGGATATGGGCGAAGTGCCCGAGCCGGCTGCGGAGTTTTAAACGGTAGAGTTCCTCAAATTGAAGGAAGAAATCCGCAATCAAATGGCCGAGAATGAGTTTGTAGAAAATAAACATAGGCGACGGCTCTGAAATTTAAAGATATAGGATATAGGATTTCCCTTTATTAACGGTTAGAAATCAAAAAAAGATAAGAATTCCCGCCTCCCCCGAGTTGGCTTGAATTAAAGGGTAACCGAAGAAAGGGGTTGCATCGTGAATCCGCAGTCCAAAAAAGAGCGCCGCAAAACCTTAGGGTTACGTTATCAAAAAGCCTCTCGAAAAGAAAAATCTCAAATCCTCGATGAGATTTGTACCAATCTTGGTTTTAACCGTAAATACGCCGTCCGTTGGCTTCGAAACTGGAAACTCCCAAGACGCCGGAAGCCTAAAAATAAACCCGGCCCCAAACCCCAATACCAACATCCCAATTCCCTCAAGAAAATCTGCATTGCCACCAACCTCATCTGCTCCAAACCCTGAGCCGGAAGCGCGGAGGAAGTTGGTGGAGCAGGCAGGTTGCAATACGTCCCTACTTATAGGATAATCACAGCCTATGACTCATAGTCCATTCGTTGAGGAAAAAAAGAAAAACAAAACTTATAAAAATCTCTCTTCCTTTATTTCGGAGCTTCGCCGCTGCGGCGAGCTTCACGAAATCCGCGCGGCCGTGGATCCGGTTTTAGAGGTCGCCGAAATTTATGACCGGGTTGTCAAGAACGAAGGCCCGGCGCTTCTCTTTCATAACATCAAAGGATCGCAGATTCCCTTAGGCATCAATCTGTTCGGATCCACGAAACGAATGGCCTTGGCATTGGGCGTTTCATCGCCTGAAGAAGTCGCCCGCCGGATTGAGGAGCTGGTCGAGGCCAAGCCGCCGCAGGGAATTATGGATAAAATCCAATGGATCCCCAAAATGGGCGCTTTGCTGAATGCCTTGTCCCCGAAAATAGTTGCGAGCGCTCCGTGTCAGGCAGTGGTGGTTCGCGCAGGCGAAGGCCCTTTACTGGATAAGCTTCCTATCCTCCAATGCTGGCCTGAAGACGGCGGCAAGTTTATTACTTTTCCTCTCGTCATTTCCCGGGATCCCGAAACCGGAAAGCGCAATGTGGGCCTTTACCGGATGCACGTTTATGACAATCAAACTACAGGAATGCATTGGCAGATTCATAAGGACGGGGCCGAACATTTCCGCAGGCTGGGAAAGCAAAAAAGGCTCGAAGTCGCGGCGGTCATCGGCGCAGATCCGGCGACTATGTTTTCGGCCGCCTGCCCGCTTCCCTCCGGAATGGATGAGTTGATGATGGCCGGTTTCTTGCGCCAGGAGCCCGTGGAATTAGTCAAATGCAGGACGATTGATCTTGAGGTGCCGGCCGAGGCCGAGATTGTTTTAGAAGGATACGTCCAAGAAGGGGAGCTGAGAACCGAAGGCCCGTTCGGCGATCACACCGGTTTTTATTCCCGAGCCAAGGAGTTTCCCGTTTTTCATATCACCTGTATGACGCACCGGAAAAATCCTGTCTACGCCACGACCGTCGTGGGCCGACCGCCAATGGAAGACTGTTATATGGGAAAGGCGATCGAAAGAATTTTCCTGCCGCTTATCCGCAAACAAGTCCCTGAGATCGCGGACATTCATCTTCCTTGGGAGGGATGTTTCCATAACTGTATGATCCTTTCAATCCGTAAGAGCTACCCGGAGCACGCCAAAAAGGTGATGAGCGCGATTTGGGGCTTGGGGCAAATGATGTTTTCCAAATGTATTATTGTTTTGGATCAGGACGCCAATATTCAGGATCTAAAGGAAGTGGCTTGGCGCACTTTCAATAATGTGGATCCTAAAAGGGACATCCTGTTTACGGAAGGGCCTGTTGACGAGCTGGATCATTCCGCGAGCCACGATTTTTTCGGCTCCAAAATGGGAATCGACGCCACGCGGAAAAGCGCCGCAGAGGGCATGAAAAAGCCGTGGCCGGCAGATATCGTTATGAGCCCGGCAATGAAGGATCTGGTGAGCAAGAGATGGAAAGAGTACGGCTTTTAACCGAGAGCCTCGGGCAAAAGACCCGCCTTTTTCTGGAGATGATCAAATTTGAGCATTCCATTTTCGCCCTTCCTTTTGCTTACCTCGGCTTATTTTTAGCTCAAAAGGGCTGGCCGCGGTGGGATTTGTTTATCCGGGTCAGCGTGGCGATGATTTCGTTCCGGACAATGGCTATGGGATTCAACCGTTTGATCGACCTTCCCATTGACGGAGAAAATCCGCGCACGAAAAACCGGGCGCTTCCCGCCGGACATTTGAAACCTGCTTTTGTTTGGATCCTGACAGGGACGTCTTGGCTGGTTTTTGAGCTTAGCGCTTTTCGATTAGGTCAATTATGCTTTATGCTTTCTCCGGTTCCCGTCATTCTTGCCTGGATTTATCCTTGGACCAAAAGATTTACCTGGTTCTCCCATCTTGTTTTGGGTATCATACTCGGCATCGCCCCTTACGGCGGCTGGCTTGCAAGCCGGCCGGAGTTTTCCTGGGTGCCCGGGCTTCTGATGCTCGGCGTCGTGACTTGGGTTGCCGGATTCGACATCATTTACGCGCTGCAGGATGAAAGTTTCGACCGCCAAAAAGGCCTTTATTCTTTTCCCGCCTGCTTCGGGCCTAAGGCTGCGCTCCGAGTGACAACCCTTTTTCACGTTATGACTTGGCTGGCTTGGTTTTCGGCAGGGATGCTTGCCGGCCTTGGGCATATCTATCAGCTTGGGATGGCGCTCGCGGGATTGTTTCTTATCCGGGAGCACTGGCTGATCCGATCCTTCGGCATTCAGAAAGTCGAAGAGGCGTTTTTCACGATGAATGCCGTCGTCAGCGTTTCTGTTTTCTTAGCGGTTGTCGCAGATTTTTCTTTGGGGAAATTTTTCCAATGAAACCTTACATTGTGGCCTTCACGGGAGCCAGCGGTATTCTTTACGGGACCCGGCTTGTCCAGGTCCTGGCCGAGATGGGGAATACGGTTGAGCTGATCATTTCCGAATCTGCGCGGCTCGTGATCCGCGAAGAAACGGGCTGTTTGCTCAAGAGCTTCACGGATAAGGAAGATTTGGAAAAGCTGCTGGGTGATTCTATCAAAAATGTCCGCGCTTATTCTCCCCGTGATTTTACCGCCCCGGTTGCGAGCGGCTCTTATCCGACTCAGGGAATGATTGTTGCGCCGTGCAGTATGGGGACGCTGGGCGCGGTGGCTTCGGGGATCAGCCAGAATCTGATTCACCGGGCCGCCGATTGTATCCTGAAGGAAGGGCGGAAACTGGTTCTCGTCCCGCGCGAAACTCCCCTTCACGCGATCCACTTGGAAAATATGCTGAAGCTTTCCCGCCTCGGGGCTAGGATTGTCCCTGCGATGCCTGCTTTTTATTCCGGCGCAAAGACGATTCGGGATCTCGTCGATTTCATGGTGGGCAAGATACTGGATCAGATGGAGATTGCGCACGGGCTTTATCCGCGCTGGACGGGGCCTGCGGGAAGCGCTTCGGAGACCTTGAAAAGGTTATGAAAAGCGGCCTTAAGGTCAAAACGAAGATAAGAATCGGAAAAATTTGTTACCTTAACTGCCTGCCTTTTTATCACAATTTCAATCCTTCGGAATCCTATGACCTCGATTTTTATGAGGCCGTGCCCGCCGAGATCAATGGGGCGATGAGCCAAGGGAAAATCGATATCGCCCCTATTTCCTCCTTGGAATACCTGAATCATCAGAAAGACTATTTGATCCTGGAGCCCTTGGTGATCAGCGCCCGTGATTTTTCCGGCAGCGTGCTTTTATTCTCGCATAAAAAAGTTGAGGAGCTGGATCGGGCCGTGATCGCCCTCTCGCGCGAAAGCCTGAGCTCGGCCGCCCTTCTTAAGATCCTTTTGAAATTCAAGTACAAATTCGAAAATGAGTTTGCGGCGGTGGATTCCAATCCCCAGGAAATGCTCGAGCGCTACGATGCGGCCCTGGTCATCGGCGACAACGCGCTTTTTTATCGTCCCAAAGAATTTGTCTATAAAAATGACTTAAGTGAGATCTGGTGGAACTGGACGGAGAAGCCCTTTTGCTTTGCCCTGTGGGCCGCACGCCGGGAATTTGCGGAAAATTTTCCCGAGGAAACAGCCGCCTTCTTGAGGAACCTTAAAAAGAATCTAAACAAAAATTTGGAAGATCTCGAAGGGTTGATTAAAGACGGCCTGAAGATGTCTTTTTTAGACGAGCGGTTTTCGAAAGTTTTCGGATATCTTTTTAATCTGAATTACGGTTTGGATGAAACGATGCAGGAAGGCCTTGAGCTTTTTTATCGCCTCGCCGGCCGGCTTAAAGTTTCCCCGAGATTCCGGGAATTCGAATTTTTCAAATCGCCCGGAAATAGCGGAACCCTATCATGACGGCGGATATTTGCGGCCGAATTTTGCAGAAGCGTTTAGACGGGGGGCGTTTGAGCCTGGAAGAGGGGATTTTACTTTATTCCTGCGACCTTTTGCGTCTGGGCCAAGCCGCTCGTGCCCTGGTCCACAGGCTTCATCCCGGCGGCCAGGCCACATTTATCATCGACCGGAACGTCAGTTATACGAATGCCTGCGTGGTGGATTGCGATTTTTGCGCCTTTTACCGCTCGCCCGGGCATGAAGAGGCCTACACGCTTTCTTACGAGACGATTTTTGAAAAAATCCAGGAATTAGTCGATCTGGGCGGGACGCAAGTATTGATTCAAGGCGGCGTCAATCCCCAGCTTCCCCTGGAATATTATCTGGACCTTATCGCCGCGATCCGTCGGCGTTTTCCCCAGGTTCACATTCATTCTTTTTCCGTCGTTGAGTTTGATATGATCTCGAAAAAATTCCGCCTGAGCCTGCAAGAGGTTTTCCGGCGCTTTAAAGAAGCGGGGCTGAATTCGCTGCCCGGGGGCGGGGCGGAAATTTTAGTGGAACGGGTGCGCAGGCTGATCAGCCCGAAAAAGGCTTCTTCCGACCGCTGGATTGAAGTGATGAGAGCCGCCCACAGCGCGGGGCTCAAATCCACCGCTACAATGGTGTTCGGCCACGTGGAGACGATCGAAGAACGCATCCTGCACCTGATCAAGATCCGCGAGCTGCAGGACGAAACCGGAGGATTCCGCGCGTTTATTCCCTGGACGCTTTCGCCGCACGGCACGCCGAGGATGAGCCGGTTCAAGCCGGCGGGCGGCGCGGATTATTTAAAGACCGTGGCGATCTCGCGCCTGATGCTGGATAATATCGAGCACCTTCAAAGCGGCTGGCTGACCGAAGGCCTTAAGCTCGGCCAGGTTGCGCTCGGCTTCGGCTGCGACGATATGGGCGGCACGCTGCTTGAAGACAAGGTCCTTGAGCCCACCGGCATTGCGGTCCACACCCGGCGCGAAGATTTGGTCCGCCTGATCCGTGAAGCGGGCTTCGTGCCCGCCCAGCGCGACACCAACTATAGAATCCTTCATGTCTTCAACTGAAGCCGCCTTGCAGGCTCCGCCGCTCCGGGTTTTTTTTGACGCGATCGCCTTCCGCTACGATTTTTTAAACAACCTTTTAAGCTTTCGCCTCGATGAATTGTGGAGAAAAAAGTCGGCCGCGATCGTCCTCCGGAATTCGGCGGCAAGTTCGATCTTGGACCTGGGGATCGGCACGGGGAAATTCATCCGCGTTTTTATGGAAGCCAAAAAATGGAAAAGGCTGGCGGGGATCGATTTTTCTTTCCCGATGCTTCACGCCGCAAAGAAAATCCTTCCTTCGGGCGTTGGATTCCTCCGCGCGGATTTTCAATCCCTGCCTTTCAGGAAGGGGAGTTTTGACCTTGTGATCTCCGCTTTTGCCTTAAGGAGCGTGCGGCAAATGCCGCTGTTCCTGCAAGGCGTCTGGGAGGTTTTGAGTGAAAAAGGCAAAGCGGCCTTTCTGTGCCTCACGCGTCCGGAAAATATTTTCTGGAGGATTTTTTATTTTCCCTACTTGAAATTTTACCTCCCCGTTGTCGGAGGCCTCGTTTCCGGTAATTTTCAGGCCTACCGGTTTCTTTCCGATTCTATTTTAAGCTTCCAGGAGCCGGAGAAGACGGCCTCAATGATGCGCGAAACCGGATTCCAAAGCGTTAAGATCCACCGTTTTTCTTTTGGGATTGCGACTTTGATCGTGGGTGAAAAATAAAGAAAGCTGAATGAAATGCCGGTGGATTATCAAAGAAGAATCCAGGAATTGAAACTTCATTTGCCGAAGGCCCCCCAGCCTTCGGGTTCTTACCGGCCCGTTGTCATTTCCGGAGAATACGCTTTTTTGAGCGGGCAAATATCGAAAACGTCCGACGGCCGGATCTTATCCGGGAAATTAGGGCAAGACCTGACCCTTGAAGCCGGCCAGGCGGCGGCAAAGTGCGCGGCGCTTAACGTGCTGGGAGTGATTCATGACCTGATCGGATTCGCGCGCTTTGAGCGGATGATACGGGTTGTCGGGTATGTTCAGTCCTCGGCCGGTTTTTATGAAATTTCACAAGTGATGAACGGGGCCTCGGATTTCTTCCTTGAGGTTTTGGGAGAAAGCGGCCTCCACGCCCGTTCGGCTGTGGGAATGGCGAGCCTTCCGCTCAATGCCGCCGTGGAAATCGAAGCTACGATTCAAATCATTAAATCGGGCCATTCAGAAAAACCCCGGAGGTTGCGGCGGACACCATGAAGCGGATGCAATCGAAATGAAGCCACTTTTTAAATTCTTTCTTCTTTTTATCGGTATTGTGCTCCTGAGCGCTTTTCTTGCCCCGGTACTTTTCGATTTTCTGCCCTTCAAATTCGAAAAGATATTCAACCGCCTCGTCATGATTTTTTCGGTTGCAGCCGCAATTTTTTTTGTACGGATCCGCCGCCAGACCCTGGTGAATTACGGGCTTTTAGGGAAGTCCGGAAGCCTTTCCCTGCTGCTGGTTTCCTTGGCCAGCGGGGCGGCCATTTTATTTCTGTGGGACGGGCTTAAAATTGCCTTTGGCACGGCGGTTTGGGCCCCGGCCGGACTGGGCCCCGGCATGTGGGCAGTGGAAATTATAAAAGCGCTCAGCGCGGCTCTGATCATTGGTTTTATCGAAGAATTTTTTTTTCGCGGCGTTATTTTTTATTCTCTGAATCAAAAGATGGCCTTAAACCGATTTGCCAGTATCATGGTGACGAGTCTTTTTTATTCCCTGGCCCATTTTGTGGATTACAAATCGCCTTTCATCGGCCCGGACCCTACTTTTTTTGACAGCCTGCGGCTGATCGCCGCCCCGTTGGAGTCGCTGCGTCACTTTAAAGAAATAGCGCCGGAAATTTTGGGATTATTTATTTTCGGCATGATCCTCAATGGAGTCCTTCTGACCACGGGGTCGCTTTACGGGCCCATCGGGCTGCACGCGGGCTGTGTTTTTTTTCTTAAGCTCGACGGCCTTTTCATCAATTTCTTGAGCCCCAAAAACATTTTTTGGGGGAGCTCGAAAGGTTATGACGGTATTCTGAGCTGGATTCTCTTCGGCTCTTTTTATTTCCTGTTTCAATGGATCTCGAAGAAACCGCATTCGACTCGCAAAGGAGCCGTGCCGCGCAGTGTCTAGAAAATTTTCAAACCTAACCCTTGCGTTTTGCCTGCGCGGAATTTTGATCTTTAGCGGGGCAGTTTTAATTTTTCCGCCGGCTCTCCCGGCTGAGCAGTTTGAGATATGGGCCGAACATTCGGACGCCCTTTACCGTTTTCAGGAACACCTGCTTGAAGCCGAGGCCTCTGTGCTGCTGAAAGGCCGGGAGCCCCTGATCGGAACGTGGAAGGAAGACCGCTTTTATTTTCCGGAACTTACCCCGCTGGCCCAGGTGAAGCTTATTGAAGAACAGTCCCCGGAAGGAAAAGGAAAAGCCGTACGATTCAATCCTGTTGAAAAAGCCGTGCGGCGCCTCGTTTTTCACGACGTTCCGCCCGGATCGCGGCTTGATTTCTTTTACAAGGTGAGTGCGGGATCTAAAAAAGAACCGTCCCCTTATCTCTTGCTTAAGATTTTGGCGGGCCGTCATTTGATTAAAAGCATGAGAATTTTTCAACAGGATGAAAACTGGAAAAAAGAGGAAATCGATTTGGGCGTGGCGGCTTTTTTAAAGCGCCGCACGCTCGTCACGTTCGAGGTTTCTTCCGATCTTACCGAAAACCTCCTTTTCACCTTCGCCGGCGAGATCAGGCAGTAAGGGCTTTCTTTCTAACAAGGCCTTCCCAATATCCTTACAAGCTGCACTTCCTCCTTGAACTCGGGTATTCCTTCGGCGGAAAAATTTATATCAATTTATAACAATTCATATCATCAAGAAAATTGTTATATTTTTTTGACTCTTTAGGGATTGAAAGCTACACTTTAGTTTGGGGTTTAAAAAGAGTCCTTAGCAAAGAGAAGAGGGAAGGAGAAAGAGCCCGCTATTTTCAATGCAGAATCCAAGCGAAGGCCAAAAGCAGCGGAACGCGAGCTATTTCATCGTCTTTTTGATAGCGGCCGGAATTCTTTTTTTATCCTTTTATGTTTTTGCTGAAGATCAGGCCTCTGAAAAAAAATCCTCTGAAAAATCCTCGAATGTAAAAGACGAAAAGCAGCTGCTCCCTGTTCCTCCGAGTCAAAGCAAGGGCCTTGTCGATCCTTATGGCCCAAGCTCCGAAGAGAACGCCGATTTTTTTTCATCGAATTCTGCTTTAGCGGGCCGGGCCATTTGCGGCAACGGAATCCGTGAACCCGCGGGAGGCGAAGAGTGCGACGACGGCAATCAGATTGATGGCGATGGGTGCTCTGCAAGGTGTCTTTCTGAATTTTGCGGAGACGGTGTCGTCCAGCCTCCTGAAGAATGTGACGATGAAAATTCGGATATTAACGACGGCTGTGCGGGCTGCAGAAGGTTCGACGGGCCACTGTGCGGAGATGGAATCGTCCAAACTCAATTCGGGGAGGAGTGTGACGACGGAAACAGGGTAAGCGGAGACGGGTGTTCCGAGAACTGCCGAAAAGAAACTTCAGCCGGCCAAAGATGCGGGGACGGCATTGTCCAGCCGCCGAGGGAAGAGTGCGACGACGGGAATCTTGTCAGTAATGACGGCTGCAGTTTTCAATGCAAGCTTGAACGATGCGGGGACGGCGTTGTCCAGCCGCCGAGGGAAGAGTGCGACGACGGGAATCTCGTCAGTAACGACGGCTGTACTTTTCAATGCAAACTCGAACGGTGCGGGGACCTGATTGTCCAGACTCGCGAACAATGCGACGACGGAAATCAAGAAAATGGAGATGGGTGCTCTGCTCAATGTACTTTCGAGTGCGGAAACGGCACGAGGGATCCCGGTGAGGAGTGCGATGATGGGAATAGAAATTCCGGAGACGGGTGCTCCTCCGCTTGCGTTCGAGAATATTGCGGCGACGGAATCGTTCAGCAGGGCTTAGGGGAACAGTGCGACGATGGCAATACCCGGAACGGAGACGGCTGTTCCAGAGACTGCAGAACTGAAGAAGCCGTTTGCGGAAACGGAAGGGTGGAAGAGGGCGAGCAATGCGACGACGGCAACACCAACGACGGGGACGGGTGTTCTTCCGCCTGCACGAATGAGCCGGTCTGCGGAAATAGAATCGTCGAGCCTCCCGAGCAGTGTGACGACGGCAATCTCAATGACGGGGACGGATGCAGCAGGACCTGCCGGTGGGAAAGCTGCCGGAGCTACCGGGACTGCAACATGAAATGCGGAACTTACAGCATAGGCGGTGCCGTTCAGGAAGTGGCAAACGCCTGCGATAGCTGGATCGCGCAGCCGGACGGCTCCTGTGTGTGCGCGCCGTCGGCCTGCGTGTGGCGGGAATGTTTTACCGCGTAACCCTTTTCTATTGCGCCGCGGACAAGCCTCTTTCGCCGCCTGATTTCAAAGAAATGATTTTGAACTCTCCGGCGGCTCAAAAATGAAAAACTCTTCAAGAAGCAATCCCTTATTTTTATTCTTTTTCCTGGGCTTTATCGCGCTTCTTTTTCTCAGCTTGGGGGCGGATTTCCCCGGCCATTTCAAGGCCAGAATTTTATACGGGACTTTTTTATTGATTTTTTTCCTGTTCCTTCGGTGGAAAATCGAATGTCGGAATTTTATTTTTATCCCTCTGGCGGCATTCCTCATTTTTCAAATCGTGCGCTTCCTCGGGGCGATTTACAGCCTTTACTTCATCCCTACGGAGAACGCAGCGGCCGTTTTATTCGCAATTCAGGCCCGTTCTCCTCTCCGCTGGATTTTTTATTTCGCTTTTTTCCTCCTGGCCTACTCTTTCTTCAAACAGCGAGAGTCCGTTTCGGCCCTGGTGAAAGGCATGAGTTGGTTTGGATTTTTTTTGGCGTTAAACGCCATCCCTCCGCTTCTCCACAACGGAAGTTTTGGATACTTGATCGAGGGAAATGAGCTTCGGTTTTTCCATCCCGTTTTTTATTTTCATCCCTGGGCGTCTCACTATGTCCTCGCGGTCCTCACGCATTCGAATTTTCTGGGCGATATTATGGCCTTCGGCTTCTTCCCCGCGCTGGGGCTCGCCTTTTATTCCTTCCGCTCCCTTGAAAGCAAAGACAGAGAGGATGCGGAATCTGCAGACAGGAAGGATAGAAAACGCGCCATTTTCAGTTCTTTGCTGCTTTATATGATCTTAGGTTTCGTGATCGGCGCGGCCGTCTTCCTTCTTTTTTCACGCGGCACGATCGCTTTTTTCTTCATCTCATCTTTTTTCTTCCTTGCCGCGTGCCTTTTGAAATTTCCTTCCCGGCCGCAGCTTATTTTTACGCTTTCAGTTCTGATGATCGGAGGGGCATTTTTTTTCTGGGGAGGAAATTTGGAGAAGGCGTGGAAGGAAGTCCAAACTTTACAAAAGGAAGCGGACCCGAAAACGCGCCGGAGCTTTGCGACGAACGTTGAGGGCTGGAACCGGGCCTTGCGCATTTATAAAGCCTATCCGGTATTCGGAGCGGGCACGGGAGGTTACGGCGCCGTCGCTAAACGGTTCGCTGCGCCGGGGCTTGAAAAGAGTGACCCGCTTGCAGATTTTCAAACGATGTGCCATTACATTCAGGTCCTGGCCGAAGAAGGCGCCGGCGCTTTTTTTTATTATTCATTTATCCTCGTCTATCTGTGGCAGATGACGAAAGGTCTGTTTACCACGCGAAGCCGGTTTAAATTTTTAACGGGCCTTTCTCTTTTCGCTCCCGTGCTCCTTATTTTGGGCCACGCATCCATTAATGACCTGATGGAGCGTTTCTCCACGTCGATGCTGGTTTACATCACGATGGGCGCGGGCCTTGCCGTGCTCCGGAAGGATTTCGGGCATCCATAAAATGCGCGACATGATTCCGGCGGCCTGGCTCTTAAGGTTGATGAGGCGATCCCGAATCCCGGCAAAAGGCTTTTTTATTCTTGAGGGAATATTTTTATATCTTCTTTCCCCGGCGCTTATTTTGTCCGCAAAAAGTGATTATGCTATCGTTGAGGACGTGATTCCGGCCCCGAATGTTTCCTCCGGCGGGACGAATGAACTTCAGTGTGCTTTGCTGGCCTTTGATGCTCAAGACCCGGGTGAAAAATTTCCTCTTCTGCTGGCGCTGCATCCGGCGGGGAATACGGCGAAGGGATATTTGAGGCTTTGGGAAGAAGAAGCGGTCCGGCGGCGTGTGATGGTGGCCGCGCCTGTCTTGAGCCGTCCTTACGGAAATCATCCCGCGGATTTAGCGGAATTTCATCAGCTTGTCGTTCATATCGCAGAAAAATATCCCGTGGATAGAGAGAAAATTTTTTTGATCGGCGCTTCGGCTGGCGCGCTTACGGCCGAGCGGCTTATGATCCGCTATCCTTCGGTGTGGCGGGGAGTTGTTCTTATTGCCGCACCTCCCAATCATGACCTGATCCTAGAATCGGATACGCCCATCCCGCCGCCTTTGCTTTGGATTCATGGCCAAAAGGACACGCAGTTTCGTTACGCGGAAGTCGTGCATTTATTTGAAAAATTAAAACAGAGGCCGGGGACTGAGGAACTTTGGTCCGATCCGCAGGCAGGCCATGAAGATAAAAAGGAATGGCATTCTGTGATTTGGGAATGGCTTAGGGGAAAAGGATTGTCCTGAAGACGGCAGGGATTTTTATTCTTGAATCTTAAACGAGCTTTTAATATCTTTTTTAACCGCGGTCTTCACCTCGGTGGTAGCGCTCATGCAATCAAAATAATCTGCGAAATCTCTTTTTGCGTTCGAAACGCCCGCCAGGGAAATCGCAAGCAGGGGAAATCGGATCATGATTTCCTCGCCGGTTTCCGTTAACCGCCGGCGGTCCAGGTGGAGCGTATGGCCCCGCTCAAGGTCCTCTTTTTTATAGAGCGTACGGACCACTTCTTCGTCGAATTGTCTGCAAAGCATTTCCCCCAGCGCCGCGGCCTGCTGCGGACGCGTTATAAGGATGAAGTCATCTCCTCCCTGATGTCCTATGAAATCGTCGGCGGCGCCTTTGGCCCGGACCATTTTCTTGATAAGTTCAGCCGTCCTTTTAATGGCCTCGTCTCCTTTAGCAAGGCCGAAATGGTCGTTGAAGACCTTAAACCTGTCCAAATCCGCGTGGAAGAGGACGAATTTCTGGTGCTCATAGATCCTTTTCTGAACCTCACGGAAAATTCCCTGGTTTCCGGGAAGCCCCGTCAGCGGATTGGCATCTTCAGCGTGTTTTCTGATGGTCTGAAGAGTTTCGCTCATCCGGTTAAACGTATGCGCCAGCAGCTCGATCTCATCCCCGGTTTTGATCCCGACATGTTGCCCTAAATTTCCTTTCATGATTTCTTGAGTCGCTTTGTTGAGAGCCTGGATGGGTTTGACAATCGATTGGGCAAGTCCATGCCCGATCGCGATTCCCGTCAACAAGATAAAAAAAAGCATGACCAGAAGAGAGCGGCGGGACCGGACCAGCGCGTCTTTAATGCCCGCCAGGGAGAATGTAACGCGCGCCACGAGAATGAGATGGGGGTCTGTTTGCAGGGGAATGTAAGCGGTTAATCTTTTATTTTTTCGGTCGACCACCTTCCAATAAGATGCCCCGGATTGCGCTCTTTGGCGAAGACTTCTTTCGATAGGCTCTTCGGAAGGAAGAAACGAATCAGAGTTTTTGTCTAAAATTGGATTTTTTTCAATGGCGTTGAAGATTTCAATATCCAAAACCCCGTAAGCGCTTTTCATGTCCTCGATTTTTCGCTTCAGGGTTAAAAGGTCGGAAGGAAGCCCTTCTTTAAATTCCTGCTCCAGGATTCCCTGAATACGCTCAAAGGCCCATTGACTTTCAATGCGGTGGAGCTCGTTTAACGTGTTGATCTGGTTTGTAAGCTGGAGGGCCGTAATGGTGCTCCCAAGAATAAAAAGGGGAAAACAAAGCCTTAACATGATCCTCATGAAGAGGGATATTTTAGGCGTGTATTTTTTCATAACTCATTTAAATATAAATAGTTCATTGACGTCTCGCACAACTTTTTTAAGGCCAGCGTTTCATAAAAAGAATATATCATTTATGATCATTTGACAATATGTTCTATCATAAGTTATCTTCTTATTGTAAAAACATCTTTTTAAAAACTATTAAAAATTCAAGGAAGAGCAATTTGAAGCATCTTCGGCGACTTTTTATTTTTGCCGCTATTTTGTGCCTGCCCGTCGTTTTCTTTTCGCTCTATACCCATTTTCTTTTGGATTATTCATTAGACAGCCTTGAGTTTGCGCTCCAGATGACGCACAGAAAACCTGAAGAGGTATCGACGCTCGGCCGCAAAGTTTATCATTCGGTCGTCAAGGATCTGATCCTTGAAGAGGCCTTCGCGGAAAATGTGAATTATGAAAATTTGGCGCTGCTTGAATTGACGGCGAGATCTTTCAATGAGTCCCTGGGGCGCCAGGGTTATAAAAACGCGGAACTTTATCTGAATGAGATTGTAAAAAATAAGTTGCCCGGCCGTCACCCGATCCTGCGCTTCCTGGATTTTCTGTACCTGCGTTTTTTAGATCTCCACCGTTCCTTTTCCTCATTTATGGAATATCAAAACGCGCGCAAAGCCGCTAAGAAACAAGCGGCAAGCCCGGCGCTTGAGTATTCAGGAAGCCTTCTTTTAACTCAGGCCCAGGCGAGCGAAGAAAAAAAAGATTTGGCCAAGGCCCTGGAACTCTACAGAGAATATTTAAAGTTTTATCCTAAAAGCCCGGACCGCGGTTTTGTGCAAGTTTCCATAAGCCAAATCCTGATTCAGCAGAAAAGATTTTACGAGGCCGAGAACTTGCTTGAGGATGTCCAAAACAATTTTAAGGGGCAGCATGAGGCTGAGATTTCACAGCGCCTTTTGAGAAAAATCGAGATCCTCAGGAAGCGGCAAAAATGGGCCAAAGAATTGGAGCGCCTCCTCCTCAAACCGGAATCCCGCAACGATCTCGAAAGCGAATTTTTAGACCTCAAACTGAAGCTGGGCATTTCCTATTTTTCTCTTTATGAATTCGAACGCTCCAAAGAGATCTTCGAGGCCTTGAGCAAAAGCCGTGAGGCCCGGATCAGGCAGAAAGCTCAATTTTATCTTGCGTGGCTCTACAAACAGAATGCCGATTTTAATCAAGGCGAAAAAGTCATCCTCGGCCTCCTGAAGGATCCGCTCCTGGATGAGCAAATGAATTTGGGGCTCCACGCCGGACTTGCAGATATTTATTATCAGCAGAAGGATATCCCCAAAGCCCTTGCGCAATATGAAGATCTCTCCCAAAAGATTCAAAAGAAAAGTTTAAATCACAGGGCCATTTATGAAGCCTGGGCTGCGCTGGCAGAATTGGAGCAGGCCATGATTTATTTTTATGATTTTTCGAGCTTGGAGGAAACCCAGAAGCATCTCAATCTCGCAAAACTGTTTACCTTCGCCCTTTCGGATTTTGATTTCGAGACGATGTTAAAGACCCATGAAAATATGAGTCTCCGGGATTACGCTTTTTCTCTCTTGTTTCAAAGAAAAGTGACCCTTGCCTTCGAAGTATTTAAAAAACACCTGGAGCGTCATCCCGAAGATGCCTGGGCGCATTCGGGCATTGCAACCGTTCATATGTTGATGGGGGATATGAATGAGGCCCGGCGTTCCGCGCAGAAGGGGTACAAACTCAAAGGCGACGAATATACCGCTTCCGTGCTTGCCTACCTTTACAGTTTGCGCCAGAAAGATAAAACGGCGCTCATTCTTTATACGAAAGCCGTCCGCTGGAATCCCGAATACCTCATTGCGCGATTTAACCTCGGCTGCGTTTATCTCAAATTAGAAAGATTCGAAACAGCGATTCAAGCGTTTGAGAAAATAGACCGTGCGCTGCCCCTGCATCGTTATATGCGCGCAAAAGTATTCAACAATATGGGCTACGCGTACTGGGGCTTGGGCCGTCAGGACAAGGCCGTGGAAAAGTTTAAGGAAGCCCTGGCCTTGAGCGCGAAATCCCAAACCGCGAAAGACAATTTGGAGCAGCTTCAATGAACTCGATAGGCGAAACAGCGCGGGAGCGGCGGGCCGTGAGATTCTCTAAAGGAATCAGGATCCTCTCGAAGGCCGCGGCGGCCGGCCTGATCCTTTTTGTCACCGCGCCCAAGCCGGCCGAAGCCATTGTCGGAAAGGCCGAAGAATATGATCCTTTCGAGCAAGAAGCCCTGGAAGAATTTCAAAGGTCTCTGACTCTGGAAGACCGCGGCCGGGATAAGGTCCAGGAATCTCTTGAGGCCTTGGAGAAAAAACAAAAGGAGATCAAGACGGCCGCCAAAGGAAAGCGGAAGGATTCTATGGAAAAGGAAATTGAAAGCTTGAAACAGCAAATTTTAAAAATCCCCAAGCGTGACCGCCTTCTTTTTGAAATCAATGGACAGCATATTTATGAATCCAACGTTGAGCGCCGTACCCCCCACTACGAGAAAGGGGACTCTATTTTTGATCTCAGGCCGACGGCGATTGTGGATCTTTCCGGAAAGAAGACGGACCTGCGCCTGGAGCTGGCGGGAGGCAAGCAGTGGAACATCAAATTTCCGGTCAAAGATTTTTGGGAAGGTTCGGAGAGGATACGCTACCGCAGAAGGTATTTCAAAAAGGTCCACCAGGCGATCAATTCCAAGATTGCGCGCCACAGCAGCAAAACGGTTGAAGTCAATCAGACCCGCGTCCGGTGGGACTCGGACCAAGTCCATACGGTCAATCTTGCGCTTTCGAAGAAGTTCTCCATCAATAATGACACAAGCCTGTTGCACCGGCAGTTTACGCACGAAAATTTTGATCAGGATTCCAACTGGCAATTTACGGAAGCCCCCAGCCTCTTTTTCCACCTCACGCCGAAGAGCCGGATTTCGGCGGGCTATTCTTTTGGCGCAAGCCGTATCCGCAGCAAGGCAGGAGACGCCAACGCGCACGAGGTGCACCTGGGCTATTTCGGAGCGGTGACCCGGAAATCCTCGGTCAGCTTTGATGCGGCCTTTTCTCACCAGACACCCCGGTCCCGGGAAACCAGCAGGACAAACACTTATAAAACCGGCGTCGGGTATATTTGGCAAATGACCCCGAAGAGCCAAATGGTGGTCCAGCTTATTCGTTCCCTGCAGGATTCGACCTCCGAGACCGTAAGCAGCACGGCTTCCACAAATAGCGCGCCCCAGGCCGAGAAAACAGATACTCACTTTATCAATGAGAGCCTTTCCATTTCTTTGAATTCCCGTTTGACGAAAAAATTCACGACTATTTTTACAGTCAACGGCGCCCATTTTAAGAGCAAGGTCCAAAAGGGCGGGGACAAGAGCAGTGAAAGCCAGCAGTGGAGTTTGCCCATTACCTTGACGCTCATTTACTACCTGCGCCAATGGATGACGCTCACGGCAGACTATACCTTTTCTTACCGGAGAGGCGATGCCAAAGCGGATGAATATCGAGACCATATTCTCAAATCATCCCTGCGGATGATTTTTTAAAAAGGAGGTTTTTGCGATGAAACGAGCGGAATATTTTTTGGGGGGACTCCTCTTCATGTGCCTCATGAGGAATCCGGCGTTGTTTGCCGGGCCGCAATCGGCGGACGCATCCCTTTTGGCAAGTAAAAAGGAGGTGGAAAAAGCCTACGTGCTGGAGGCCGGGGACCGGATTCGCGTTAAAATTTATCCCGACGATCCGTTTATCAGGGGCGGGGATATGCAGATCAGCTCCGACGGAAACATTACGCTTTCTCTTCTCGGCAAAGTTCATGTCGAAGGAAAGCCCGTGAATGAAGTCGAGAGATTACTCTCGGAGAAAATTGATCAGGATTACATTGTCAGCCCCGAGGTGGTGATTGAAGTTTTGCAATTTAGAGAAAAAAGTGTCGTGCTCCTGGGGGAAGTGCGAAAACCCGGGACCTATCCGTTTCCGCAAGGCGCGACCCAAATGACTTTGCTCGAAGCCGTTTCGCTGGCCGGCGGATTTTCGGATATTGCGAATATTAAAAAAGTTAAAATCATCCGAAAGCGCGCCGAAGGGACGGGGGAAGTGAAGGAAATCCTCCACGCCAATGCGGAAGCGATCATTAGCGGTGAACAAGAGGACGTGCCTCTTGAGTCCGGAGACGTCGTTCACGTTTCCGAAAGCCTGTTTTAACGGAGGTTCCATAAAAGAATCGTGGAAAGAAAACAGAACCTTGCCGATACATTCTTAAATTGAGTTTCAGCTTATGAAAGACGAACGTGTCATAGCCAGCTACGGTTACGTTGAAGACGTCGAAAAACCGATCGACTACAAATATTACTTCTTCCTCTTCAAAAAGAACTTCTACATTGTTTTTACCTTTTTTATTATTTGCGTGACGCTTGCGGGAATGTATGTCTCCAAACTCCCCACGCAGTACCAAGCGATCACTCAAGTGCTTATCGAAAGGCCGCCGGCTCCTTGGAAAGAGGACTCGCCCTCAGGCCCTGAGTCGGCTGCGGGAAGCTGGCCCTTGGATTATTACAGCACCCAAATGGAGATTATGCGCAGCCCGGCCGTTTTAAGGCAGGTGGAAGAAGAACTGCAGCTTTCCAATTACTTTGGAGTGGACAATCCGGATTTAGCGGTGGTGAAAATTCGGGAGATGGTTTTCATCCAGCGTGTCGCAGAGAGCCGTCTTTTTAATATTTTTGCCAGATTTCCGGAAGCCCAAATGGCGGCCAAAGCCGCTAATGCCGTGGCGCGGGCCTATATCCGGAAGAATTTTGAAAACGCTCTTTATTATTCCAAGGAAATCCTGGGCTGGCTTCCTCAAAAAGGCCGGGAAGAAGAGATGGTTACCATTGAGGATCCCTTCGGAGGGATGAGGCAGATTTCCCGCCACGAACTTGTCGAAAGCCTTCCCTCGATCCGGACCGACCCCACGTTACGCAGCTTGAGAGAAAAGAAAAGCGCGCAAGAAGCGGAACTGGCCGCGCTTCTCAAACAATACCGCGAGAAACACCCTCTTCTTGTCAAGGCCCGCGCGAATCTGAAATTTCTTGAAGAAAGCATCGAAGCGGAAAAAATGAGGATTATCGAGGGCCTCAAAACCCAGGCCGAGGGCCGCCACCAGGCCGGCTACGCCAGAATTATTGAAGAAGGCAAAATTCCCAAAGCGCCGCTGCCCGTCGACCGGGGAAGAATTATTTTCCTCGTCGGACTGGGCGATCTGCTGGTGAGTTTCATCCTGATTGTCCTGATTGATTACTTTGACGACACGATCCGAACGGTCGAGGATTTTGAGCGCAGGGGGCTGATTCTTCCGTTCTTAGGCCCGATTCCTTTGGTGAAGAAGAAAAATTGGGAAATCGATAAAGAAAACATTTCAGGTTATTACGGAAAGAATCCGGACATTGCCGAAGCCTTCCGCTACCTGCGCGTGGCGATCAATTTTTCCGGCTCGCCGGAGGCTTTGAAAATCCTTGTCTTTTCAAGCTGTCTTCCGCACGAAGGCAAGAGTTTTACGTCTCACAATATTGCCATTTCCCTGGCCCTTGATGGAAACAGGACTCTCCTGATCGACGCGGATCTCCGCCGCCCTATTTTGCACCAGACCTTCCAGGTGGAAAATTCTTCAGGGCTTTCGAACTATCTTACAAGCAAGGTGGAGTTTCAGTCTGTGATCAGGGAATCCTTCGTGGATAATTTGTTTCTTGTCGTCAGCGGGCCGATGTCTCCGAATCCCGGGGAAATTTTAGGCTCGGACCGGATGAAACAGTTCCTCGAAGAGGCCAGGGACAGCTTTGACCGTATCATTATTGATTGCCCGCCCCTGACCGGGATCGGCGACGGCTACGTCGTCGGCAGTTTGATCGGCCAGCTGATTCTTGTTGTGGCTGCGGGCAAAACGCCTGCCGACCTTATTAAGCATACCCAAAAACAGCTCGAGAAAGCTCACGTGAAAGTGATGGGTTCGGTCCTGAATATGGTGGACCTTGAAAAAGAACGCTACAGCGGCTACTCCAAACATTATTACAGTACCTACACCCGCTATTATAAGCAGGATTGAATTTTTTTTTGAGCCTTCCCTAAGCCCTCCGTAACGGATAGTCCTTTTGGTCGCCCGCCCCGGCCTTACGGCTTTATTGACATTGAAATTGAAAATGGGATAATGGATTCTCTTGTCCGGCTGGATTAGAACCTATAATCCTCGATAAATTCAAGATTTAAA
The DNA here is from genome assembly GCA_023247035.1 of Candidatus Omnitrophota bacterium. Lineage (GTDB taxonomy): Bacteria > Omnitrophota > Omnitrophia > Omnitrophales > Aquincolibacteriaceae > JAHFHG01. The sequence continues at coordinate 36,041 of JAHFHG010000001.1, forward strand.
AAACAGAAAGGGGCCTCTTTTTCTCATTTTCAATGTCTCCCTATTATTTTGACTACAACGCAACAACACCGCTGGCTCCCGAGGTCTTAAGGGAAATGGAGCCTTATCTGACCCGGCATTTTGGGAATCCCTCCAGTTTTTATCAATTGGGCCGCGCCGCAAACCGCGCGCTCAGGCAAGCCCGGAAGCTCACGGCCTCTTTATTGGGCGCGGCTGACGACAACGAAATCATTTTCACAAGCGGCGGAACCGAGAGCAATAACACGGCCATCCGTTCGGCGCTTTCTATTTCCGGAAAAAAACAGATCCTCACGAGTGCGGTGGAACATTCCAGCGTGCGCAACGTGGCCGGGCAGCTTCGCAAAGAAGGTTATCAGATCACGGAAATCGGCGTGGACGCCCAGGGCCGTCTAAATTTGGAACAGCTTCGGGAGGCTGTTTCTGATCAAACCGCTGTGATTTCTCTGATGATGGCCAATAATGAAACGGGCGTTATTTTTCCCGTCGAAGAAGCCGGAAAGATCGCCAAAGAAAAGGGAATCTTTTTTCACGTCGACGCGGTCCAGGCCGCCGGAAAGATTCCCCTTCATTTGAAGGACAGCGCGGTTGATTTCCTTTCCGTTTCCGCGCACAAGTTTTACGGCCCCAAAGGCGTCGGCGTCCTCTACGTCAAAAAGGGGACCGGTTTTTCACCTTTGATTTCCGGAGGATCGCAGGAGCGCGGCAGGCGGGCCGGCACTGAAAATGTTCCGGGCATTGTGGGCCTTGGCGCTGCAAGCGAATGGATTCAAAAAGAACTGCGCGAAGAACCGGCGCGTTTGAAAAAATTGCAGGTTGAATTCGAAACCGCGATCCGCAGCCGGGTCTCGGGTGTCACGGTAAGCGGGGAACGGGCGGACCGGCTCCCCAACACAAGCCATTTGCGATGGGAAGGAATCGAAGCAGAAACCCTTCTGATTGCCCTGGATCAAAGGGAGATTTATGCTTCAAGCGGCTCGGCCTGTATGAGCGGCTCGCGCCGGCCTTCGCACGTTTTAAAAGCAATGGGCTGCACGGACGAGGCGGCGGCTTCTGCGGTCCGCTTTAGTTTTGGGAAATATACGACTGAGAAAGAGATTCAGTTTTTGGCCGAAGAATTAAGCCGTCTTGTGACTCACTTGAGATCAGGAAACGGAAAATCGCACGCCCACTTTTCCGAACGTTTCGCCAAAGAGGGCGTCCTTTAAATGTCCGCTCCCACCCAAGAGCAAATCCTCGGCATTCTCAAAACGGTCGAGGATCCGGAACTCAAACGCGATATTGTTTCGCTCGGGATGGTCAAGGAGATCGTTATCCAGCCGCAGGATTTGTCCGTTCATTTGAATGGAGCCTCAACGCCGCCTGCCGTGATCGACGCGGTCAAGAATCAGATTGAAAAGAAACTTTCCGTCCTGGAAGGGATTAAAAATGTGAAAATTAATTTCAGCCGTCCGGCCCCGCAGACGGGATCTCCTCCTTTGGCAAGGCGGCAGTCTATTCCGGGGATCTGTGACGTGGTGGCCGTGGCAAGCGGTAAAGGCGGGGTCGGCAAGACGACGGTGGCTGTGAATCTTGCGCTGGCCTTTGCCAAGCACGGGTATACAGTCGGCTTGATGGACGGGGATATTTACGGCCCCAATGTTCCTCTGATGCTCGGCGTGTCTTCTGAGACGCGTCCGCAAGTCAACTCTCAGGAAAAATTGATCCCGATTGAAGCGCAGGGAATACGGATGATTTCAATGGGAGTTTTGGTTCCTCCGGACCAGCCGATGGTCTGGCGGGGGCCGATGCTTCACAGCGCGGTGACGCAATTTTTACAAAAGGTCGATTGGGGGGAGCTTGATTTTTTGCTGGTGGACTTGCCGCCGGGCACGGGCGATGTCCAGCTTTCTTTGGTGCAAAGCGTCCCGCTTTCGGGATCTGTGATTGTGACGACTCCCCAAGAGGTCGCGCTCATGGACGTCCGCAAAGGAATCGCAATGTTCCGAAAAACGGAAGTGCCGATCCTGGGTATCATTGAAAACATGACCGGCGAGGTCTTCGGAAAAGGCGGCGGCCGGAAGGCGGCTCTTCAATATAAGGTCCCTTTCTTGGGCGAGATCCCGCTCGACAGCCGGATCCGCGAGGGCGGAGATAAGGGAACGCCGATTGTTTTATCCGTTCCGGACAGTCCGGCAGCCCGGGGTTTTATGAAAGCGGCCGAGGCGCTTGAGCAAGCGGTCGGCGCGGGAGTAAAAAAATAAATGGAACCTTCAGCGCATTCTGTGATTCCGGGCGCCAAATCTTCGGATACCCAGCAGATGGAGGCGATTGTCTACGATCTGTTAAAACTCCTGGGAGAAAATTCCGAACGGGAAGGGCTTCTGCGGACTCCCAAACGCGTGGCCGCTTCTTTGAAATATTTGACGCAAGGCTACCGGCAGGACATTCAAAAGATTTTGAATAACGCGATCTTTCAAGAACCCTACAGCGAAATGGTGGTGGTCCGGGACATTGAAATATTTTCGCTTTGCGAACACCATCTCCTTCCTTTTTACGGCAAAGCGCACGTGGCTTATATCCCCAACGGCAGGATCATCGGCTTAAGCAAGATCCCGCGCGTGGTGGAGGTTTTCGCCAAACGCCTCCAGGTGCAGGAGAGGCTCACCATGCAGATTGCCAATTGCCTGATGGATGCCCTTCGGCCGTGCGGCGTAGGCGTGGTGATCGAGGCCTTCCACCTTTGTATGGCGATGCGGGGCGTGGAAAAATCCAATGCCTTTACGGTGACGAGCGCAATGCTGGGGAGTTTCCTGAATTCCGAAAGGGCCCGCGGGGAATTTTTGAGTTTGATCGGCAAGAAATATTAGTTAAGACCGGCCGCCCGGCCGGCGTCCAGGGACGGTCAGACACGCGTCGATTTTCTTTTCGAGTTCCGCAATCTGTTCCTTCAGCCTTTGGATTTCATCCAGCATTTCAGCGGATCTGAGCTGAGCCGCGATCTGCCTGCGCGCTTCCTGATAAGGGCGCGCCGGTTCTCCAAAAACAACTTGTTTTGCAGGGACTTTTTTTCCGCTCGGGAAACCCGATCCGGCGCCGACCATCGTCCAATCCCCGATCTCGACGTGGTCGCCGACCCCGACTTTGCCTCCCATTGTGACGTGCGCGCCGATTTTACAGCTTCCGGATATTCCCGTCTGCGCGGAGATGACCGTGTGCGGGCCGATCGAAACGTTGTGGGCAATCTGGACCTGATTATCGATCTTCACGCCTTTGGAAATCCTCGTGGAGCCGATCGTCGCGCGGTCGATGGTCGTCAGGGCCCCGATCTCCGCCTGATCTTCAATGACGACATTCCCGACCTGAGGGATTTTTTCCTGCGCCTCCGGAGTCGCGACGTAGCCGAAACCGTCCGCGCCGATAACGGAACCCGCGTGGATGACAACCGCATTTCCAATCTGGCAATTTTCGTAGATTGTCACGCCGGGGTGCAAAATGGATTTCTGGCCGATCCTGACATTCGAACCGACAAAAACGCGGCTCCGGATCACGGCTTCGTCACCGATTTCCGCAAGGTCTGAAATCACGGCGAAAGGCTCTATCGTGACGCGCCGGCCGATTTTTGCGGAAGGTGAAATCACGGCCTTCTCGGAAATCGTCTGGCTGTAAGAAGCGGCCGGAAAGAAATATTCCAACAGTTTGGCCCAGGCGAGCTTGGGCTGGGGAACTTGAATCAGAGGCTTTGAAGAGCCCTCCAGGCTGGAAGGAACAATGAGGCAGGCGATCGGCGAGGACTCTAAGCGCTTCAAGGTTTTCTCATCCTGGACAAACGTAATAAGGCCCGGCCCGGGCGACTCAAGGTTGGTGATGCCTGAGATGAGAACTTGCCCGTCCCCAATCACACGTCCTTTGATTAAGGCGGCTAACTCCTGGACGGTCTTTGACATAAGGCCGCGAGTATAACAATCGTGCCAGATACTTGTCAATGAAGGCAGGCTCGAAATTTTTAGAAGGCTAAATTCCCTTGGATCGGGGTTCGGCGGAAGAAGGGGGGGCAGAACCGGCAGAAGCGGTCGCCGGCGCCGGTGGAGGCGAAGGGCTTTCGGATTCAGGTTCCGCTTTTGCTTCGAGAGGGGGCAAGTGGTCTTTAAGATTCGCTCTTTTCTGAACTTCAAAGCGCCACTTCAGAAAGCGCTCATATCTTTTCTGCTCCTCAAACTCTTTGAGGTATTGTTCCTTAAGCGTACCTTCAAATTTTTTTTCGGAAGGAAGATTGTGCGCGCGTTGGAACCTGAGAAGCGCGGCTTCTTCGTCGGCCGTGGCGCGCTCAACGGGTTCTTCATTGATTTTACGCATCAGTTTTTGGATACGCAGGATCTCGCGGACTTGGCTCTCAAACTCTTGCGGGGTCTGGCGCAGGCCCGCGGCCAGCCAATGTCTATAAACTTCAGGAGTGGGATCTTTAATCTGACGGTCTTCAAGAAGCCGGAGGATTTCCCGGCGGGCCTCCTCGTCTGAGACCTCGATTTTTCGGCGTTTTGCCTCGTGGGAATAAATAATGTTTTGCCAAGTTTTGCGCCTCAGCAAATCTTCAGCTTCCGGCGCAGGGCTTCCGAAGTTGAAAATCCGGCTGGCGCGGTAAAAGAGATTGTATTCCTGAAAAGAAATCTCCTTTCCAAAAACTTCGCCGGCAACCCTCCCGCGTTTCTGAAATTGAGTGCCGATGCTGAATCCGCCCCACAAGGCAAAGCATAGAATGACGGCCCAGATAATGACTTTCGTATTTTTCCTTAAACTTTTAAGCATGACCGCCATAAATTAGCACGGCGCGCCTTTCAAGGGAAGGCGATTTTTAAAATCCGGGCCGCGGGCAGAACAGGCAGGCGAAAAGCCAAGGTTAAAGAAATCCAGAGAGCCTTACGATACACAACAGTAACCTTATCTTTAGAGAACCTTCAGCAAACAGGTCATGAGATGAAAAAAGAATCAAAAAATTTTTCCCTTCCGGAACTCCGGCATGATGGCGAGCGTTTTTGGAAGGGCCAGAAAATGCTTGTCATTTCTCCCCACCCGGATGATGAGGCGTTCGGCTGCGGCGGCACAATGGCCAAGGCCAAGGCGCTGGGCTGTGAAGTCTATTTGATGGTATTTTCAGTTGGGGACCTGAATTTTTTCGAGAAGAAAAAGTGGGTCACAGCCCGGGAGCGTCTGCAAGAACTTAAGAAGGTTTCGAATATCCTCGGCTTAGACGGCTGCGAGGTTTTGTATACGGACGCGAAAACTCATCTGCGGCTTGACGCCATTCCCAGGCGGGATCTCATCGCGAAAATAGAGACGGAAAGCTCGGTTTCTTTAAACCGCATCCGCCCGACGATCCTTGCAATCCCCGCGCCTTCTTATAATCAGGATCATGAAGCCGTCTTTAAAGCAGGCCTTGCGGCCGCGCGCATTCACGCCGGAGGAATCAAGGCCAACCCGCCGGCCGTTCTGGTTTACGACAGTCCGACGCTTTCGTGGAACGAAGCGGGGCGCGAATTCCGGCCGAATTTTTACGTGGACATTTCAGATTATTTGGAGATCAAATTAAAATTGATCCGCACCTATTCCTCCCAGCGGCGCCATCCGAACGATCCCGCGAGTCTTGAAAGCCTGGAGGATCTTACCCGCGCGCGGGGAAGGGAAGCGGGGCGCGCTGCCTGCGAGGCTTTTGAAGCCCGCCGGCTTATTTTTTAGAAATGCTTCTGACGGGGCATCAGCCGAACTACCTGCCTTATTTGGGCTTTTTCCACAAAATTTATCACGCCGGTATGTTTGTGATTGTAGACAATGTCCAGTTCGTCAAGCGGGGGCCCTTCGGCTGGATGAACCGGAACAAGATCCGGACGGCGGAAGGCGCCCGGTGGCTGACGGTTCCGGTCCTCGTCAAAGGGAAGTTCGAGCAGCAAATCAAAGATACGAAAATTAATACGGCCCTGCCCTGGGCGAGAAAACACTGGAGAACGCTCGCGCGGAGCTATTCCAAAGCGCCCTACTTTACGCGATACGCCGATTTTTTTGACGAAACCTACAACAAAAAAAAATGGGAGAACTTTTGTGATTTGAGTACGCACCTTATTTTTTTTCTTCTTAAAGCTCTGGGGATAGACAGACCGGTCAAGATCGCCTCAGAGCTTGGAGGGCGCGGAAAAGGGGACGATCTCATTTTGGATCTCTGTGAGAAAACGGGCGCCGACGCGTACCTGCACGGCAAGCACGGTGCGGATTATATCGATGAGGAAAAATTCAGGGCGCGCGGCGTCGGGTGCGCGTATCAAAATTTCGAACATCCTGTTTACCGCCAGCAGCACTTGCCTTTTCTTTCGCATTTGTCCGTCGTGGATCTGCTTTTTAATCACGGCGCGGAAAGCCTGGAAATTTTATTGGGCCGGAAAATTTATTCTGAGAAAAAAATTTCATGAATACGGCCTGGCTGTGGGCTTATCTTCGAGTTTTTGGAGCGGCAGTTTTAATCACGCTGGTCCTCACGCCTTGTGTCCGCTGGCTTGCTCCCAAGCTGGGTGCGATGGACCATCCTTCTGCAGTGAAGATTCATTTAAGGGCTACGCCGAGGCTGGGAGGCGCCGCTATTTTTTGCGGTTTTCTCATCAGCCTTTTAGGCCTGGGGATCATTACCGAAAGCCAGAAAGGGGTCCTGATCGGAGCCATTCTCGCGCACGGGATTGGATTTCTTGACGACACGCGCTCGGTTCCGGCCGCGATCAAACTTGCCGCCCTTTTTGTAATTACCGCGTTCCTGGCCCGCTCCGGCGTGATGGTCCACCTTTGCCCTTTCCCGGTTGTCAATTTTATCCTCACGCTTTTGTGGATTGTGGGAGTCACAAGCGCCTTCAACGCAATGGACCATATGGACGGATTGGCTGCAGGACTGACCTTCTTCGCTTCGCTTGCTTACGCGTATGTTTCTTTTCAGAACGGGCAGTGGGCTTGGGGCCTTATGTCCGTGGCCTTGATGGGAAGCAGCCTGGGATTTCTTGCCTATAATTTCCCGCCCGCCTCCATTTTTATGGGAGATTCAGGAAGCTTTTTTCTGGGATACCTTTTGGCGGCGATGAGCATTATGGGCATTTGGTCGACGAATCCCATGAAATCAATGTTCGTCCCCGTTTTTATTTTGGGCCTGCCCATCTTTGACTTGATTTATACGGTCATTCGCAGGCAGCGGAACCGGGTCACCCGATCCTTGAATCAAATTGTGACTTTCAGCGGCAAGGATCATTTCTCCCACCGCCTCCTCAAAATGGGGATGACACAGCGCCAAGCGCTTTTTTTCAGCTACGCGGCGGCCTTTGCCTTGAGCCTCGGAGCCGTGACGATCCGCTACGTTTTTAAAGTGGAGGCGATCCTGCTGGCCGTTCAATACCTGATCACTATTTTTTTGATCGTGATCCTGATGGAATTCGTTGACAGAAAGTCAAAAAAGCCGATAGAATCCCGTTAATGTATCTCGCCTATTGGGGATTTAACGAGGAGCCCTTTCAGAACACTTCCGACCCAAAATTTTTTTGTTTCTCCGAGCAGCATGAAGAAGCTCTAAGCCGCCTCCGGTACGCGGTTCAGGAATATAAAGCCTGCGCGCTTTTGACGGGTATTTTCGGCTCGGGGAAGACGCTTCTGGCGCAGACGCTTTTGGACAATCTTCCGCCGGACAAGTTTGCGCGCGCGTTTATTTTTAATCCTCAGTTGAATTCCGTTGAAATTTTAAGAGAAATCATTTATCAGCTTGGAATCCACGACAACCTTCCGGAACAAAAAACCGATATCCTTCACCGCCTAACGGATATTTTAAATGACAATTACGCGGAGGGAAGGCACACCGTGATTATCGTGGATGAAGCCCACTTGATCGAGGACCGGCTTCTTTTTGAGGAACTGCGCCTGCTTTTGAATTTTCAAAAGCGCGATAAATTTTTGCTGACGCTCATCCTGATCGGACAGCCCGAGCTGCGCGACAAAATCACGCATCTGAAACCCTTTGATCAAAGGGTTTCGATCCGCTTTCATCTTAAGGGCCTTACCCTTGAAGAAACCAAGGCTTATATCCTCCACAGGCTGCGCGTGGCGGGAGCCGCCCGCCCTATTTTTGAAGAAGAAACGTTTACGGCCATTCACGAATCCACGGGCGGAATCCCCCGGCGCATCAACCAAGTCTGCGACCTGGCCCTCTTGGCCGGTTTTGGGATGAAGGCCCAGGAGATTAATGTTTCGATTATCCAGGAAGTGGTTATGGACCCTCAGACTTTATGAGCAGCAGAGGAGATTTGAAAAATGCGGCTTTCTGAATTCATGAAAGAGGCACCTTCGCCGGCCAGGACTAAAAAAAAGGCAACCGCTCTTTCCATTCCCTCTCCTTTAGGACTTCCTGAGCAAATTTCGGCCCTTGAAAAAGATATCCGGCAGCGGCTTGAAAAGGAATTTCAAACCCGATTCGAAGGGATCGAGAACGAAAAACAGGAGATGTCCCGGCAAATCCAGGAATTGAAGAAAAAAAGCGAAGGATTGCAGGGGCGGACGGACCCGGGCCTTAAAACGGATCCGGCGCGTCAGATCGAATCCGAACGCCGGCAAATGAATCTTGAAATGGAGCGCCTTAAGGATCAGATCCTGAAGAAAGAGGAGGAAATACGGGAGAGGGAAAGGCTCTTTTCCGATGAAATGGCGCGGCATCTTGAGATCGAGAAGATGAAAGCTGAAGAAAAGCTGCGGCCGCCAAAGATTGCGGAGGCGGAAAAGAAAGAGGAAGGGCCCGTACCGCAGCCTGAAAAAGAAGAAGCTCCGGACCGAACGGCCGTGACCGCCTCGCCGGAGATCGGAATTCCCGATGAAAAAACGCTTAAAGCAAGGGAAATTTACGCCGGCCTGATTGACGCGGGGCAGAATATTTTTGACCAAATTGCGCGCAAACAGCCGCTGGAAATTTCCCTGTTTCAGACCTCCGTGCGCACCTTGGTGGAGTTCGCTCTTAAAAACGACGCGGATCTGATTGAGGCCGTTCTGGAAGAGTATCCCGACTCGAGCTATTTTGCCTATCACGCCGCCAATTGCGCGATTCTGAGCGTGATCCTGGGGCTTGATTTTAAATTGTCCAAGAATCAGCTCGAAGAGCTCTCGTTCGCGGCTTTTTTCCATGACGCCGGGCTTCTGGGAATTCGTGAGAACCTGGATTATCCGAAGCAGTTGACGCCTGAGCTTCAAAGTGAAGTTCTCCGGCATCCGGAGCGAGGGGCCAAGATCCTGCAGGGAGCTCTCCCCGAGTGCGTGGTGAATGCCGTTTTGCAGCATCATGAAACGATCAACGGCAGGGGATATCCTCAGGGCCTCGCCGAAGAGAAAATTCACTTGTATGCAAAACTTATTCAGGTTGCGGATTCGTTCGAGGCGATGACTCACTTCCGCCCTTACCGTAAAAATCCCATGCCGGTCCATGAAGCGATTAAAGAAATGATCGAAAAAGGGCGGGGCGTTTATGACCGGGAGGTTTTAAAAGCCCTCCTGGGAAGGATCGGGCTTTATCCCGTAATGTCGCTTGTGGAACTGAGCAATAAACAAATCGGCAGAGTCGTCCGCCAGCATCCCCGTTTTCCCCTAAGCCCTGTGGTTTGCATCGAATTCGATGAGGCGGGAAATAAACTGAGCCGTCCCCTCGTTATGGATTTGACAAAAAATCAGCTGATTCACATTGTGAATCCCTTGAAGGCCGTTTCTTCTTATGCCAAAGTCCGGATGGAACACGAACAAAGCCAGAGCGAAAAAAAGTATAAGACGGTCACCGCGATCCAGGAATTCCTTCCCTTTGTTCTGATTGTCGCGATCCTGGCTTTGCTGATTTATATTGTTTTTAAAATTTAGCGCCTTTCTTCAATCCGCAATCCTTGAAGCCCCGGCCTGTAGAGGAATTAAAAATCTAAGCCGCCGCGGGCGCCGCTGGTTTTTGAACAATCGGCCGGAGAATGTTCAAGCCTCGAAAGAATATGATGAATTTCCTCCTTAAGATTGCCTTGGAATTCAAAGCCGCAGTTTGCCAGGCGTTTAGAAGACACTTCATACGACCACTCATTCATTAAAGCGGAATCGACGAAGCGAAGGGCAAGCGAGGGAATCCTCCGGCGGATGATTTGGATAATTTCCTCAACCGTTGAATGAGTGGTCGCGGCATTGTAGATATCTCCGCCAAAGAGCCTGTTCTGGATTACAAATTCAATGGCACGCACGGCATCTTTTAATTCGAGATAGGGCCTGCGCCGGCGAAAAGCCGTGCGCCAGACCGTCACCGGCTGATGAGCCGCGGCCTGCCGGCAGAACTTATGGACGGCCGTCTGAAACTGCATCCCGGGAGAGACTCCAAAAATGGAGGCGAATCGGAAAATCACGGACTCAAGTTTTCCTTGATCCGTAAATCCGCGGATCAACCGTTCGGCCTTGAGCTTCGATTGAGCATAAGGACTTTGAGGGTTTAAATCTTCCGCCGTTTCTTCCTCGGCGGTTCCTTCTTTCTTTCCGTAAACACTTGTCGTTGAGATGAAAACCAGCGGAGCGCCGACGCTCGCGCAGGCCTTCGCCACCCTTTCCGTTCCGTAAACGTTCACTTCTTCCATTGTTTCAAGCGAGTCCGCAGGAAGGGGATGCGTGATTGCGGCGAGGTGCACCACCGCACGGGCTCCTTCAAAGAGGGCGCAAAGATCGGCGTCCAGGATGTCGGCTTCGAGGAAACGGTAATTCCCTTCGCAAGGCAAATCCAAGAGCGAGCCGTAACGCCTGCTGTAGAGATTATCAAGCATCAGAATTGCTGATCCAGGAAAGGAAAAAGGCAGGCCGCGGATCAGCCTTGAACCCATTTGACCTAATGCGCCCGTCACGACAATTTTCATGCCGCTCCGCGATCCTCCGGCTTGGAATCCTGATGAAAGCGTCTCAGCGTCGCGTCGATTCCTTCGTCAAAAGAGTAAGCAGGAACCCACCCCGTCAGCTCGGTAAAATGATAAGGATTCGCCACAAAATTTCTGCATTCAATTGCGGATAAAAGAGAGGGGGGCTCCGCCGCTTCGACGGGCGCTCTCCGTCCGGTAAGGATTTTTGCCCGGTCTGCCGCCAAATGAAAGGCATCCCAAAGAGTGTATCCTTTGCCCGTCCCGATGACGCAGTGCTGCCCGTTGAGTTTGCCGATAAGGTCTCCAGCCAGAAGGAAAGCCCTGAGCGCATCTTCAATATAAAGGTAGTCGCGCATCTGAGTGCCCGGACCGTAGACCGATAATTTCTCGCCGGCCAGCGCCTTACGGATGATTTGATTCAGAACGCCGCGCTCCGGGCTGCCGGACGCAGGGCTTGGCCCGTAAACATTCGGGAGCCTCAGGCTTACGGCGCGCACAAGGCCTCGATCCGCGTAGAGTTTCAGATACTGCTCCGCCATCAGCTTATGAAGGTCATAAAAAGTCGCGGGCCGGTCGGGATGAGTTTCGTCCACAGGGAGCCTTTCGGGGATTCCTGCTTGAGTGACCGTTCCCGCAAAAATAATGTCCAAATTTTTTTTCTTTTTTCTGCAGGTTTCAAGGAGCTGGCAAACCGGCAGACAATTGACCGAAAAATCTTCCGAAGGATTTTTTTCAGAGAAAACGGCGCTTGTCTGGGCCGCCAAATGAAAGAGGATGTCCGCCTCCAAAATAAGATCATGCCATAAACCGGCGTCGCGAAGATCGGCGGTTCTGTCCTTGAATCGCGCGGCGCGGCCGACGGGAGCGGTAAAATTTCCGTTGCGGCTCAGGCGCATAATTTCGCAGTCGATCCCGGACAACTTTTCGACGAGGCGGGCGCCCAGATATCCGTTCGCGCCCGTGACGAGAATTTTTTTCTTCTCATAAGAGGCCGGTATCGTGCCGTCAAACGCGCGTCTCTGCAGGCCGGCTTGATTGGAAATCGGCCCTTTTCCCCCGGGATCAGCCGAGGATTTTAACTTCAGGGACATAGGCAATCCATTTTCCTCCTTGGGCCGTGAATTCTTTTTCTTTTTCCAGAATTTCTTTCGCGTGATTCCACGCAAAGAGGAGCGCGAAATCCGGATAAGGAGCGCGGAAGGCGCGGGAAGGGACAATAGGAAGGTGAGCGCCCGGGCTGAACTTTCCCTGTTTCGCCGGAGTCGAATCGCAGATGGCTTCAACGAATTCGCGGCCGATCCCGCAAAAGTTAAGCACGGTCGTACTCTTGGAAGCGGCCCCGTAGCCCAGGACGCGTTTTCTTTTTTGTTTCAGATCCGTTAAAAGGCGCACCAAATCTTTTTTAGATTTTCCGCACCGGATTCTGAATTTTTCATAGGTCGAGAAATCCGCAACGCCCGATTTTTTTTCCGCGGCAAAGAGTTTCTCAACGCCCTTGGACGGAACATGCTCTCCCTCGCGGGCAACGGTATAACGCATCGATCCGCCGTGCGTTTGCTGCGGGTTAACGTCAATCACCCGCAGGCCGTGAGGCTGAAGAGCGTTCTGTAAGGACGTCAGGGAAAAAACAAAGGCGTGTTCATCATAGATTTGGTCGTAGGAGGTTTGGCGAAGCATATCGCAGAGGTAAGGATCTTCAAAAATCGCGACTCCTTTGGTTTTCAGGAGAATGCGGATCCCTTCCAGGGCGGAGTGGAGGTAAGAAATATGGCACATCACGTTGGCGGCCAGAAAAACGTCGGCCGGCCCGGAATCACGCACAATGTGCAAGGCCAGCGCTTCATCGAAAAAACCCGAGTGAACCTGGACGCCGTGTTCTTGGGCGGCGCGAGCGACGCCGGCGGAGGGCTCGATTCCTAAGTGGCGAATACCGGCTTCGGAGAAGTGTTTCAGCAGTGTGCCGTCGTTCGTGCCGATTTCAACGACAAAGGCCGTTGGATCGGGAATGAAATGTTCCAGGACATCCCGGGCTAAGGATTGGAAGTGAGAAGCCATATGGGAGGAACTTCCGGAAAGAAAAGGATAGCCGTCGTGAAACATGGATTCCCTGGCCGGCTGATCCAGGAGCTGGACCATTTTACACGAAGGGCAAAACGCGGCTTTTAAGTCGAAAAAGATTTCGCCCGCGAACTCCTCTTCGGACAGAAACGCATTGGCCTTGGGCATCGGCCCCAAATCCAAAAAAGGCTCGATCGGGAAGCCGCAGATCAGGCAGTTTTTTCCCATGATTTAGAAAGACACGAGGAGGCCCGGCCTTCCGGCATTCATCGTAAGGCTTTCCGGCACAATCGTGGCGTTGAGATTCAGGCGCCGGATCAATGCCGCAAGTTCTTTTTCCGAAAAAATAAGCGTCTTGGCGGTCTTGCCGAAAGTCCGGTAGTCGCCGCCGGAAAAATAATTTTCGAGAACGCCTTCCTTAAAGAGTTTATAGAGATAACCTTCTCGAAGTCCCAGCAGGATAGACCGAAGCGCGTCTCCGAAGGACTGCCAAGGGTTTCTGCTTAAAGGGATATCCGCGATGAGCAAACGCGCGCCGGGCCGCGCAATTCGTTTGGCATTTTGGATCATGTTTTCAATTTCCCGGATATTCCGGTAGTACTGGACGACGCTGACAAAAAGGAACAGGGTGAAATTTTTTTTGCAGAAATCGAAGTCCGTATAATCGCCTTCTATTTGCCGGACGGTGACGTTTGCAGAGGCCCTGCAATTTTTCTTGCACATTTCCACGAAGCGCGGCGAAGTATCCAGCGCGTGAAGGCTCTTTACGTGCGGCGCGAGGAGGGATTCCAAATGGCCCGTCCCGCAGCCGACTGTCAGGACCTCATCTTCAGGTTGAAGGGCGACAACGGCTTTGAAGCGGTTGAAGAAAATTCGCGCGTTGATCTCCCACAATTCGGAGGAGGTCCAAAACTGGTCCTGATTCCAGTATTCGATCCAGCCGGAAGGGATCTCAGGCGGCGCATTGGATTTGGCATTCAAGACGGAGGGCGTCATTGGGCAAACTCCGCCGGGCTTAGCGCGGATTCCGTTTCCGGCCGTAAAATTTTTTCGCCGTTCAAGAGTTTCTCCGCCAAGTCGAAAGCCCGGCGCATACATTGATCCGCGTCCCCGTAAAGAAATTCACCCGATCGGCCCAAGGTATAAAAATTCCGTTTGTTTTGGATGAATTCCATAAGCGCCGCCAAATGTCCGGCATAATTTTTCCGGTAAATAGGATAAGCATAAGGCGCCTTGACGAGCAAAAGCCGGCTTACGTCTTGGCGCTTTAAAAAACCGTCTTGCGACAAACTTTCGATGCAGCGCTCGAATAATTTTTCTTTCGAGGCATTCCAAATCTCGTCTCCGCGCCGGCAGGGGATTTCCGCTGCAAGAATGTTTTCACCTTCAGGACTGGTGCGCTCGCTGAACTTATTCATTTCGGTAATCCGGTTATAAGGCCGGTGGAGGAGATAAAGGTAATCGCAAGGCAGAATGTTTTGTTTTTGCGTCGCCATTCCAAGCATCAGAAGAGGCCGGTAGTCCAATTTCGAAGCGGCTTCCAGCACGGCGGCGGGCGGCGGCGGATCAAAAGAATGAATCAGGATCGGCAGGGGAAGGGTGGAAATAACGCAATGTCCCGCGGCCCATTTTTCCCGCCCCTCTTTTTCATATTCAATTTCAAAACCCCCGTCCGGAAGCTGATGAATGCCCGTCACGCGGCAGGAAAGCCGGAGCCGGCCGCCTCGTGAAAGAAACCGGTTTGCCATCCTCTCTGAAATTTCTCCGTAGCCGGTCGAGGGATAATAGGTGGGAAGCCGCTCGCGGTCAATGATCGAAAGCGAATGGACGCCGTTGTATTTTTTGAGCAAATGCCCGAGCGTTTTCAAAAAACTCAGGCGGGTGTGGCTCGGGATCGAGCGCGCCGAAAGTTCGCAGGCCGGTATTTTCCAAAATTGCTCCGTGTAGGGTTTGAAAAAAGTTTGATAAAGGTAGTCTCCGAAGTTCTGCTTCGCCCATTCCTCGACGCTTTGATTCTCAAGATTATTTTGCGCCGCTTTTTCGGGATCGAAGAGTTTCGCCTTAAGCAGGCTTAGCAGGGCGCGCAAGCCGGGCCCCGGCCCCATTTGAAAAAGAATATGGAATGCGGTCAGCGGGTAGTCCAGGTAATTTCCTTCGAAATAGAATTTGACGCGGCGCGTTTTTCCCTTCAAGGGCGGGTCAAACAATTCGCGGACCGTGCGGGATATTTCCTCATCTTCCGAAAAAAAGGAATGAGGCCCGAAGTCTAAAGAGTAGCCGTCTTCGCGAAGGGTTCCGGCCAGGCCGCCGGGCCGGCAGGAGGCCTCGAGGATTTCGGCGGCGGCGCCTGCAGAAGCCAGTTTCCAGCCGAGAGTCAGACCGGAAATACCTCCGCCCAGAATCAGGTATCGATTTTCCATTTCCTTCATCATAATCAAGACCGCCCGGCAAATCAAAATAAAAGCGGCGTCCCTTTGCCCTGTCCGGGTTGAAGAAAAAGCCGGCGGGAGGGGAGGCGCGGGCTCGAAACATTTTACTTCCGACAGTGAAGCCCGAGGAGGTAAAATCCGATAAGACAGCAAACGCTGCGCGCTTCATACAGATAGAGTTTAACCGGAGCAACTAAAACCAAAGACTTTATTTTAGAAAAAGGCGAGGTCGGAACTATGAAAGGCCAAAAAGATTCAGTTTTCTCTGCCGTTCGGTTTTCATCGAAAGGATTTACGCTCATCGAAATCCTGCTTGTCGTGATCATTATCGGTATTTTGGTTTCCCTGGTCGCGCCTCGGCTTGCGGGGCGTTCGGAAGAAGCCCGCAAGCAGGCGGCCCGCGCCGATATCGACGGAGGGATCAGCCTCGCCCTTGATCTGTATGAAATGGATAATGGGCGGTACCCGGCAAAACTTGAGGATCTAACGGCCAAGCCCGGAGATAGTTTGAACTGGAAAGGGCCCTACCTGAAAAAGGGAATCCCGAAAGATCCGTGGGGCAATCTTTATGCCTATAAATTTCCAGGGGCTCAAAATACCTTAAGCTACGATTTGTATTCTCTGGGCCCTGATAAGCAGGAGGGTACGGCAGACGATATCGCAAACTGGTCCAATTAAGAAAGATTCTTCATCCTAAAGTTAAGACTCTTGATCCCTTTTCAGCGCCTCGGCGGCCTCACCGTATGAAAAACCTTCCCGTTGCATTAAAGAAATAATCGCTTCTTCCGGGCTTGATGCCTCCTGAATAAGAGATTCGGCATCCGACTCGGAATAACCCATCTGAACCAGGCGGTCAATAATCGCAGGCTTATTTTTTTCGAATTCTTTTTGGCCGTCATCGGCGCCAAAATAAAAGGGATTATTGACTAAAGCGCCGGAGCGCGGAGGCCTTGAGCGTCCTTTTTTCTCCTCGGCAGGCTGAGGCCGGTTTTTTTTCGCTTCTTTTTGCCTTTGCTCGGATTCCTCGTAAATTTCATCCATCTGCTTTTGATAATTCTTTTCACCCGCACGGATTCGCGGTTCGAGCGGGATATCGAGGGGATGCTTGCCCCGGCCTTCCCGGTCGCTTTTTTCGGTTTCTTCTTCGAGATCCGTTTTTCCCCGGGGCTTTTCCTCGAGGAAAGGTTCCGCCGTTTCCGGCCCGGCGGAAAGCGCTTGTTTTCTTTCCAAGTCCTCGTGGGCGACGTAGTTTTTATCGAGCGAGGGCCGGCTATTAAAAGTAGCGTCAACCTTTGTCTGGAAACTGCCGGAAGATGTCTGCCCCGTCGCCTGCTGAAGCATTCTCAAACGTTCCGTGCTTTCGACGCCGCGGGCGCGCGCAAGTGTCAGGGAAGGGAAAAGAAGGATAAACGTTGACAATATTTGCCTGAGGATTCGGCCGCTCATAGGATCCTAACTCTTTCAAAACTCGCAAGTTGCAATATAGCATAAGGCTAAAATGTTTACAACACAGAGTTCCCTTAAGATTTGCCCGCAAGTCGTCGATGACATTACGGAAACGCCGTCGATTCGGCAGAGTTTTCCAAAAATATAAACCTATCGAATGATGAATCAAAAAGCCCGAAAAATTCTACTTCACGAAAGAGTGGCGATGATTGCCCTTATTCTTTCTTTTTGTCTGCGGGCTGATTTTCTCTATGCCCAAGACCCTTTTAAAAAGTTGCGCGCGGAAGACATCAAAGCCAAAGAGAAGCGGGCCGGTGAACTCGCTCAGAAAGCCGGCGCTTTCGAAAAACAACTCGGAGAAGAGCAGCGTCAAAATAAAACGTCGCAGGAAAAGATGTGGAAAGATTTCATAGACGGCCTTGAAGCTGAAAGGGGAAATCTTCAGGGCAAGATCCTTGCGCTGGAAGGCCGCCGGCGGAGTTTCGAAGCGGAATTGGAGAAAAACCGCGGCCAGGACGAGCTCCGGGCCCACGAAAAACAGAATGAGATTCAGCTCTTAATGCTGGAAAGCCGCAGATTGCAGGCTGAGGCGGAACAGGACAAGAAAATTTTTGAGGACGAACTCGGGGCGGCAAAAAACCGGTCTTCTTCTGAAAGCGCGCCGGATTCTTCTTCCATCAAAGATGCTCTGCAGGCTGCGGAAGGGAAAATTTTGGGAAGCGGGGCCTTCAAAATCAATCCCGAAAGCGGGCGTCCCATGACGGAAGGAAGCCCCTTTCAGACACGGCTCATCCGGCCCGAATATTATTTGGAGATCGGCGACGTCTTGGAGATTGACGTCTGGAGGGTCTCTGATTTTTCCCGCGTCGTGATCGTGCGCCCGGACGGCCGCATTTCCTTGCCGCTCGTCGGGGATTTATATGTTTTCGCAATGAGCCTGATCGAGGTCCGCGACATTTTGACCAAAAAATTATCGGAGTATATCCGCAATCCTCAAGTATCCATTTCAATGCGCCAGTTTGGAGGGCGTAAATTCGTCATCCTCGGGGAGATCAACACTCCCGGCGTTTATCGGTTCCAGCAGGAAATTTCCCTTCTTGAAGGCGTCGCCCTTGCGGGAGGATTCAAGCCCGATGCCAAACGGGGAAAAATTATGGTGATCCGCGGAGACATCCGCAAGGAGCCCCAAGTCAAAATCATCAAGGCGAATGTTGAAAATGTGCTGAAGAAAGGAATGATCAGCGAAAACCTCCTCATCATGCCCAATGATATTGTTTACGTGGCCAAGGATCTGATCGGGGATTACCGCGAGATTCTCGATAATCTCGTGCAGCCGGCTCTGGACAACAGCATTGATTTCTTCGTTCTCCGCAGCGCCATACGAACCGCTCAGGGCCGCCGCAATTAATGGCAGAAATATCCGGTAACTTTTCCAGCCGCGTTGCTTCTGAAATCCATCGTTATGAATTAACCCTCAGTGATTATTGGCGGATCATTGTGAAGCGGCGGCTGGTGGTATTTTTCACTTTCGTCTCCGTACTTTTAAGCACCATTTTTTATACCCACATTCAAACCGCCCTTTATGAAGCAAGTTCCATGGTGCGGGTGGGGACGGGCGGCAGGGTCTTTCAGTTTCAAGGCGGTTATTATTTGGCCCAAGGCGCTGATCCGATGATCACTTATGCCAATATGATTACCGGCAAAGAAGTGCTGGAGCGGGTGGTGATCCGTTTGGGGTTTTTAAGCAAGGATTCCAAGGCTGAGGATCTGATTGAAAAATCCGCCGAGATCCGCGAGGCCGTCACCGCAACGCGCGTCACCGAAACGGATATGATCCAGATCAGCGTCGTTTATCCGGATCCGAAGCTTGCCGCCGCAATCGCCAATTCCACGGCCGACGCTTTTATCGAGGTGGATTTTTTGCAGAAGACACGCCAGGCCCGGAATCTAAGGCGTTTTATCGAAAAACAGCTGGAGATCCTTTCGAAAAAATTAAAGTCTGTCGAGACGCAAATCCAGGACTTCCGCCAATCGGGCCGCGCTTTCGGGCTTGCGATGGGTTTGGAACAGCGGCTTTCGGAATTGGAAAAGGACCGGAATGTTTTGCTCAAGCAATTTACCGAGAAACATCCCGACGTCCTGAAGTTTGACGATCAGATCCAGGGTGTCCGGCAGCAAATCCGCCGACTGCCGGCTCATGAGCTTGAGTTTGCAAGGTTCCAGCGGGAGCTTGAAATTAACGATCGCGCCTACCGGGTCATGAAAGAAAAATATGAAGCCGCCCGGCTTGCGGAGGCGGAGGAAGTCAGCGACGTGACGATTATTGAATCCGCAACCGTGCCCGCCCACCCTATTTCACCTCGCAAAGACCTGAACAAGATGCTCGGGGCCTTTATCGGATTGATCCTGGGATTGGCCTTCGCCTTTATCCATGAAAATCTGGACACCTCAATCGGCACGATTGATGATGTCGAAAGGACCGTGCGTCTTCCCGTCATCGGGATTGTCCCTTATTTTAATCCGCACGAAGAAGACTTCCCGTGGTGGAGGATTGACCGCTCAATCATTCAACTTTTTCGAAACCCGAGAGAGCTGCCCCCTGACTCGGCTTACCTCATCATGAACCAGGATACCCTTTCAACCCTGGCTGAGGCCTACCGCATTTTGAGAACGTTTGTAGAATTTATTATGGAAAAAAAGACTGGCCAGGCAAGGACGTTGATCATCACAAGTACGGGGCCGCAGGAAGGGAAAACTCTAACGGCCTCCAATTTGGCTATTTCTATGGCGCAGG
Source organism: Candidatus Omnitrophota bacterium (assembly GCA_023247035.1). Lineage (GTDB taxonomy): Bacteria > Omnitrophota > Omnitrophia > Omnitrophales > Aquincolibacteriaceae > JAHFHG01. The sequence continues at coordinate 55,690 of JAHFHG010000001.1, forward strand.
CCGGCAAGAAAACATTGTTGATTGATGCCGATTTAAGACGTCCGACAATCCACCGCCTCTTCGGGCTTCAAAGGGCCCCCGGCCTGAGCGAGGTTTTGCTGGGAACCGTCCATTACAATCAGGCGTGCAAGGCTATGGGCGATATCCTCGTGGGGGACAACTCCAAATGGGATCATCTGACGGCGACAAAGCTGCTTGACCGTTTGGAGATTCTTACGACCGGAGTCCACAACCCGAATCCGGCGGAATTGATCGCCTCTGAAGAAATGAAGAATCTTTTAAATCAACTCCGTTCGGAATATGACTACATTATTCTTGATACCCCTCCTGTGCTGCCTGTCACGGATTCACGCACCCTGGGGCTTCTGGCGGACGCCACTTTTTTTGTTTACCGCGCCGGAAAGACCGCAAGACGCGCCCTGACGCGCGCCCGCGAAGAGCTTAATCTTGCCGGAGTGAACGTCAAAGGGATCATTCTGAATCAGGCGACGCCGGAGGTGACCTTGACGGATTCTTATTATTATCAATATTACGGCGAGAAGAAGCCCAAGAAAGGCAAGCCCCCTTCGGAGATCCGTTCTTCAAAAGGCGTCGGGGTGAGCTGAGGCCTTATGAGAAGAGTGTTAGTTACAGGAGGGGCGGGTTTTATCGGATCCCACCTGATGGATTTCCTTTTAGAGCGCGGGGATTATGTCCTCTGTCTTGATGATTGTTCCACAGGAACTCTAGGCAATATCGCCCCCCACCGCAAAAACCGCCGCTTTGAATTTGTGTCCGGCAGCATCCTGCAGGGAAGAATCGTTGCGAAGTGTGTCCGGAATGCCGACCTTATTTTTCACTTTGCGGCGGCGGTGGGGGTCAGGCATATTGTGGAGAATCCTTTGAGATCCATTCGCGTCAATGTAGAAGGCGCGGCGAATGTTTTGGAAAAGGCATTCCGCTACAAAAAAAAGATTATCCTCGCCTCATCCTCCGAAGTTTACGGAAAAAGCACGAATCTTCCTTATCGTGAAGAGGATGACCGCCTTTTGGGCCCGACCACGATTAACCGCTGGTCTTACGCGGCCGGCAAAGCGATTGATGAGCACTTGGCTCTGAACTACGGAAGGCAGGGGCTCGCGGTCGTTATCCTGCGTTTTTTTAATACCTACGGCCCCAGGATAAATGAAGAGGCCTACGGCACCGTGATTGCGCAATTTATCCGGCAGGCTTTTTTGGGCGAGCCCTTGACCGTTCACGGGGACGGCAAGCAGGTAAGGTGTTTTTCTTACATCACGGATATCGTGGCCGGAATCATTAAAGCTTCCGAAATCAAGGCCGCGGAGGGAGAAATTTTCAATCTCGGCAATCCGAACCCTTCTACGATTATGGAATTGGCCGAATCCGTGAAGCGTGTGACGGCGAGCCTTTCGCCGATTCAACAGGTGCCTTACCGGGATTATTACGGCCAGAGTTACGAAGACACGCCGGTCCGTATCCCTGACATTTCGAAGGCCAAGCAGATTCTGAACTTCGAGCCGTTCGTTTCGCTCGCCGAAGGCCTGCGGAGGACGGTCGCGTGGTGCCGCCGGAATTACCGGTCGAGTTTGGAGCCGGAGCCGGCAAACGGCCGGCCGAAAACTCCACCCGCCGTTTTGCTTGACAAGCTGAAGCGGCAGGGGCGGCCGCTCTCCTGATTTTTAGATTTATCCCTCATTATTTTTTCAAGCTTTCCTAATTGACAATGAATTGGGCGTTTTTGTATGATACGGCAAATGGAAAACCTTCTGCCGCAAAATTCCCGCTTTGCTCAAGAAATTGAGCAAGATTTTTTTATGGATCCCTGCAGCGTTTCGCCGTTCGCAAATCCGGCCTTAAAATTCCAATCCGAGGAGCCCTGTTATGTCTGAATTTATCGGCCGCGACCGCAAGGCCCGGCGCGCTTACGGCTTTGATGAAATCGCCCTCGTCCCGGGGGAGGTGACGCTGAATCCGGAGGAGGTGGATATTCATTTTAAATTAGGCAATAAAACCTTTGAGATCCCCTTTTTGGCTTCCGCAATGGACGGCGTTGTGGACCCGCATTTCGCCGCGGCGATGGGCAGGCTCGGCGGGCTTGCGGTCTTGAATCTCGAGGGAATTTATACCCGTTACGAGGATTACGATTCCATTTTAAAGGATATCGTTAAAGCGACTTCGGAAGAGGCTACGCAGCTTGTGCAGAAAATTTATCTGGAGCCTGTCAAGGAAAAGTTGATCGTCAAGCGGATTGAGGAAATCAAAAAAGCAAAAGGGCCTTGCGCCGTGAGCTCGATCCCGCAAAAAGCGGAGAAATTCGGCAAAATTGCGGAGGAAGCGGGCGCGGATATTTTCGTGGTCCAGTCCACCGTGACAACCGTCAATCACATTTCGAAATCCTATAAGGTGGTTGATTTCCGTAAATTCTGCAAAGAAATGAAGATTCCCGTGATTCTCGGCAATTGTGTCACTTATAAAGTGAGCCTTGAGCTTGCTGAAACGGGCTGTGCCGGCCTTCTCGTGGGCATCGGCCCGGGTTCGGCGTGCACGACGCGGGGCGTTTTAGGCCTCGGCGTTCCTCAAGTCACGGCGATTGCAGACTGTGCCGCGGCCCGCGAGGTGTACCATAAAAAAACGCGCAAGTACGTGGCCATTATTGGAGACGGCGGGATGTCGACGGGCGGGGATATTTGCAAGGCCTTTGCCTGCGGGGCGGACGCGGTCATGGTAGGCTCGGCCTTTGCGCGCGCCAAGGAAGCGCCGGGCAGAGGATTCCATTGGGGAATGGCGACCCCGCACGCGAATCTGCCGAGGGGAACGAGGATCCGCGTCGGAACCACGGGGACTCTTGAGGAAATTTTATACGGCCCGGCCTCGCTTGATGACGGCACTCAAAATCTGGTCGGCGCTCTGCGCACGTGTATGGGAAACGTGGGCGCGCGCGATATCCGCGAAATGCAATTGGCGGAAGTCGTGATCGCCCCCGCCATACGCACCGAAGGCAAACTTTTTCAGGCCGCCCAGCGCGTGGGAATGGGGAAGTAAAAGGAAAGTAAAAGCTGAAAAGGGAACAGGAAAAATCACAATTAAAAATTTAAAAGTAGGATCCAATTGAAAAATGACGGATCATTTTCAATTTTAAATTGCGGTTTCCCCTTTTTCATTTTTCCTTTTGAATTTTTATGAATGAAACTCTAATCATCCTCGATTTCGGATCCCAGTATACCCAGCTCATCGGCCGTCGCGTAAGAGAGCAAAAGGTTTTCTCGAAAATCTTCCCTTATAACGCCCCGCGGGACACGATCATGCAGGAAAATCCGAAAGGGATTATCCTTTCCGGTTCGCCCGCCAATGTCTATCATCCCAAAGCCCCTTTGCCCGACCCGCGGATCTTCAAGGAAGGGATTCCGATTTTAGGGATTTGCTACGGGCTGCAGCTGATCGCCCATGTTTTCAAAGGAAAAGTCCACCGCTCAGCCAAAAGGGAGTACGGCCTGGCCCAGCTTCAGGTGGACCAGAGTGAAGGACTTTTTTCCGGCCTGCCGCGCGAGCTCACCTGCTGGATGAGCCACGGGGACAAACTGGACCGCCCGCCGCGGGGTTTCGAATCGATCGCTCACACGGACAACGCCCCGGTCGCCGCGCTGGCCGACACGAAGCGCCGGATTTACGGCGTTCAGTTTCATCCCGAGGTCGTCCACACGCCGCAGGGCGCCCAGATTCTCGGCAATTTCCTTTTTCAGATCTGCCAATTCAGAGGCGACTGGACGCCCGCCGCCTTTATCCAGGAAACCATCGAAAGAATCCGGCTGCGGGTGGGCGATGCCAAAGTCGTGCTCGGGCTTTCGGGAGGCGTGGATTCTTCCGTGACCGCGCTTTTGATTCACAAGGCAATCGGGAAAAATCTCACTTGTATCTTCGTGGACAACGGCCTGCTCAGGCTTAACGAGGCCGCGCAGGTCAAAAAGATGTTCCAGGACCACTTTAAAATGAACCTTCGATTTGTCGACGCGCGCCGGACATTTTTAAAAGAGCTGCGCGGCGTCGTCGCTCCCGAAAAAAAACGGAAAATTATCGGAAGGGTATTCATTGAGGTGTTCGAGAAGGAGGCCAAAAAACTGGGGCCTGTTCCGTTTCTTGCCCAGGGCACTCTTTATCCGGACGTCATTGAGTCCGTGTCTGTTTACGGCGGGCCCACAAGCACGATTAAATCCCACCACAACGTGGGCGGGCTGCCCTCCAAAATGAAATTCAAACTGATCGAGCCGCTGCGCGAACTTTTCAAAGATGAGGTGCGCCAGGTCGGCAGCGTCCTGGGGCTTTCCGAAGAGCTGATGCACCGCCACCCGTTTCCCGGCCCCGGCCTTGCGGTCCGTATTCTGGGCGAGGTCACGGAAAAACGCTTAGAACTGCTCCGCCGGGCCGACTGGATTGTGATCGATGAAATCAAGCAGGCCGGCCATTACAAGGAGATTTGGCAGGCCTTTGCCGTCCTTCTTCCGGTCAAAAGTGTCGGCGTAATGGGAGATGAAAGGACTTACGAGAACGTTGTGGCCGTGCGGGCGGTCACGTCTCAGGACGGAATGACCGCGGACTGGGCAAAATTGCCCGATGATCTTTTAGGCAGGATCTCGAACCGGATCATCAATGAAGTGCGCGGCATCAACCGCGTCTGCTACGACATCTCCAGCAAACCTCCCGCCACGATTGAGTGGGAGTAGCTGTTAAAATGAAAAAATCCGGACGTTATAAAACCTCTCACCTGGTGGAAGATCAGTATCAGCCGGGGTCTGGCGGCCGTGTCCTACGGAATCTTCTTGGTATTAAAAGTAAAAGGGAAATGGATAGGGTTGAAGGCCGAGAACAGGCTCGCGCTTTGGAAGAACTACTTGGGAATTACGGGAGAAATCATAGATTCAGAGCGGCTGATATTTGCCGCATTCACAAGATTTGGCTTGGCCATGTTTATTCATGGGCGGGAAAGTTCCGTCAGGTGAACATTACAAAAGGAAATTTTTCTTTCGCCGCGTCTCAGCATAGCCCTTCTTTGGTGAGTGAATTTGAAAAAGGACCTCTTGCCAAGTTTACTCCCTGCAATTTTCAGTCGGAAGAGGAAATATGCAATGCGCTTGCGGTTATTCACGCGGAGTTGGTTTTGATTCATCCCTTTCGGGACGGCAACGGGCGGGCTGCCCGATTGTTTGCGATTTTAATGGCAGTGCAGGCAGGGCTGCCGCCTTTAGATTTCGGCGGACTCAAAGGCAAGTTGAAGCAGAAATATTTTATAGCGGTAGAGGCTGCGCTTGAGAGAAATTATGAGCCGATGAGGCAGATTTTTCATTCAGTGGTTCGACGAACGATGAGAAGATTTGGAAGAAGATGATTTGCGTGCAATCCATCCACCCCCTTTTCGGAAAAAGACCTGCTTGCTCAGGTGAACGCCTTCGATGGCAGTGGAAGTCGAAACCGACAGGATAATCAGCTTTCTGCGTTCCGCAGGATCTTTCAGATAAGGGTTGGTTTCGCTCAACGGTTTTTGCACGGCCAAATTATAGCACATTTATCGGGGCACTCTTGGGAAAGGTTTTCACTGCGCATTAAAAATTTCTGACAATCGCCCGCCACGATTGAGTGGGAGTAAAAAATGGACATCAATGTTATAGCCAAAGTTTTACGTTATTTCGGACTCATTGGGATAGTTATAGGAACTTTTGGATGGATAGCTTATGACAGGGAAAAGGAAAACAAAGTCATCGGAGATTTATTTTTTAAAGATTTAAGGGCCGGCATTGAGAAGCTTTCTAATGTAGGTAATGGATATGATCACCAAACCCTTACGGAGAGTGAGTTTGTCAAAAGTTATCACGCCATACTTAAAGTAATTAAGCGAAATGCCCAAAATTTAAAGTATGAGCACGTAACAGGTATCGAAAGTAAGGCGATAACAAAATACCGTACCTGGGCAGAGGTGGAAAGTCCAGTTATAAATCTCGTGTCACCGCCTATTACGCTTTTATCCTCCATTAAAAAAGGAGAACAACCCGTTACTACGCTAGATGTATTAAAAAGTTGGATTACTGCTTATGAGATGAGTCAATATTTAATGTGGATTTTTATCAGTTTATTTATAGGCATTGTCTTTCAATTCTTGGGCAGCGAATATGGTTATAAAGTAACAAAAATAGAGTGATGGACACAAAGAAGGGGACAACTCCAATGAAGGAACGGGTTAATGCCGCACGTTGATTTTGTTCATCTTCACTGCCATACGCAATACAGCCTTCTCGATGCCGCCTCCAAGATAGCCCCGCTTTTAAAGCGCGCCGCGGAATTGAAATTTCCCGCCCTGGCGATGACGGATCACGGCAACCTGTTCGGCGCCATTGAATTTTATTCGCAGGCGCATAAGCAGGGGATCAAACCGATTATCGGAATGGAAGCCTATATCGCCCCGGGCTCCCGCTTTGAAAAGCAGGCTCACGGGATTAAGGAGGCCTCTTTTCATCTGACGCTTCTGGCCCGCAATGAAACGGGATATCAAAACCTGATGAAGCTGACCAGCGCGGGCTACCTCGAGGGCTTTTACTACCGTCCGAGGATCGATAAAGAAATCCTCCAGCAGCATTCCGAAGGGCTTCTTGCGCTGACCGGCTGCCTTAAAGGCGAGGTCCCTTATTATGTCCGTAACGACCAGCCTCACGAAGCCAAAAAGGCGCTCGGCGAGTTTGTGAACATTTTCGGGAAGGAAAATTTTTATTTTGAGGTGATGGATCAAGGGCTTGAACCTCAAAAGAAAATCGCGAATGAATATCTAAAACTATCCAAAGAATACGGCCTCAAACTCGTCGCCACCAACGACTGCCACTACATTTACCGCCAGCACGCCCAGGCTCACGACGCTCTCATTTGTATTGGGACCGGCTCCACGCTGGATGAGCCGAACCGGATGCGCTATCAAGGGGACAATTTTTATATGAAATCGGCCGAAGAAATGAAAGAGCTTTTCAAGGATATTCCCGAGGCTGTTAAGACCACGGTCGAAATCGCCGAGCGCTGCAATCTTGAACTGGATTTTTCGAAAACCCATCTGCCCCATTTTGAGCCTCCGCCGGGAAAAACGCAGCGGGGTTATCTGGAGGAGCTTTGTCTGATCGGGATGAAGACTCGTTTTAAAGGCGCGGAAATCTCTGAGGAATATCCAAAGCGGCTGCGGTATGAGATCGAACTGATTTGCCGGATGGGCTACACCAGTTATTTTTTAATTGTTTGGGACTTTATCCGGTATGCCCGGGAGCGCGGCATTCCGGTCGGCCCCGGCCGCGGATCTGCGGCGGGCAGCCTTGCGGCTTATGTTTTAGGCATTACCAATATTGATCCGATCCAGCACGGCCTTATCTTTGAGAGGTTTCTAAATCCCGACAGGGTCAGTATGCCGGATATTGATATTGATTTTTGTTACGAGCGCCGGGACGAGGTGATCGATTATGTCCGCCGCAAATACGGGAGCGAAAACGTGGCCCAAATCATTACGTTCGGAACCATGGCCGCGCGCGCCGTGGTCCGCGACGTCGGCCGGGTGATGGGAATTTCTTATCAGGACGTGGACCGGCTGGCCAAGCTGATCCCGATGGAACTTAACATTACGATTGAACAGGCCGTCGAGCGCGAGCCCAAGCTGCGCGAAACCATTCAAACCGATTCGCGGATCGCCCAGCTCATTGAAACCTCCAAGGCCTTGGAAGGGCTTTCGCGCCACGCCTCGACCCACGCGGCCGGCGTGGTCATTTCGGACGTTCCTCTGACGGAGTACGTACCCCTCTTTAAAGCCAATGAGCAGGTCTCCACGCAATACACAATGAAAGACCTCGAGAAGATCGGCCTTCTTAAAATGGATTTCCTCGGCTTGAAAACGCTCACCATGATTCAGCACACGCTGAAAATCATCAAACGGACGAGGGGAATAGAACTGGATATTGACAACATTCCCTTTGACGATCCTCCGGCCTACGAAATGCTGGGCAGGGCTGAAGCGGCCGGCGTGTTCCAGCTTGAAAGTTCGGGCATGCGCGACCTGCTTAAAAAAATGAAGCCCGCCAAGTTTGACCATTTAGTGGCGCTCTTGGCCCTTTATCGTCCGGGTCCTTTGGGCAGCGGAATGGTGGATGATTTCATTCAGCGTATGCATCAATCGTCTTTGATTAAGTATGACCACCCGGCCTTGGAGCCCGTTTTGAAAGAGACTTACGGTGTTATTCTCTACCAGGAACAAGTGATGAAAATCGTAAGCGAACTTGCCGGCTTCACCCTTGCCCAGGCCGATTCTCTGCGCCGCGCGATCGGAAAAAAAATTCCCGAAATTATGGACCGCGAAAAAAAGGCGTTTATCGACGGGGCCATGAAGAAGGGAGTGCGTGAGACCATTGCGGAGAAAATTTGGAACCTCATCGATTATTTTTCAGGATACGGGTTCAACAAATCCCACTCGACCGCTTATGCCCTTATTTCCTATCAAACCGCCTACTTGAAGGCCCATTATCCGATTGAGTTTATGACCGCGCTTTTGACTTCTGAAATGGGCAATACGGATAAAGTCGTCCAGCATATTGAAGAAAGCAAAAAAATGGGGATTCAGGTCCTGCCGCCTTCCGTGAATGAAAGTTTCGCGGAGTTTACCTGTGTCGGGGACAGGATCCGCTTCGGCCTGACGGCCGTAAAAAATGTGGGAACCACAGCCATCGAATCCATTCTGGATTCGCGCCGGAAGATCGGGCCCTTCAAGTCCTTTTTTGATTTTACCGAGCGCGTGGATTTGCGCGTCTGCAACCGGAAGGTTTTAGAGAGCCTCATTAGATGCGGCGCGTTCGACCCATTCCGGCTTCACCGCTCTCAATTGATGGCGCTGGTTGATCAAGGGCTCGAGCGCGGGGCGAATTTTCAGAAAGACAGGACTCGCGGGCAATTTTCTTTTTTTGGAAGCCGCGCCGACGTTGCGACCTTTCAGGAAAGCGGAATGGAAATCCCGGACATTCCGGAATGGCCTGAAAGCCAGAAGCTCGCTTATGAGCGGGAACTCCTTGGATTTTACGTGAGCTCTCATCCGCTGGCGAATTATTCCAAGATTTTGAAAAATTACGCCACGGCTTCAATCTGTTCGCTTCACGAACTGCCCGATCAGGCGGAAGTTACCCTCGGGGGCTTGATTGACAACATCAAAGAAATTTTGACCAAAAAGGGAGACAAAATGGCCTTTTTGGCGCTGCAGGACCTGAGCGGATCCTGTGAGGTTGTCGTCTTTCCTGAGGTCTACAAAAATTTTCTTTCGCTCATCAAAAAAGACGCGCCGATTTTTGTCAAAGGCAAGATGAATACGCGCGAAGACATTCCCAAAGTCCTGGCTGAGGAAATCGTACCGATTGAAGAGGTGCAGGCCCGTTTCACGCGTTCGCTTTTTATTGAATTGCAAACGGCCGGCCTGGATCCCAATTTATTGAAGGATGTCCGCGGGCTTCTTTCCAATTATCGCGGCTCCACGCCGGTGTATATTCATTTTCGTGACCCGGCAGGCAAGTCCGCAGTTATTTATTTGGGAGAAGACTTGAAAATAAAAACGACGGACGAACTTTTGTCGGTCCTGGAAAAATTAGTGGGCGAAAATAGCATTAAGATACGATAACTTCCTTTGCGCCAATGAGTTATATCTAAAATCAGCTTGACAATGAAGAAAGGATTTGCTAATTTTGCGTATCTTTAAGCAATTCAAAGAGTTGTATTCATTGCAAGCAGAAGATCAAAAAGGGAGGTGCGCGTGACAAAAAAAGATATCGTAATAAAAGTTTCAAACGAGACGAATCTCACCCAGATTGACGTAAAAAAAATTGTTCAAAGGACTCTTGATGTCGTCATTGAGAGCCTTGAACGGGGGGAGACGGTGGAATTGAGAAATTTCGGTGTTTTTAAAGTCAAACACAGGCGCGGCCGCGTCGGGCGCAACCCCCGAACAGGCGACGAAGTTTCTGTCCCGGAAAAAAAAGTCGTGGTCTTTAAACCGGGTTTGATTTTAAAACAAAGGGTTAAATAACGAATTTAGACCGTCACCTAGCAAAGAAAGATGGAGGAAGAAAAGAATGTCAGAGAAGGGGAAAGTAAAGTGGTTTTCAAATGTCAAAGGATATGGATTTCTTGAAAAAGACGGCGGGGGAGAGGACATTTTCGTTCATTACTCGGTGATCCAGGGCGAAGGCTATAAAAAACTTGAAGAGGGTGAAGAAGTGACTTTTGACATCGTCAAGGGTGAAAAAGGCCCTCAAGCTGCCAATGTTGTACGTTCCAAGAAGCCTCAAGCTCAAGAAGGGGCTTCGGAGAAGAAATAAAATTTTGCGGGGATCCATCAGATATCTTTGCAGAGCTTCCTTAGAAGAGCCGACAGCCTTCCCTGCCTTTTAAAGTCAACTCGAGAGAGTGAAGAGAGAGTCCGAGTATGAATCCTCGGCTTCAAATGAGACGTCTTCGGCGTTTTTTTTCAGCCTGTACGATTTCAGGACCGGGACAGGAAATCGTTTTGGAAAAAAATGAAGCGCACCACTTAAGAAAAACGCTCCGTTTAGGCCAAGGTGAGCGCTGCCTGGTGACCGACGGCAAGGGAAAAGAGGCCGAGGCGCGAATCGAAGGATTTTTTTCAGACGGCCGGGCGCGTCTGATTCTTGAGAAAATGATAACGCCGGGGGATTGCATAAGCGGCCTTATTTTGCGGGCTTACGTGGCTGTTCTGCAGAAAAACAAATTGGATTACTTAATCGAAAAAAGCCAGGAATTGGGCGTGCAGGAATTTGTCCCCTTAGAGACGCAGCGCACCACGGTGAAAATGTCCGAACAGAGCTGCAAAAAAGTCCTTCTCCGCTGGAATAAAATAGCCCGGGAAGCGGCGAAGCAATCCGGTTCTTTGGAGTTAATAAAAATCAGCCCGCCGCGGAGTTTTGAGAAGTCTCTTTCGGCCGTTCCCTCAAATGAAAAAATAGTTATTTTTCATCCTCAAGAGACGGCGATTCCTTTTTCGGAGTGGATAAGCCCAATTCAATCCGCTTCGCCCTTCAATCTTTTCTGGGGGCCGGAAGGGGGGTTTACGGAAAAAGAAATAGATTCTGCAAAGCGTTTTTCCGGCTGCCGTGTTGTCAATCTGGGGAAAAGGATTTTAAAGGCTGATACCGCTTATCTTGGAGTCCTTGCTTCCTTAAGGTTTCTTTTTCTATGAATCTTATGGGCGCGCAGGCAACGGTCCGGTTCATTACGCTGGGCTGCAAAGTCAATCAATACGAAACGCAGGGAATGCGGGAGGCCTTAGCGCGTTCGGGAGTGGAATCCGCGGCTCCTCAAACCCGGCGTGCCGAAGTGGACTTTGTGGTCATCAATACGTGTACGGTGACTGAAGAAGCGGATCGCGAGAACCGTTATTGGATCCGTCGCGCGAAGCGGGAGCATCCAAAAGCCCGGATTGTTGTGACCGGATGCGGCGTTGTCCGGGACCGGAAGCAAATCGAAGCCCTGCCGGACGTTGACCTTGTCCTTTCAAATCATGAAAAAGCAGGGATCGCAAGCCGGCTTCTCGGAGGCTGCGGGGACCCCGCCCTCCAAGAGGACGAACTCCGCCCGGCGCGGCGCCCGTATCCGCCTCTTAGCATTTCCCGCACCGAGGGCCAGGGCCGCGCTTTTGTGAAGATCCAGGACGGCTGCAATCACGCCTGCAGTTTCTGCAAAGTGGTTTTAGTCCGGGGCCGTTCGCGCAGCCGCAGCTTAAAGGATATTCTCGAAGAGATCAAAAGGCTTCGGGACTCGGGGTATAAAGAGATCGTATTTACAGGGATTCAGCTCGGCGCTTACGGGCTTGATTTTCCCCAGGGTCAAAAGACGGGCCTTGCCGGCGTCCTTGAAGCGAGTGCCAAAATTGAAGGGATCGAAAGGCTTCGCTTAAGTTCGATCGAGCCGACGGACGTGACGGCGGATTTAATAGAAGCGCTGGCTGCGATTCCGCAATGCTGCCATCATCTTCATATTCCGCTTCAAAGCGGGGACGACGAAATTCTAAAAAGTATGAACCGCCGTTACCGGAGCTCCTTTTATAGGGAGTTAATAGCCCGGTTGAGATCCGCAATGCCGGATTTCTCCTTGACCCTGGATGTGATGGCCGGTTTTTCGGGCGAAGAGGAGGAGCATTTTCAGAATACCGTTCGGATTTTAGAGAATACACGGCCTCTCAAATGCCACGTTTTTCCGTATAGCCGTAGAGAGGGCACCCGCGCCGCCAGGCTTGAGAATGTCCCTGCGCAAGTCGTTCAACAAAGGGTGCGCAGGCTGATCCATAGGGCGGAACAAATGGGGCGCGAGGTCCGGTTGCCTTACGTGGGAAAAGAAATTCCGGTCCTTGTGGAACAGCAGAAAAAAAACACGGGCCGGCTTCAAGGATTAAGCGCAAATTATTTGAAGGTTTGTTTTCAGGGCGAGCCCGGCTGGGTGGGGAAGATCGTTCCCGTTAAACTGCTCGCCTTGGAGGAAGACGTCTTTTTAGGGCGGTTTGTTCCCGCTCAGTGATCCAAGGGCGGAGCCCCGCGGGCAAGCCCGAAGTACCTTAAACCTTTCGGCGGATAAAAATTAAACCGTATTTTTCGAGACTTCTTTTGAAGAGGCGAAAGTGATCGATTGGTTTTTTTCCTGGACTGACCGTTTTCTGCAAAGTTTTATCTGGAGATCCGTTCTTTCCAATTTTCAATGGGTGGACTGGGTCACCATCCTGGTCTTAATCCTCGGGATCCTTTACGGAATTAAAAAAGGGCTGATGCGCGAACTGGCCGAAATTTTAGAGGCCGTGTTTATCCTTTTCATCGTCTTTTCCTATTACAAAAAGCTGGCCTTTTTTATCCGGGACTATTTCCCTTTTATTCCGGACGGTTTTGCCCCGGCTGTAGCGTTTAGCGTGCTCATCATTCCTTTGTGGTTCGCCGTCGCCTTTATTGACGGAAAGCTCGCCCAACTTTTTCATACCAAAACGATCGGCCCTGTCCGCATTATAGGAGGAGGCCTGCTGGGGTGTTTCCACATCTTTCTCCTTTGGAGTTTTATTTCACAGCCGATTATCCTGATGCCTGTCTACAGAATTCGCCGCGTCTACGAAGACGGCAATTCGTATACCGGAGATAAAGTCCGCACATTTGCCCCGCGCGTGTACGCGACCCTTTCCCAGGCCATGAAATTCTGGGAGAAGACGTCCTAAAGAAAACGGAAGGCCGGCTAAAAAAGGTATCTTATGCCCTATGAGGAACGGATCATTGATCAAGTCCAATCGGCCAACGAGATTGTCGAAATCCTCAGCCAGTACGTTCCTTTAAAAAAGTCCGGCAGAAATTTTAAAGGCCTCTGCCCTTTTCATCAGGAAAAAACCCCTTCTTTTATGGTCCATCCGGAAAAGCAGATTTTCCACTGTTTCGGCTGCGGCGCGGGCGGGGACGTTTTCAGCTTCTTAATGCGTTACGAAAACCTAAGCTTTCCCGAGGCCTTGCGCCAGCTTGCCGAGAAGGCGCACATTGCACTTCCGGAGGCTTCGGAAGGGAAGGGCGCAAAATCCGGCGAGACGGAGCAGTTTTACGAAATCTACCGGTTCGCCGCCGAGTATTATCATCAGCAGTTTCTGGATCCGCAAAAAGGCAAACAGGCCAGGGAATATTTTCTCAAGCGCGGATTTGATATGGCCTTGGCGGGTGAGTTCCGGATCGGCTGGGCCTCCGAGCGATGGCAGGACCTTTTTATCTTCTTAAGCAAAAAAGGCTTCTCGGAGGCGCTGCTTCTAAAGTCCGGCCTTGTTTTCCAATCCGCCAAACGGACCCTTTGCGATTTGTTCCGGGCGCGGCTTCTTTTTCCCATCCACAATTTGCAAGGCAAAGTCGTCGCCTTCGGCGGGCGCGTGATAGACGATCAAGGCTCTCCTAAATATTTGAATTCCCCGGAGAATCCAATTTTTTATAAAAGGCGGGAGCTCTTCGGCCTCAACTGGGCTAAGAAATTCATTGACCGCGAGCATCCCCGCCTCCTTATCGTTGAAGGCTATTTTGGTTTCCTGAGGCTTTATCAAGCGGGATTCCGCGCCTGCGTCGCGACTTTGGGCACTTCGCTTACGGACAGTCACGTGCAGCTTTTGCACCGGTTTGCCGAAGAGGCGATTATGGTTTACGACGGGGATAAAGCCGGGGAGTCGGCCTCCCTGCGCGGCCTTGAAGTTTTTTTGGAGGAAGCCGTGAGCGTTAAAATCGCGAGGCTTCCGCAAGGCCTTGATCCGGATGATTTCATCCAAGAAAAAGGAAAAGAGGCCTTCCAGAAGATCCTCGCCGACGCGCGCGATTTTATGGATTATAAGCTGGAAATTTTGTTGGGGCGTTTCAATCGTTCCGATTCCTTCGGATTGATGAAGATCACCCAGGAGTTTTTAGAAACTCTTGTAAAAATAAAAAATCCCGTCTTGCTCGGACACTCGTTGCGGAGGCTTTCAGCTTCCTTGGGAGTTGAAGAAAATTCGCTGCGAAGCGAACTTGAAAAATTGAAACGGAAAGTCGAAGGTGCTGCCGCCGGCCGCTTGTCCCAAAAGAAAGATCCCCAACCGTCTTCGAGCCTCATGCCTTCCGATGAAATGATCCTGCTTGCTCTTGCGGTGGAACAAAATAAATGGCGAGCCATTTTGCTCGAAGAATTAGAGGCCGCGGATTTCACCGATCCCCAGCTCAGGGCGTTTTTTCAAATGCTCCGGAATTTGGAGGAGGAGAGGCTGCCGATCCATCGGTATCAAATTTTGAATCGTCTGGAAGACGAGCAGTTCAAAGAAAAATGGGCAGCCGTCACAGCCTTGGACTGGGCCGGCGAACAGCAAGAAAAAGCCTTTGAAGATTGCCTGAGAAAGCTTAAAAAAAAGCGGATTGAAAGACGGCTTGAAAATTTACGGAGGGAAATCGCCCAGGCCGAACGTGAAGGCGACCTAACCCGTGTAGATATTTATATTAAGGAGTACCAGGACATTTGGAAGGAAAGCAAATAGCGGCCCCCAAGCACGAGGGCCGCAAAAGCAACTCTTTAAAGCTTCTTTTAGTAAAAGATAGAACGTTCATTTTATCCCTAGCTTAGAGCTAGTTAAATTCAAAATGATCTGATATACTTCAGTTTTTCTCAACAAAGGGGAGGAATTCTTTTGGTTATCGCGGTTAAAAAAATAAAAAAGGAAGACGCGCCGGAGAAAGCGGATAAGCCGAATAAATCGGTAAAGAAGGAACACGCCAAATCCTCCAATGGCAACAAGCTTACTTTTCAGCAGGCCCTTGGCAAATTGGTGGTGCTGGGCAAGAAAAAAGGGTTTGTTACTTACGAACAAATCAATGAGTTCCTCCCTCCTGATGTGACGTCTTCGGATAAAATCGAAGAGGCCATCACGTTCCTCAATGAAAAACACATAGAAATCTCAAGCCCGAAAATCGAAGACCAAGACAAAGCCGTTATTGAAGAGGTCGAGATACGCAAAAATAAAGCGGAAGAGGAAGAAGGAGAGGCGATTGAAGAGTACAGCCGCTCACGAATGGACGACCCTGTTCGGATGTACCTCCGCCAGATGGGGCAGATTCCTTTGCTTACCCGGGAACAGGAAATCGCCCTCGCCAAGAGAATTGAGGACGCCGAGCAGGACTTGACGCGGGCGGTCTATGAGACTCGCGCGGCGCGGCATGAAGTCCTGGAAATTGCCAGGAAGATCATTGCCGACGAGATCCATCTTGAGTCGATTATCGATGATGACCAGCAAGAAAAAATCCTGCTGACCAAAAAAAAGTTGAAGATGCTTATCCGGCGCCTCCGGGCTTCAAGGAAAAACGCGGAGCTCGGCAGCCTGCTGATGGAATTCAATTTGAATATCGGCATTGTGGAGCAGATCGTCGCCAACCTGAGGGCGAAATTGGCAGAGCTCCGCCGGAATAACGAGGACATCAACCGCTTGCGAAAGAGAAATATTCGCGGCAAAATCGGCGGGTACGAGGAACGCAGCCGCCAGATTCTTAAGGAGCTTGGAGAGCCCGAGAAAAAGATTTATGAAAGATTCAAGCTTATCCAAAAATGCGAGCGGGAGCTTTCGAAAGCCAAGAAAGAGCTGGTGGCTGCGAATCTTCGCCTGGTCGTAAGCATTGCCAAAAAATACACCAACCGCGGTCTTTCATTTCTGGATTTAATTCAAGAGGGCAATATCGGCCTGATGAAAGCCGTCGACAAATTCGAATATAAACGGGGTTATAAATTTTCGACTTACGCCACGTGGTGGATCCGGCAGGCCATTACCCGCTCGATTGCCGATCAGGCGCGCACGATCCGGATACCCGTTCATATGATTGAAACCATCAACAAATTTTTCCGCGCCTCCCGCCATCTCCTTCAGGAAACGGGCCGCGAGCCCAACCCCGAGGAAGTCGCGCAAGTGATGAAGATGCCTGTGGAAAAAGTCAAGGGCATCTTGAAGATTGCGCAGGAACCGATCAGCCTGCAAACGCCGATCGGGGATGAAGGGGACACGACCTTCGGGGATTTTATTGAAGATAAATCGGCCGTTTCACCCGCCAGCGCAACCGCTTATAGTATGCTGAAGGAGCAAATGGACGATGTCCTTCTGACCCTCACAGAGCGTGAAGAAAAGGTGCTCCGTTTGCGTTTTGGAATTGGGGACGGCTACCCCCGGACATTGGAAGAAGTGGGGCAGATTTTCAATGTGACCCGCGAGCGTGTCCGGCAAATCGAGGCCAAGGCCCTCCGGAAGCTGCGCCATCCTACCCGGTCAAGAAAACTCAAGAACTTTTTGGATCTTAAACTCAGCGATTCATAAGCGCCGGATTTTTTATGGTCTTTAAGTTTGAAAAATCGTTCCGCCCTAAAAGCAGGGATGATTTTCGCGGGAATCTTTCCACCTCCCAACTTCTATCCATCGCTGGATTTTGCGAAGCCTTCATTTGTTGATCTCCTTTTCTCCCTATCATAAAATACGTCGGTCGGCGGGCCCGTAGCTCAACGGTTAGAGCAGAGGACTCATAATCCTTTGGTTGCACGTTCGAATCGTGCCGGGCCCAGTTTCAACAACGGTTGGCCGCATCCTTGCGGCAGAAGAACGATCTTTGCGCACATTTTTGTAGGTCATCACAGCAGATCATTACATTTGTGTGGATGATCCTGAACGATAGGAGCCAAATTTTTGAAATCCCTCAAGAAAATAATTAATATTGACTTGGCATAATTGTTGATTACACTATGGAAATAGTTTTAGGCCTGTCTACAAAATTTTAGTCAAAATAAAAAATACAGGAAAGCACTTGAACGTGATTCATGTTAAAAATGGAGGAAGTATGAAAAGACTAGGGATGAAAATTTTTTCGTCTTTTTTGATTCTTAACCTGTCGGCCGGGCCGTTTGCCTTTGCCCAAGAAAGTGAAGTCATGGCGCAGCTTCGGCGCCAAGTTGACGATTTGACAACCACGGTGTCTGCCCTACAAAAACAAATCCAGACTATGGAAGGACACATTACGGCAGCTCCGGGCAAGGAATTTACTGCGCAGGTGGTTCCTCCCGGGGAACAGGTTTCAAGCGGGCTCATTCGTACAATGCAGGACATTCATATGGGGGGTTATATGGACGTAGAATATAACCAAAACCTCACTGGAAATACCAGTAATAATCCGAGCGGAACTACGACTGGAGCCACTACGCCCGGCGGCAATCCCCTTCGTGTTTTTGACAATGATCAAAACACATTTGGTATCAACGCCGCAGTACTGGAATTTGAAAAAACTCCCAATCCCGAAGGAGGAGCAGGATTTCGTCTCGACATTGCGATGGGTGAGAATGCTGAAACAGTGGATCAGGCGACAATCGGCACTGACGCTGATGAGTTCAGCATTCAGCAGGCATTCGTTGACTTTGTTGTTCCTCTAAAAGCTCTTGAAGGAAACCAAATTTTTGATGATACGATTGACTTCAAAGTCGGCCGGTATGTGACTCTGGCGGGTGCGGAAGTCATTCGCTCGCCTGACAATTGGAACATTTCCCGTTCGTTTCTGTTTGGTTTTTCGATTCCATTCACGCACACGGGCGCCCGGGCGACTTATAAACTGTTTAACGACAAGCTAACGACTTACTGGGGGCTCAACAACGGTTGGGACAATGTGATTGACAACAATCAAATGAAAACACTTGAGACGGGTTTCAGTTTTAGCCCGTTCGAAAATGTCACCCACATGTCCTCCCTCTATTGGGGGCCTGAGAATGCCCGTCAGGGGGGGCACCGCCGTTTCATTCTCTCTAACGTATTGTCTTGGAAGGTTACGGACAAACTATCGTTAATGGCGAATATTGATTTTGGCAATGAACGCCGTGTTGCGGGTCTTCAAGGTTTTGCTTTCAGAAATGCCCAGTGGCACGGTTATGCCGGTTACGCCCGTTATCAGTTGACCAATAAAGTGGCCTTTGCTTACCGCATAGAATTCTTCCGTGATGACGATACGTTCCGTACAGGAGCAAGCGTTGCCAAGGACCAGGATTCGCTTTGGGAACAAACGGTCACCGGGGAATACGAAATTTATACAAACCTCCTGGGCCGTTTGGAGTACCGGTATGATAAGTCCGACGATCGGCGGGTATTTAATGGACAGAGCAGCCAGCAAACGATAGGAGCGCAGCTCATCTATAAATTCGCTTAACCCGTCGTAAACGCGGTTTTTCTCTAAAACCCCCGGCTTTAACAAAGACCGGGGGTTTTTTCTTGACAGTGTGTTAGCATAAAAATAAACTTTGCCTATTCTATTTCCTATGCTTTCCTACCAACGCCTTTTAGGGTTCTTCATGCTGAGTTTGATTCTTGCCTCCTGTGCCCGCCGGCAAGAGGCCTTTTACTTCGGGGATTATTCCCAAGCCGAAGCCTTTTATAATCGAGGCGAATATGAACAGGCGATCCTAAAGTATCAAGCTTATAAGGATCAAAATCCCGAAGGGAACCTGGCGGTCATCGCAAGTTATTATATTGCAAAAAGCCACGCGGCCTTGGGACGGTCGGAAGAGGCGAAGCGTATTTTCCGGAACATTGTTGAAGAAAAACGGGATGCCGTTTGGACCCATTTTGCTCAAACCCAGCTCAAAGAGCTGGAAGCTCCCCAAAATAATTCTCCCCAGCAAACTTCCTAAGGGCTATACTTTACAGAGTTCTTCATAGTTGCTCTTTGAAAATTCCGGGAAGGATGATCGCCCTCGTGTTTTGTCCGCCACGCAGCTTGACGGACAGCGGGGGAGGAAAGTCCGAGCTTCACAGGGCGGCGTAGTGGGTAATACCCATCCTCCCCCTGCTTTCTTGAGAAAGCAAGACGGGTGAGCGGATTCCGCCGTAAATAAGCGTGCGGACCTGCCAAGATTTTTGGCGGGAGAGCCACAGAGACGAGTCCCCGCTGCTTCGTCCGTCACACAATTTGGCGGACACGGCGGGGGGTGAAACGCGGCAATCTCTACGTGAAGAAAGGCCAAATAGGACGAAGGCCCGCAAGGGAGAAGCTGCCCGCTTCTTTTTCTTCCGCGCCGCCACGATTTATGGCGAAGGCGGGAGGGAGGCTTCGTCGGGTAGGCCGCAAAAGGCCTTTCTGCCACAACCCGCGTGGCGGATCCGCCAGTTTTATGGCGGAGAGCAATCAAGGTTCTAGACAGATGATCATCATTCCTCCTGCTTTCTTGCGAAAGCAGGAGGAAGACAGAACTCGGCTTATTCCCCGGAATTTTCAAAGAGCAATTTTTGATTCCTCCCCCTGTCAACTCATTTAAAAGTGTTGCCATAAATCGAGAAGTGATTGTCACGAGAGCGGTTGGACGAAAAAAGTCAGGGATTTGAGGCGAGATTTTTAAGCTCGGTATGAAGTTTGTAGATGTTTGAAATTTTGATTTGAATGGTCTTTTGAAGGACGAAAGGGTCCTGAGAAAGAGCATTTTTTTCTTGAGCTTGTAGTTGGGTTGAAAGAAATTTTGGAAGGTGCGGAGTTCACCGGAGTTCACCGGCGTAAAGCTCGTTGATAACGGGAATAATTTTGGGGTGGTCGAAACGTGAGTGGCCAAATATTTTTCTGACGTGCGTGAAGTTTTTTTGCTCGACGTGAGCGTTGTCGTCTTTTTTGTAAGGCCGTGAGCGAGTAAACCCGAGTGTGTACTTTTTGCAGTAACGGAGGAGATGCTCGTTGATAAATTCAGAGCCGTTGTCGGAATCAATGGCGATAAGCGTGAAGGGCATGGCCTGGCGGATATCATCCAAGGCCGCTCGAACGCCGCGCTCGCCCTTGCCGAATACGGCTCGGCGCTCGACCCATTGGGAGAAGATGTCAGTGACGTTGAGGGTGTAGGCGTATTCTCCGGCGGCAGAAAACCCGCAGTGAGTGACCAGATCGATTTCGACAAAGCTGGGAGTCTGGACATTCCAGAATTCAGTGCGGATGGGAAATTGATGGCGCAGGAGCAGCCCTGGCTTGGTGGAACCGTAAATTTTTTTCTTGAAACGTTTCTTTTTGGCGGCGAGACGGCGGTCGATGGTGGAAGGGGAGATTTTTCGCAAGTCATTTTCGATTTGCTCATCCAGATCAAATGGGAAATGTTTTTTAAGCGCCAGTAGCCAGAGATCGAGTGATGCCTTGAGACGCTCTGGCCGCACATGAGGCCCGAGGCGCGCCACCACTGGCCAATGATATATACTCAACAGCTTGATAAATTATGGTTTTTTCATTCCGGCCGAAAGGAGGGGGGATCCAGAGCTTGTGACTTCCGGCTTCAAGATTGCAGGAATGACCATCTCTATGAACTCACAAATTGGAGTTGGTATACATAATCTTTTTGCCGTAAAGATATTCCCGGGGTTTGCGCGGCGGTTTTTTGCGGTCCGGAGGCACGGCGAGCAGGCGAATCGCAGATTTGCGATGAATTTTAAGCGTCTGACAGAACTCATTGAGGATTAAACTTTTCTGTTTTTTTATTGCTTTTGGAGTATCGTTTTTGAGTGATCCCGGCATATTCGTCCTTGACGTTCACGCTGCAATCGGGTAAACTTCAAAGAATTCGGATTACAGAACCTTTTAAAGCGGCGCTGCGACGCCGAAAAAGGACGACCGTGCTTAAGTTTTATACAAACAATAAAATTTTGTATACCCCGTCAAAAATGACGGGGTTTTTTTTTGCCTCCTGCCGGGGTTGCCGTGAATAAAACTCCGGAATCCCGCATTGTTTTGAATGAAGAGGAAATCCACCGGGCCATTGTCCGGATTGCTCACGAAATACTTGAGCGCAATCGAGGAACGCGGGATCTCGTGCTTGTCGGCATCCGTACCCGAGGCATTTTTTTGGCCGAACGCCTGCGCAAACAAATCCAGACGATCGAGCATACCGATGTCCCGCTCGGCATTTTAGACATTACCCTTTACCGGGACGATCTTGGCGAAATCGGGCCGCACCCGGCTGTCCGGGAAACCAAAATCCCCTGCGATATTACCGGCAAAATTGCTATTTTAATTGACGACGTCCTCTACAGCGGACGCACGATCCGCGCCGCCCTGGACGCCCTTATTGATTTCGGCCGGCCGCGGGCGATCCAGCTTGCGGCGCTGATTGACCGCGGCCACCGCGAGCTGCCGATCAAGGCCGACTATGTCGGTAAAAATATCCCCACATCAAAGGAAGAAGAGGTCGTGCTCCGGCTCCGGGAGAAGGACGGACGGGACGAAGCCGTTGTCCTTGGGACACGAAAGCCATGAATGATCTCAAATGGACGCGCAAAGATTTGCTGGGCCTGCGCGACTTATCCAAAGAAGAAATAGCGCTTATCTTGGAGACGGCAAAATCGTTTCAGGAAATTTCGCTCCGTCCCGTGAAAAAAGTTCCGGCGCTTCGGGGAAAGACCGTCGCCAACCTTTTTTTCGAGCCGAGCACCCGGACGCGCATTTCCTTCGAGCTCGCTGAAAAACGATTGAGCGCCGACTCTCTTCACGTGACGGCCTCGACCTCCAGTATGGTCAAAGGCGAGACCTTGAAAGATACCGCGCGCAATATCGAATCCCTGAAAGTGGACGTCGTCGTGATGCGCCATCCGTCTTCGGGCGCGCCCCACCGCCTTGCGGATCAGTTGAAGGCCAGCGTGATTAACGCGGGCGACGGGATCAATGAACATCCGACGCAGGCCTTGATTGATATGTTTACGATCCTCGAAAAAAAAGAAAAGATCAAAGGAGTCAAAGTCACTTTTGTCGGGGATATTTTGCACAGCCGCGTGGCCCGTTCCAACATTTGGGGGCTGACCAAACTCGGAGCCGAGGTCACCGTTTGCGGGCCGCGAACGCTTTTGCCTCCGCACGTTGAGCGGCTCGGAGTCCAAGTGACGACGGATTTAAAAGAAGCCGTCAAAAGCGCGGATGTCATCAACCTTCTGCGGATCCAGCTCGAGAGGCAAAAAGAGTCCTTTTTCCCGAGCATCCGGGAATACGCGACCGCTTATCAAATCAACCGGGACATTTTGAAAAATGCGAAAGGGGACGTTTTGATTATGCACCCCGGCCCGGTCAACCGGGGCATTGAAATCACAAGCGAAGTCGTGGATGGGCCGTCCTCGGTCATTTTAGATCAAGTCACAAACGGGCTTGCCGTGCGTATGGCCGTACTGTATCTGCTCTCCGGTTCTGCACACGAAGGAGAAAAGGAAGAATGAACCTTCTCATCCGCGGCGCTCATATTCTGGATCCGCAAAACAAGCGCGACGGGATCTTTGACCTTTTGGTCCGCAAAGGAAAAATCGCGTCGATTCAAGCGAACTTGAGGGCCGAGAATAAGGAAACCGAAATTTTGGACGCCCAAGGGCTGCATCTATTGCCGGGACTTATTGATTTGCACACTCATTTCCGGGAGCCCGGCTACGAGGCAAAAGAAACCATACTCACCGGCTCCCGTGCGGCGCTGAAAGGCGGGTTTGTGGCTTCGGTTTCTATGCCCAACACAATGCCTCCCTGTGACCACCAGGGCGTGATCGACAATATTATCCGCAAAGCGCGGGAAGTCCCTTATCACATTTTTCCCGCGGGGACGATCAGCAAGGGAAGGGAAGGAAAGGAACTTTCTGAAATGGCGGACCTGAAACAGGCCGGCATTTTAGCCGTGACCGACGACGGGGACTGGGTCAGTGATTCGCTTTTGATGCGACGCGCGTTGGAATACGCCTCGATGTTGAATTTAATCGTGATGAGCCACTGCGAGGACAAAAGGCTTTCGGCAAACGGCGTGATGAATGAAGGATTGAGCTCCACGCGGCTTGGCCTTCGCGGAATTCCTTCGGCAAGCGAGGAGATCGCCGTCGCCCGCGACATTGAACTTGCGCGACTGACCGGCGCGCGGCTTCACCTTTGCCACATCTCCACCGCCCGTTCCGTGGAATTGATCCGCCGCGCCAAGACTGAAGGAATCCAGGTCACTGCGGAGGTGACGCCGCATCATTTAGCGCTTACGGACGAATCTGTAGAAGGCTACAATACCTGCTTTAAAATGAATCCTCCGCTGCGTTCGGCCGAGGACGCCGCGGCTCTGCGCAAAGCGCTCCGGGAAGGCGTGATTGATTGTGTCGCCACGGATCACGCGCCGCATTCGGAGGAAGACAAGATGAGCGAGTTTGATGAGTCGCCGTTCGGCGTGATCGGCCTTGAGACGGCGCTGGCGACTTTATTGACGGAGCTTTTTCATAAGGAGAAATGGCCGCTTGCGGAGATTGTCCGGATTACTTCAATCCGCCCCAAGGAAATTCTGGGACTTGGAAATGAATTTGGTACGATCGAAGAAGGGGCCGAAGCCAATTTGACTTTGGTGGATCTCGGCAAAGAATGGACGGCTACGCTTGACACGTTTGAATCCAAATCCAAGAACTCTTGTTTTATTCATTCCAAATTTAAAGGAAAAGTCGCGGCTACCCTTTGCGCGGGGAAATTGTGGAAATTTTAGTATCCATAAAAAAGTCATTGCCAGCGGCCCAAGGGAACGCGGCAATTTCGGGTTTTGAAAAGCGAAATCGCTTCGTCGAGGCGCTCCCCGCGATGATCAGAAACGGCTTTATGTATTTTGGGGAAAAAATGTTATGAAGGCCTGGCTTGCTTTAGAAGATGGTTTGGTTTTTGAAGGGGAAGGATTCGGCGCCGAAGGCGAAGTCTACGGAGAAGTCGTCTTCAACACCTCGCTCTCGGGCTATCAGGAAATCCTCACGGACCCTTCCTATAAAGGCCAGATTGTCACAATGACTTATCCGCACATCGGCAATTACGGGATCAATTCCAAGGACGAAGAATCGGCCCATCCGTGGGTGGAGGGCTTCATCATTCGGGAATTAAGCCCGGTGGCCAGCAATCCAAGGTCCGAGGAAACGCTGGATCAGTATCTGAGCCGCTACGGAAAAGTCGGAATCCAGGGGATTGATACGCGACGGCTGGTCAAACATTTGCGGGATCACGGCGCGAAGAAAGGGATCCTTTCCACCCTGGACGGCGATCCCAAAAGCCTTGTGCGTAAGGCCGCGGAATCTCCGAGCCTTGTCGGCGTCGATCTGGTCA
Organism: Candidatus Omnitrophota bacterium; assembly: GCA_023247035.1. Classification (GTDB taxonomy): domain Bacteria; phylum Omnitrophota; class Omnitrophia; order Omnitrophales; family Aquincolibacteriaceae; genus JAHFHG01. Next base: position 80,337 of record JAHFHG010000001.1, read on the forward strand.
AGGAAGTGACGTGCCGGAAGCCTTACGAATTCAAGGAAAATATCGCCGAAGGATTTGAATGGGGACTGCCCGGGGGCGGCAAGAATTATAAGGTTGCGGCCCTGGATTGCGGGATCAAGCAGACCATTTTGCGCAAGCTCAACCAGCACGGTTTTCAGGTGACCGTATTTCCGGCCTCTGCTCCCGCGGAAGAAATTACAAAATTCAAACCGGACGGTGTTTTTTTATCCAACGGCCCCGGCGATCCGGCCGCTGTAACTTATGTCATTAAGACCGCACGTTCGCTTGTCGGCAAGTTTCCGATATTCGGGATTTGTTTGGGGCATCAAATGCTGGGGCTCGCGCTCGGGGGAAATACCTCGAAATTGAAATTCGGCCACCGCGGCGGCAATCATCCGGTGATGGACCTCCGGACGAAAAAAATCGAGATCACTTCCCAGAATCACGGGTTTGTGGTGGATTTGGATTCGCTTTCCCATCACGAGGTCGAACCGACTCACCTGAATTTGAATGACAAAACGCTTGAGGGAATGGCGCACAAAAAATATCCCGTTTTTTCGGTCCAGTATCATCCGGAAAATTCCCCCGGCCCGCACGACAGCGATTATTTGTTTCAGAGATTCAGGGAAGTGATTGAGCGCGCGTGAAAATGCGAAGGGTTGTCATTCTTGTTTTTCCGCCGAAAGACGGATACCTGCCTGTCCGGCAGGCAGGCGTCCAATTGTTGGCGGACGCGGGAATGACAATCTGGAATGCAGTTTAAATTTGGAGTTTTAAAAATGCCTAAACGCACGGACATCAAAAAAATCCTCATCATCGGATCCGGCCCGATCATCATCGGCCAGGCCTGCGAGTTCGATTATTCAGGGACGCAGGCCTGCAAGGTCTTGCGTGAAGAGGGCTACGAGATCGTCTTGATCAATTCAAATCCTGCCACGATTATGACCGACCCCGAAACGGCCTCGCGGACTTATATCGAGCCTCTCAGCCTGGAGTATCTGGAAAAGGTCATTGAAAAGGAAAGGCCTGACGCGTGCCTGCCCACTATGGGCGGGCAGACGGGGCTGAATCTTACAGTCCAGGCTTATGAGAAAGGGATTTTTGAAAAATACGGCGTGGAATTGATCGGCGCGAAATATGAGGCCATCAAAAAGGCCGAAGACCGCGGGCAATTTAAAAAGGCGATGGAGCGGATCGGCCTGGATTTGCCGCGAAGCGGCTTCGCTTATTCCGTGGAAGAGGCCCTGGATCAGGCCGGCCGTTTGGGTTATCCCGTGATTGTCCGGGCCAGCTACACGCTCGGAGGATCAGGAAGCGGGATTTGCTACAACCGCGAGGAGCTTGAAAAAACCGCGCGCGCCGGAATCGACGCAAGCATAGCCGGGGAAGTTTTGATTGAAGAATCCATTCTCGGCTGGAAAGAGTTTGAGCTGGAAGTGATGCGGGATATCCGTGACAACTTTGTCGTGATCTGCTCCATTGAGAATTTCGATCCGATGGGAGTGCACACCGGCGATTCGATCACGGTCGCTCCGGCCCAGACGCTCACCGACAAAGAATACCAGCGAATGCGGGACGCGGCGCGCAAAGTGATTTCGGAAATCGGCGTGGAGACGGGCGGCTCCAATATTCAATTTGCGATTCATCCCAAAACCGGCCGGATGGTCGTGATTGAAATGAACCCGCGCGTTTCGCGCTCTTCGGCTCTGGCTTCCAAGGCCACAGGATTTCCGATCGCAAAATTCGCGGCCAAGCTCGCGGTCGGCTACACCTTAGACGAAATCCCCAATGATATTACGAAAACCACGCCCGCTTCATTTGAGCCGGCCATCGATTATTGCGTCGTCAAGATCCCGCGCTTTGCGTTTGAAAAATTCGAAGGCGTCGACAATGCCCTGACCACGCAAATGAAATCCGTGGGAGAGGCGATGTCGATCGGCCGCACTTTCAAGGAAGCGCTTCAGAAAGGATTGAGATCGCTGGAGATCAAGCGGTTCGGGCTCGGGGCCGACGGCCGGGACAAGATTTTCGAAAGGCCGTTAAAAACTCGTAACGATTACCTGCAATTCCTTGAAGCCGCGCCGCGGGACGAAAAATTGCGCGAGAAAATCGGACGCACGATTTCCGTTCCCAAAGAAGACCGGCTGTTTTATATCAAGTACGCCTACCTCGCGGGAATGACGACGGAGGAAATTTACTCGATCACCTCGATCGATCCTTGGTTCCTCGAGCAGATCAGGCAAATCATGGATCTGGAGCGGGAACTGCTGGCCGCCCACGGCAATTCCTCGAAGCAATCGGAACTGATCCGCAAGGCCAAACGTTACGGATTCTCGGACCGCCAGCTTGCCTTTTACTGGGATAAAACGGAAAAAGATATCCGCGATTTCCGGAACAAACAAAACGTCCGGCCTGTTTTTAAATTGGTGGACACCTGCGCCTCGGAATTTAAGGCCTACACGCCCTATTTTTATTCGACCTACGAGGATGAAGATGAGGACATCCCGAGTGAGAAACAAAAAATCATGATTCTCGGCGGCGGGCCGAACCGGATCGGGCAGGGAATCGAGTTTGATTATTGCTGCGTGCACGCGGCGTTTGCGTTAAAAGAACTCGGATACGAAACGCTCATGGTGAATTCCAATCCCGAAACCGTCAGCACGGATTACGACACCTCGGATAAATTATTCTTTGAGCCGCTGACGCTGGAGGACGTCCTCAATATTTATGAGCGCGAGAAACCGAAGGGCGTTATTGTCCAGCTCGGCGGGCAAACCCCGCTGAATCTTGCGAAAGGGCTTGAGGCGAACGGCGTGAAAATCCTCGGGACGTCCGCGCAGGCGATCGACATTGCCGAAGACCGCGATAAATTCAAGAAGCTGCTTGAAAAGATTCAGCTCCGCCAGCCCGCCAACGGGATCGCCGGAACGCTTGAGGAGGCTTGCGGTGCGGCCAAGAAGATCGGCTATCCGGTCGTGATCCGGCCTTCTTACGTCCTCGGCGGCCGTGCTATGGAGATCGCCTACGATGAGGAGTTCCTGCGCAAATATATGAAGCAGGCCGTCGAGGCCAGCGACGAGCATCCGGTGCTCATTGATAAATACCTCGAAGACGCGATTGAGGTGGACGTGGACCTGATCGGAGACGGGAAAGATTTTGTCGTGGGCGCGGTGATGGAACATATTGAAGAAGCCGGGATCCATTCGGGGGACAGCGCCTCCGTGATCCCGCCTTTTTCGCTCAAAAAGGAATGGGTGGACGAGATCATCGCGAAGACAAAACAGATCGCGCGCGAGCTGAAAATTATCGGGCTGATGAATGTGCAATACGCGATTCAGAATCACGTGATCTATTGCCTGGAAGTCAATCCTCGCGCCTCCCGCACGGTCCCTTTTGTCAGCAAAACAATCGGCGTTCCTCTGGCGAAACTTGCGGCGAAGATCATGGGAGGGAAATCGCTGGCCGACCTGGGATTCACTGAAGAAATTCATCCCGGGCACGTGGCCGTCAAAGAATCCGTCTTCCCGTTCATCAAATTTCCCGGCGTGGACATTATTCTTTCCCCGGAAATGAAATCGACCGGCGAGGTCATGGGCATTGACCGCGATTTTCCGAGCGCGTTTTACAAATCCCAGGACGCAGCCTCGGCGCGCATTCCTCACGAAGGAAAGGTTTTCGTCAGTGTGAAGAACGCCGACAAAGCCAAGGTTATTCCGATCGCCAAAAAATTTCACGCAATGGGATATCAGATCGTCGCGACGGAAGGAACCGCGAAGGCGCTGCAGGCGGAAGGAATTCCGGCGCAGAAGGTGCTGAAGCTGGCGGAGGGACGGCCCAACATTGCGGACCTGATCCGCAACCGCGAAATTCATTTGATTATCAATACGCCGAACGGCAAAGGCCCGGTCCTCGACGAAGCCAAGATCCGCTCGCTGGCGGTCTCATTTAATATTCCGTGCATTACGACATTGAATGCCGCGCGCGCTGCGGCGACGGCCCTTGAGTCTGTGCGCGGAAGGGGGCTTACCGTGAAGGCCCTCCAAGATTACTTCCCGCCCCCAAAATCCTTGGGTAAAAAACCCGAAGTCTTTTCTCCGGGAGCGCCTCTTTCCTCCTGATGACCGACGAATGGGTCAAAATAATCAACAATGAGAAGGTCAACGGCAAATACTACAAACTCGTTTTCCATTCCGAATCTCTTTCCGAAAAAGTTTCGCCCGGCCAATTTGTTCAAATCCTCTTGAACGCTTCTTTGGATCCGTTTTTGCGCCGGCCGTTCAGTTATTACCGCGTCCGGGGCAGCCGGATCGAGATCCTTTATGAAATCCTGGGCCGGGGCACTGCGCTTTTAGCGAAGAAAAAAAAGGGCGATCCCCTCAAAATGATGGGGCCGCTGGGCAGGCCGTTTACCCAATCCTTGAAGGCCGGGAAGAATCGCGTTCTCATCGCCGGCGGAGTGGGCGTTCCGCCGCTTGTTTTTTTGGCCGAAAAAATCCCCGTTGATTTTCTTTTGATCGGGACAAAATCCAAAGATGAAATCCTGCCTAAAAAGGAACTGGCGCGTGTGAAGGCTGAAGTGCTTTACTCGACGAATGACGGAAGTTACGGGGCCAAAGGGTACGTGACTGTGCTGCTGCGGGAATTGTTGAAGAAGGAACGCCCGGAAAATTTATTCATCCAAACCTGCGGGCCCGCGCCGATGATGCAGGCCGTTTTTAATGCGGCGCGCGCGCGCGGCATTGAAGGCGAGGCCTCGATCGACAAGCCGATGGCCTGCGGCGTCGGGGCGTGTTTGGGATGTATGGTCAAAACAAAAACCGGTTGGGCCGCGTCCTGCACTGAGGGGCCGGTTTTTAGGTTCGATGAAATGAGGGAGTGGGGATAGTCGATGGACTTAAATCTAACCATCCAAATAAAAAACCTCACCTTCCGCAATCCGGTCACCGTCGCTTCGGGGACTTTCGGAACGAGCGGCGAATACGCCGGATTTTTGGACTATGAAAAACTGGGCGCGATCATCGCGAAAACGATCACGCTCCGTCCGAGACAGGGCAATTCGATGCCCCGGATTTGCGAAACAAGCGGCGGGATGCTTAACGCGATCGGCCTTCAAAATAAAGGCCTCGAAGATTTTATCCAAAAAAAAATTCCCTATTTCGCAAAAATCAATACGCCGCTCATCGCCAATATTGCAGGAGAGAAGACCGGGGAATTCCGCGAGCTTGCGCGGGCGCTCGATCAAAGAAAAGACGTGGTCAAGGCCATCGAACTCAATCTGTCCTGTCCGAACATTGAAGAAGGCGGCGCTTCGTTTATGCGAAAACGGGAATTGATCATCGAAGTGATGAAGGCCGTGCGCGGCGAAACGGATTTGCCTGTGATCGCAAAATTATCCCCTGAGCTGGGAGACGTTGTCGCGATTGCCGGCGAAGTGATTCAGGCCGGCGCGGACGCGCTAAGCTTGATCAATACATTAAAAGGAATGGCGATCGACATTGAACGCCGCAAGCCAAGGCTTGCGAATATCACCGGAGGATTGAGCGGGCCTGCGATCAAGCCGGTCGCCCTCCGCTACGTTTACGAGGTCAAGAAGGCTTATAAGGTTCCCGTGATTGCCTCGGGCGGGATTATGACGGCCTCGGACGCGCTCGAATTTTTGATCGCCGGCGCGGATCTAGTGGCCGTCGGGACCGCGAATTTTGTGAATCCCCGGGCGACGATCGATATTCTGGACGGCATTGTCGATTATTGCCGCAAGAATAAGATAAAACATATTGATGAGCTGCGGGGGAGTTTGAAAGTTGAGAGAAATGAAAAATAAAGCCGATTCACTTTCAGACCCTCGTCTGATTGCGGCCTTGGACACCTCGAGCCTTGACGCGGCACAAAAATTAATCCGTCAACTGCAAGGCCTTGTGGATTTTTACAAAATCGGTTTCGAGCTTTTCACGGCCTTCGGCTGGAAAGCGGCCGAGCTTGTCCGCAAATCCGGAGGGAAGATTTTTCTTGATCTGAAGCTCCACGATATTCCCAGTACGGTTTCGAAGACGGCCGCCGTGATTTGCGAACACGAAATCGAGATGTTCACCGTCCACACCCTCGGCGGTTTTGAAATGATGCAGCAGGTCTGCGAAACGGTTGAGAAAAGGCCGCGGGGAGGAAAGAAGCGGCCGCGCATTTTGGGCGTCACTATTTTGACGAGCCACACGCAGGAAAGCCTTTCCAAGGAAATGGGGATCGGGCGGAATCTGGACGAGCAGGTCCTCCACCTGGCGGGACTCGCGAAAAAGGCCGGCCTTGACGGCGTGGTCAGCTCGCCGCAGGAAATTTCTCTTTTGCGCGCCGGATTTCCCAAAGATTTTTTGATCGTGACTCCCGGAATCCGCCCGCAGGGGAGTCCGCAAGGGGACCAGAAGCGGACTTACGCTCCGAAAGAAGCGCTGGGCGCCGGCGCGGATTTTATCGTGATCGGCCGCCCCATTACCGCCGCCGAAAACCCGCGAAAAGAAACCCTGAACATTTTGAATTCACTTCAACGGTAGAAAAAATCCGAAGCTCGAATATCGAAATTCGAAAATGATTTGAAATCCCGCCGCTATTCTGAACAACCGTTACAAAATCACTATCAAATCTCCCTAATCTTGATCATTTCAAAACAATAACTCCTTAATCTGACTTGGACTGCATCAAAAATTTTCAGAAAAAAATTGCTTTAAAGAAAATCGCGTGTTAAAGTTTCCACACTTTTAAAGTTTTAGCAAAGTCCGACTCTTATCTTATGAAAAGACCTTTGAAAGCCTCCGCGCTTTTTGTAACCCTGACTTTTCTGACGCAGTCCATCTTTCCTGTCCCGGTTTTCGCGGGACAAAATTTCCCTCTTGAAGTCAAAGCTGCGCCTGCCTTTCAACTCAATCTGCCGCCGGAGTTGGGGACGATTGAAAGCCTTCATTCCGGAACGGGCCCGGTCCTGATCCATATTCAAACCGCGCACGGCAATTACGAGGCGCAGAAAAAAATCCAGGCCATCCTCCACCACTTGAAAAATAATTACGGAATCAAAACTCTATTGGTCGAAGGAAGCGCCCTCCAATTGAGACCGGAAATCCTGCGCCTTTTCCCCCAGGAAATGGATCTTACAATGGAAATCGCCGACGACCTTACGAAAAAGGCCTGGGTCAAAGGCTCGGAACTGTTTCTTCTGGAGGCCCGAGAAGCGGAGGCCTACGGGATTGAAAATCTCAAGGCTTACCGCGAGAACATTGACGCGTTCAGGGCTGTTTTGAATCAGCGAAACAAGACGGCCGGATTCCTTGCGGGTATGAATCTTCAAATCGAGCGGCTGACAAGCCCGTATCTGAATAAAGATCTTCGCGCATTTTTGAAACGGATTGAATTTTTTGACGCGGGATCGGCCCCGATCTTGGATCGATTGTCTTATCTCAAATCCCAAGCCCGGAAACATCTTGAAATCGATCTGTCGGACGCCGCGCACCAAATCGATTGGCCGATGCTGGTGCGGATTTTCAAATTAAGCGAGTTTGAATCGAAAATCCAAATGGCAGGTTACGCGAAAGAGCGCGCGGAGTTTTTGAAGGCGGTTAGGCCGTTTTTGGATCGCGCGCCGGGGGAAACGTATTCGCAAATCGAACGGCTTCTTTCCTCACCTCTTTCACGCCACCAGCTTCCCGACCCCGAAACGGAACTCCTCTTCGAGGCCGTGGTCAAGGCGCTTCCGCGGAATTTCAATTACGGCCAATATCCCAACGTCAAAATTTTTATCGGGCGCCTCCTTCTTCAAAGCGAATTAAGGCCCGGTCTGTTGATGAAGGAGATGGAAAAGCTGGCTGATAAAATCGCCGGCCGCCTCGCCGTAACTCCCGAGGAAAAGAAAATTCTTGCGCTCTTAAAAAGCTGCAGCCTTTTGAAGAAACTTTACGCGCTGGAGCTGACGCCTGCAGATTATGAAACGATTCAGAAAAAAAATAACGAAATCGAGCCCGGAAATTTAATCCAGTCCTTTCTTGAGCTGAACCGCGCCAAGCGCGTCCGCGGCGTCAAATTCGAGCACGTTGAAGAAATCCAAGCCCTTTTTGATAAGGCCGTTGAGTTTTACCGGCTCGTCAAGGAGCGCGACCGATGGATGACGGAAAATGTGATCCAACATTTTAAAGAGAATAAGGCGGACAAGGCGGTGGTCATTACCGGAGGGTTCCACGCCGAGCCTTTTAAAGAATTTTTCGAATCCCAAAATTACAATTACGCCCTGATCTCTCCCAAAATTAACACTACGGACGGCAGGGAAGCTTATCTCAGAAGTATTCTTCAAACCCAGTCCAAGCCGCTTGATGCCGGCACCGTCGAAGTTACTTATCCCTTCGAACTCCCGCCCGGCAGCGTAAAAGACCATCGAATGGAAAGATTGGGGCCGGCGATTGCGGATCTCCTTATGAGCGTACAAACAGGTTCAAAGCGTCTCGGGAAAGAAATTGCAGTCGGCGCGCTCGAAGGGAAATTGAAACCGACTGTTTTGGCTCAAGAATTAGGAGGAATTCGGATCATAGAAGGCAGGGGCGCGGCGGAAGTTACTTTAGGAATCGGTGAACAATTTTTGATTTCAGCTTTTTCCCGACAACTTCCCGGCGATTCGGCTCAAACATATAAAACGTTCCTTTCAGCGAATGACTTAAAACTTAATAAATTACCACTTTCTTTTCCCCGCTCCGAAGCGCGCAGTGCAAAGTTTATTAACCGTGAGAATTCCACTCTGAATGAACAAGTCGAGGAAATGTTAGCGCAGATCGAAGAACGAGGGGTTAACTTGACTTCATTAGGTGAGGTTTTTGGTGTAAAGCGGTCTGTCGGTGTCGGCATCAACCCTTCCCGCGCTTCTAATTTAAGCCGCGGATTTTATAAGGGTCTATTAAAGGCATTGATAACGGCATTGAAAATCACTCCACCCACAACCGAAGCTGATTTGTACCGAACTTTGGCGGCTGCCATGGAACGCGCCGGGTTCCGCCAAAATGATATTTTGCCTCTTTTCGTCGCAGCCGCTTGGAGATCTCCTCAAGATGCGGTTGCGCAGCGAAAGGTTGGCGATCTTACAAACGGAAAGAGCGTAGAAGATTTAATCGCCGTCCCCAAAGTTTATACTCATGAACTTTCCTTGATTCTCGCAGGCAGCTTTGAATATCCGGAGTTTGAATTGGATGAGTGGAAAAGAAAAGTCTATGGGCATTTAAGAATTATGTTAGATCCAGAAAGCGCCCAGGAAATAAAATTTTCTGCCCTCCAGGAGTTAGCCTCCTATAGAAACTTCGCAATCCAAGTGATTAATGAGGAGTTGTTGCCGGATGAGGAATTGCAGCTGACCGCAACACAGAAATACATATTAACGGCAGCCTTGAATTCCCTCGGTCCCGAAGGTCAGGTAGAGCGGAGATTAAAGTACGATCGATCTTCTCTTTTGCACAGGTTTTATCTGGCTGTCGGAACGCTTGAAGGTTCTAATGTACTCCCGCCTGTGTACACGCAAGCCATTGCGACGATTCTCCAAATGAATGAGAATGGTTTGCTGGATACGGATAAAAGAGAACGGGGGATTCGGGCTTTAGCCGATTTCGCAGCCCGTCCTTCAAATTCGAACATACCGACAAGAATTCTCGAGCAAGCAAAAAAGGCAGCAGCCCTTTTATCAGGAAATGTTCCCCGCTCCGAAGCGCGCAATAAGCCGCTGGAGGAACGAAAGGGCATCAGCAAGCTGGGAGAGTTGACGTTTCTCGGGTCTTTTGGGGGAGGGCTTAAAGACGTCAAAATGTTTCTTTCTGTACTCAGGCCTGAGCGTAAACACGAGATCACCGGAGTCGCCTTTCCGGGTGACAAGAACGAACTGACGGTCAAGCTGGCAGAGCTTCCCTGGTTTTCAGTTGAGGCCGGGCAATTCGACCGGGATTTCCCCATCATTTTGGAAAAGATTCACCACCGGGTGGGCGACGGCGTCGGCTATGAACTTCAAATGGGCAGTTACGAGGCGGTCGCGGGGGAAAATTTTCAAAGGGGAACAATGCTGATTGTCATCCCCAGGCCGCGGTCTGAGGGACAAGGCGTTCTGGCGTGGATCAAACCTGACCCCAAAACCGGCCGTGCCCGGGCCCGGCTAACCGCCAAAGAGCCAAGTCCTCCTCGGCCTGCTGCTTCCAAGCCAGCTGAGGACGAAGCCGTTAGGGCGGCAACAGTCGATGCCGGCGCCTCTTCTCGCTCCGAAGCGCGGGTGGATTTAGATATCAATATGTTCCCGCCGATTTTACAAGAAACTTTACTCCAAATAATTGCGATATCAAAACAATTGCGCGAAGGTACCACGGCTGGCGATTTGTTAACTCTCAAAAGTGCGGCATCATCACTAACAAGTCACTTTTTCGCAACATCGCCACGTGTTCGGGAACCACTTATTCAAAAGTTGATTCGACAGTTTATAGAGTTTGCTAGTCAGCCGGAAAGGAGATTGAACAAGAGAATAGTCGTGGACAAGAGAATAATCGAGAGAATAATCGAAGGCGAGAGAATAATGGAAGGATTACACCAAATTTATTCCGAGCTTGACC
>JAHFHG010000001.1:91023-91758 GCA_023247035.1 Candidatus Omnitrophota bacterium
GGTAGAAGCGAAGCGCGGGTGGGAGGTCAACTTGCTTTAGCTTCGAGGCGGGACACGCGCTTGGTGACTTCAGACAGGCCTTTGGTAAGATCGGGGACAGCAATTCGTAAGACGTCTTTTATGGATCGGACGTCGCCCTCCATCACGGCTAATCTGCCTTTGACGTCGCTCATATCCTCCACAAGCGAACCCACGCCCTCGGCGACCCCGCCGATTTTATTCTCAAGCCGCTCGACCAAAGCGCCTACTTCCGTCATGAGTAATGCCGCTCCTTTCGATTTAGGGGAGGCCACCGTAACAAGAAAACCACCTGCCGTCAATATTTTTAATGAATATTATATTCCATTATATTCAATTTTTAGCGGCCCCCGCTCCGAAGTGCGGGAGCACTATAAAACGAATAGTCAATTGGTGAAAGCAGTCAACCAATTGTTGACTCAGGGTATGCCGGCCGGGCAAACAGTCAGAGTTGTTGTCAGATACAGAAAAGGATCACAGTACAAGGAAATCGTTACCCTTTGGTACCAAGACGGCAAACGGCTTGATGAGCCCTATGTTGGTAATGTGGGGCAAAAGGTTTTAGATTTTATTCAAGGACAAAATAGAAGCGGCAATGGCAGCGGATATCCTCGCAAAACGGAATATGAATTGTCCCGGACCACTAATAATCGAAAAACCGATATATGGGTAGACATTATAATAGAGCGCCCTGCCGAATCCCGCTCCGAAGCGCGG
>JAHFHG010000001.1:91768-92956 GCA_023247035.1 Candidatus Omnitrophota bacterium
CGCTCCGAAGCGCGGACGCGGGCTGCCGCATCTTTTCCAGAAATTAAATTGCGACTCATCAAGGAAGGGACAAGGGATGTCGCCGTTTCTATCCCTAAAAAGCAGATTGTTGTTGGAGAAATACCGATTAATGTCCAAGACCCGGGTACCTTATCAGAATTTAATCGCTTTCTAAATCTAGTTGGAATCTCTCCCTACTATCCAAAGGATCATAAGGAAACACCCGCGTTGGTTTTGGTCACCTTTTTGGAAACCACAGAACAGAAATTTATTGGGATTAACACGGGAAAGGGAGAGCTTATTGATTTTCTAGACACTCCATGGAGTGCTGCCTGGTTAGGAGGAGGGACTGTTTTACAAAAGGTAATTCCCTTTTCCGTAGGATTAACTTTTGATCCTGAAGATGAATCTATTGCCATTCGGCCTCCAAGCCCCGAAGAGCCATTCCGTTCTGATGTGCGCGCATTTGAAGATAATAGGAACCTATCCTTGCGGCAAAGAATCCTCGGATTGTTTTTGAAAGAGGACCAGAAAGCCGTGCGCGTTTTGGAACGCTTTGCTCAAAGGAAGGGGCCGGCGGCGCTTGAGGGGGCGCTGGAAAAAAGCGGGCCGCTGCTTTTTCAGGATCTTAATCCCGGGGATCTCATCGTCGCTTTTCCGAACGAAAAAGCCAGGCCTTCTCACCAGGTCATTCAAGCCGGAAGGATTGAAAGCGCTTTCGGAAATCCTACAAATGAGAACGGCTCCGGCCGCCTCGAAACAATGCAGGAGGCGACTTGGTTTACGATCCAAGGGCGGCCCGTGTCAGAAATATCCAATCGGGAATACCGGATTTACAGAATCGCCAGGGCGTTTGAATTTCAACTGTTGCAAATCGCAAATGATTTGCGCAACAGTATCTGGAACGGCGATTTGGAAGGAATTCAGAACATCTTGAAAAAGTTAGCCGGGAGATCTTTATTAACACAGCTTATGGAATTAACGGAACCTCTTAAGCAATTCATTCGCTATTCCAAAGAATTGTCTGCGAGGATGCAGCGCGGCGAGGGAGAAGAAGACTTAAGAATACTCCGGCAGGTTTACTGGGAGCTTTACAAATCTCTGGGGGGAATAAATGGATTTTCTCTTGATGCAGACTCTTGGGGAGCACTATTCCACATTCGGTTGGGCCTGCAGCGCTCCGAACTC
>JAHFHG010000036.1 GCA_023247035.1 Candidatus Omnitrophota bacterium
GTGAACTCAGGCGCCCCGGTCGTCAGTTTCGGACGGTACTCCGTGTCTTCCGCGCTCGTCGCTTTGCGCTGGTCCACCCAGCTCACTTTCGCGGTCACGGGATCAATCGATTTCAGGCGGGTCCGGCCCCCGTCCCCATAAATGTTAATTTGTTGGGTGCGACTTTTTTCTCTGGTCCACGTGTTGTCGGTGTAGGTGCGGATTTCGAGGACGTCTTCGACGCTGGTGAGGGCTTGGGGGCCGCCGGTGCCGAGAAGTTGGGCGCGGAGGGTGGAATCGGTATTGATGCTCTGAATGAAATAATCGTAACTGCCTGTTTCAACGTAATCCCTAATTTTCGAGCTTTTGATGTAGAAAACACCATTGCCTTCGGTCTGTTCCACTTGGAAGGAGCGGCTTTTGAGCTCCTGATAAGCCGCAGTCACGTAATTGCCGGGCTGGACAAAGGCAGCTCCCCCATAAACTTCAATTCGCGTTCCGAATTCCCCCGTGTCCCCGTCGCGGTCCAGATCGTCGGAGTCGCGGACGCGGGTTTGGCGCGTAAAAGTGTCGTCCGTATTCCCTTCGATAAAATCCTTTCCAAAATCGTGAATGATGATCTCCTCATTCCCCGTCGGCGCTTGGCGGAAGGCGCTGGTCTGGAGCTGCGGATCCTCCGAAATAATGTTATTCCGGACTTTAAAACGTTTCGTGAAGTCGTAAGTATTCGTTCCGCTGCGGTACACAAATCTGTCGAACGAAACCGCGACAACGGCCGTGGGATTGGTCTGCACAGGATCTTTCTTATAAGAAATAACCCGCGCCTCCCGCCTTTCGTGAAAGGCGCCGGCTTCGTAAATTCTCTCCTGTGTTTTGCGGCAAGCGCTGACCGTATTGCACGCGTCACCTGGCGTGACGGGCTCGTAAGACGTCACTTTATTAAGCTGGATTCCCCCTGAATATTCATAAACCGACTTTGACGCAAACTCGATCCGGTACTGCCCCGGCCCGGTCCTGACCCTTCGATTGCTGATCGAATAATCGATCAACCCAATGCCGTAAGGATCCTGCCCCTGGCCTTGCCCCCGCGGCAGGTAAAAAGTCCGGCCCTCAAGCCAGCCGCCTGCAGCCGGCGGATTTGCCGTTTCATCGGCGACGTTGTACTGATCCAAACGCTGGACCAAACGGAAGTCGCGGTTCCGGGCGTCCTCGGAACGATAAAAATATTCGGTGCGGGTCATAATTTTACTGCCGTCAAAATTGAAACCGTAACTCTTGGCCAGACGCCCGTTCGGATCATATTCATTGATTTGAACCTTGGGGTCATTCGCGCCGCTGCCCTTTCTCTCAACAGTCCGCGTGATTCGATAAACCCGGGGTTCGGGATTTACATATTCATACGTCACGACATTTCCGTTGGGCTGTACGACGCGGTCAATCACAGGATTTCCTGTCCCGTCGAGAAGGGTTGCGGGAGGAGTTCCTACTTTTTTATAGTAGACGACGCTTCCGTCCTCGCGCGTTGAATAATCAAGGTCGTCATCCGCATTCGCATTCGGGCAGGCTGCGCTTCTAAGGTAACAATAGATTTCCACATCTCCGCGAATACCGCGCACGGTTTCGATTTTTTCCTGACCCGCGACTTGCGCGTAGGTGACGACACGCCCGTCATTGAAAGTCACGATTGTCTTCCCGTTCTCACGGCGGATATTTTGAATGAAATTGGTGCCCGAGATCTCCGTCACGTTGGCCACCTGAGTCCGGTTGTTGATTAATTCGTAGGTGACAATCACTCCATTCGAATACGTAATCTTCTGCTGTGTGCAATCCGCATTCAAACAAACCAAGGCTGAAGTCACGCTCTCCCGGTTAAACCGGACGTCGACGACTTGGCCGGTTAGAGGATCCACGACGTGCTGAAAATTGCGGAGGACCTCGCCTTGCTTATTGACCACCGAAATAATCTGGCCGTTTCTGAGAAAAGTGGTGATCCCTTCAGAGTCCGTTACCGAGGTCAACTGGCCGTTCACGTCCCAAACGCGGCGCTGGTTTTGGGCGTTCCTTTCCTCAATCAAGCGCGCGTGGCTGAGATCGCCTGGATAACGCTCGTCATATTGATATTTTTGAAGCGTGTCCCCGCGATTGGAGGTGATTGTGACCGTTTTTCCGTCGGCGGCATAGGCGTAGCGGACCTCGTTGCCGGAGGCGAGATTGCGCATCAAAAGGATGCGGCCTTGGAAATCGTAACTCTGCTCGATATCAGCGTTCAGTCTATCGTTATGTTTTCTGCTGAAAATCAGCCTGTCGTCATTGGAACCGAGAAGGCCGTCCGCGTTGGAATAAGTCAGCCGCGAAACCGGATCATCGATCATGAGGCCGCGTTCATTAAAATGCTGCGTGGAAATCGTGACCTGGCCGTCCCGGTCATTGTAAGAATAGGAAGTAAGCTGCCGGCGGATATCGAAACCGGCTTCGGCTTCGGTCAATGCAAAGCTGCCGTCGCTTCGAAGCAGGTAGCCGTTTGCGTCGCGCTTTAAAATTTTTCCGGCGCCGTCCAGGCTCAGGATCCGGCCGCGCGCGTCAAAAGTTTCTGAAAAAGCGTTACAGGTTCCGCTGAAACATTCGAATCCGTTTACGGAACGGAAAATATCATCGGCGGTTCCAAGGCGGCGGTCCACGCCAAGGCCGAGCACGCTCCGGTTGAGCAATTGTCCGTCCCTGATGCGCGCGGTTTCGATCGCGGCCTGATCGGCTGTGTAAGTGTAATTGGTGATTGTTCCGTTTTTCTGATCCGTAATCCTTAGAATCCTGCCCTGGGCGTCAAACTCCTGCAGGTATTTTGAGCCTGTGAACGAGAGGATAAAATCACCTTGAGTCAGAATTCCGTCGCGTCCAAGATCGATAACAGCTTGGTCGCCATTTCTCAAATGGGCTGTTGCGCGCACGGCATTGCCGGTTCTTTCATAAGCCATTCTTTCCCCGGTCGCGAGGTTCTCGGACGAAAGAAGAATTCCGTTTTGATACCGGTCCACCACAGTCTCGCCGATCGCGTTTTGCCTCCTGACTTCCCCGTCCCTGATCCCGCTTCCCGGCGTCCCGAATATGGAGAGCAGGGCCTGAATACTGGTATCCGACTGCAGGATTGCCCTCACAGAATCATCTGCCGTGCCGGGCCGGCCGTCCGGGCCGCGGTCCGTAGTGATCGTGGTTCCGTTAGCCAGCAAAATATTTCCATTCTGATGGCGGATCGCCTCACCCGAGGCTTCATTCCTGGACCCGACCCAATTCCCGCGCTCGAAAAAAATCGAGACAAGCTGCCCCTGGAGATTCCGGCTAGTCAAGGCCCCTTCGGCAATGCCCTGGGTTGAGGAAAAAAGCCGCTGGGAAAGTCGTTGAAGGCTTAATGTCCGCTCCACCTGCCTGTCGTCCGGAGTCAGGATGCCGTCTGCGCCCGTATCGAACGTTGAAAGGGTCCCGTTTTCAAACGCGATCTGCACCTGCCTTCCGTTTCTTTCATATTGAATCGTTTCTCCGTCCCGGATCCGGGAAGCAACCAAATTACCGTCGCGGAAAGTATGTTCGACGGTCTGGCCTTGCGCGTTTGTCGTTGTGAGGATACCGTCCCGGATGGTCTGGCTCGGAATCGCGAATTTTGAGAAGAGATCAAGAAGAGTGGGAGCATTGGCGTCCTGCCAGCCGCGCAAAACGTCGTCCGGCGTGCCGAATTTTCCGTCCGCGCCCAGGTTTACCGTAGCCGTAATTCCCCCCGGAAGGCTGATTTCCACTTCGTTGTTCGCGTTATATTGAAAACGGAGAGCGCCGCCTCCTTCAATCTCTGAGGAGATCAGCCTTCCGCCCTGGTAGGTATTCTTTACGCGCCGGCCAAGGTTGTTAATCATTGTCACTTCGCCGTCCTGGATTCCGTTAGCAATAGAATTCAGAAAAGCGCGGCGGAGTTCGTCCCTGTCGAGATTCCCGCTTACCCGGAAATCGTCGTCCGTCCCGAGCGTTCTGTCCGCTCCTTTATTCCAGATTCCGCGCGCGCCGCTGTTTAAAATCAGTTCGACCTGATTGTTTCCGTTGTCGCGGTACTGGACCTCCGCTCCGCTCCTCAGATTTTTTGACCTCATCAAATTTCCATTTTCGTAAGAGTGCTCAATATCATCTCCCGCTGCATTTTTCGTTCTCACAATCCCGTTCGTGATTCCGCGCTGGGGATCGCCGAATTGGGCGAGCAAGGAAGCCAAACTGAAATCCGAACCCACAACAGAATCATCCGCGGTGCCGAATTTCTTGTCGCCGCCCATATTGACTTCGCGCGTCCTTCCTCCCGGCAAACGGATCGTGACGATATTGCTCTCAAAGTTGTAATCAAAAGTGGCGAGTTCGCGCGTGGTTTCATCGTAAGAGGATTTGAGACGATCTCGCTCAAAAGTTTGCCGTATCCGATGGCCGGTCGCTTGATCAATAAAGGAAGCGAGGCTGAGCTCCAAAGTGTCTAAAAGATTCGCGCTTCCCCGCTGGTATTTATAAACGTAACGCGAGACGCCCTGATTGACGGTCAACTCTCCGATTTCGTCATTAAAGGTATACTTCGCAATCTCTTCTCCGGTCCGGACATTGATCACGCGCTCGGGCCGGCCGGTGGAACGGTTATAAAGGAAGCGGATCGCCTCACCATTTTCATTCCTCCGCTCGAGGGCCGCTAACTCGTCGTCTCCGCCGCCGAATCTTCCGTCCGCTCCTTTCCACCAAAGCTGGCGCGCGCCATTGACTTCAATCCACGCGCTGCCGTCCGGATTCTGAGTGACAATCGCGCCTTGAACGTCGACCGGCGCATTTCCCCTTCCCTCAATGTCGGGCAGCAGAGCGTTCGGCGCGACCGGATTGTGTAAATTCAAATCAGTCACGTCTACCGTTTGAGGACCTGTCGGGCCGCCCTGAGCGAAACCTTCGTCACCTCCGCCGCCTCCAGAGTCCCTCTGAAGGCTTTTGATCTTCCGCATAATGGCCTCGCAGTCGCCGCCGAGATTAGGAAGAGTGACGCAGTCCACGTAATCATGAATGAGTTTCTTCAGACGCCTCATTTTGGATTCGCCGCTCGGATCTCCGCCGGGAAGAGAACGCCCGGACCGGCCGCTCTGCCCTTGCTGAAATTCCGCCCGCGCGCGATCTTCATCGGTTTGAGGTTTGGGAATCGGCCTGTCATCGGCGGTCAAAATAATTCCATCCTCGCCGTAGTCGAAATATTTCACTTCCCCGCCTTCCTCCTGAAGCGAGTAATGATGCTCGTAGTCGTTGACAAAACCTGTTTTCAGGACCCTTCCTTGCGTCAAGCCGTCCGGATTCAGGACATAAATGGAAACGGTATTGCGCTCATAATCAATCTGCTTGAACAGATGATTCTCGTGATCATAAAGCGTCACGCGCCGCGGCTCTGTACTGCCGGGCATGAATTCCACAACTTTGATGAGCACATTCGTCGTTCCGCGAAAAGTCTTGGAGCCCTGAGAGTCGGTCACTGTCCTGGAATTGATGACGACGGATGGGTCTGCGAGATTGGCCGTCAATTCGTAGCTTATGTTGGCGCTGGCGTCGGTCAAATAAACGGTGAAGAGGTTGGAATTATTCGAAACCGGACGGACTTCGCGGCGGAATGTGTTCCGGGGCCGCCTGATCTGATCTTCCAAATAAGCCGCGGCAATGCTCGCCGCCCAATCCTGCGCCGTGCTTGGCGTATCGTCCGCCGTCCCGATGATCCGGTCAGGGCCGTAGGAATTGTATTTTCTCGGCCCATCGGGCGCGTGAACCCAATAAATCCCGTCTTCATCATTGAAAGAGCCGCTCTCAAGAAGCCGGCCTTGGGTCAAGTCAGCATTGAGCTCATGAATCGTGATTGTGTTTCTCGGGCTTCCGTCATAATTCAGGGTGATCTGTTTCCGCGCCGTGCGGTCATAAAAAACCGTCCGTTTGCGCTGACCGTTCGCCAGGAATTCTTCGATCCTCAGAAGTTCATTGGTCGTTCCCCGGTAAGTCCGCTTTGCGCCTTGAGCATCGGTCACGGTCCGTGTCTCAATGACTGTGGACGGCGGCGTTAGAATGCTGACGATATAAAGGTAGTCCGTATTTCCCGCGGTGACGACAACCTTGAAAAGATTGGGATTGCCCGGCGTGGAACGGACCGTCCCGTGGAAGTAGGCGTTCGGCGGCTGGCTGAGCAGTCTTCCCAAATCCGCCGCTGCAAGATTGTAGGCGCGCTCCCGCTCAGGGATTCTCGCATCATCTGAAGTGAAGGGCTGCCCATCCGCTCCGTTGGAAAAAAATGACGCCGGGCCGCCGGGCGCTTGGCGAGAATAGGTTCCGTCCTCGGAATTGAAATAGCCACGCTCAAGCGCAGAAGCGCCGGGCGTCCAGTCCGGATTAAGCGCATAAATCGTGACCGCCTCGGGATAATCCCATTGCATCACCTTCCCGTTCTGAAGATCATAAAAAGTTGTCCGCTTGGGGCGGCCGTAGGCGTCAAATTCTTCCTTCTTCACGGGCCGGTTCGTCAGCCCGGAATAAGTGAACTTCGTTCCGTCCGGGAGCGTGACCGTGCTGAGATCCAGCGCCGCGGACTGTGTCCGGAGATTTACACTATATTTGTAGGTGATATTTCCTGCGGTGAGGAAAAGAGTGAAACGATCGGCATTGTTCGGATCAGGCGTAATTTCTTTCCGCCTGAAACTGAAAGGCGGCTGATTGATCTGGCCTGACAAATGATTTGATGCGCGGCGGAACGCCCACTCTTCGCGCGTGCTTTCTGTGTCATCGGAAGTTCCGGGAATTCCGTCAGTCCCAATAAGATAAATTTTCACGGGCGAGCCGGACGCAACGGCCTGAAGCGAATAGATTCCCTCCTGCACGCTAAAAGTCCCGCGCTCGAGCACCGCTCCTGTTCGCATTTCCGCAAGAAGTTCGGAGACCGTGACTTCATTCGTCAGATGATTCCATTCCGTTATTTTTTTAGGCGTGCCGGCGTGATCGTAAAAGAAGGTCTTGAGCAGGCGGCCGTTCGGCTGGCGCTCCACTCTTTTAAGGATTTGCGGATCGCTCATTCCTTTGTAAGTGATTTCCACTCCCTGCGGATCGGTCACGGTCCGGGAAACAATCGTTACCGTTGACGTCTGAATGTTGACCGTATAAAGGTAGGTCGTCGTTCCTCGCGTCACGATGACTGTGTAAACATCGGAATTGGTGGACGATCTGAGGATCGGTCCGTGACCGAACGTGTTTGGCTGCAAGTTAAGTTCTCTTCCTAAATGGCCCGTTGCCAGAGTAAAGGCCTGAGCCCCAGCGGCGATTTCAACGTCGTCGCTGCTGATCTTTCCGTCCGGCCCGACGGAATACAACTTCACAGGCGAGCCGGCCGCGGCGGCTTGAAGCGAATACGTCCCGTCCACGCTGAAATAGCCGGACTTCAGGACCGCGCCCGGCGTCAAATTAGGATTCAGCCGGTAAACCGTGAGCTTGTTTGCCTTCTCGTAATCCATTTCAATGAGCTCTTGATTGTCACGAATGAAATAAACCGTCCGCGCGCGCCGGCCGTTCGCATCGAATTCTTCACGGCTCACCAGATCACCCGTCCCCGTGTAAGTCAGCTTCGTTCCCTGCGCATCGGTCACGGTTCGAAAATCAAGGGCGGCGGATTCGCCTCCCTGCTTAATATTGACCCGGTACCGGTAAACCGTATTTCCTTCAATAAGATCAAGATCAAAAAGAGTGTCTTGATTTGGAACACGAAGAATCCCTCCCCACCGGAAAGTATTTCGGGAACGATTGAGCCGGGACTCCAACTCACGCAGCGCCAAATCAAAAGCCCGTTCTTCAGGAGGAAGATCGCTGGCGCGAAAAAGTGTTTTGGTGATATCCGGCAATCTCCGCGACAGGACCATCGAACTGACAAAATGGTGCAGCATCGCGCGCGTCGCGGCTTCAGCGTGCGGAATGCCGGGAATAATGGATTGCGCTTTGGAGATTTCATTCAAAAGGACTGCGTATCCTGCGCCGCGGACCGAAACGGTGGAGTTGCTGTAGCCGAAAATCCCACCGTGCGTGATGACGTATTCTGTTAAGGGGCCTGCCTGGCGTATGTCCAGATAGCTCGGCCCGAGGAGCGGACCTTTGGGATGGGTATGAAAGGTGAGGCTGGATTTCTTGAGCAATTCCTGGATCGGCTCAAGGACTAAAATATCGTCGCTCGAAACGCCGCTTGTAAAAAGGATGAGCTTTCCATTTAGAATAACGCCTCCCACTTCGTACGGAAGGCTGAGGAGTTGCGCCAACTGGCTTTCGGTTAGCCGGCCTTCAATAACAACTGCGATGGGTTCGCCTTGACGCAAAAGTTCAAAGGCATACTCGAAGCTTTGGGCTTGTTGGTCATCGTAATCATAGAAAGCGTCAGGCTTGAGGGATTCCTTGGGTGCGGGGACTTTGATTACCGTGGAACCGTCACGCGTTAGAGTGCCTTGCTCGAGAATAATCTCGGCTTGTCCAGGCTCAAATTTCGTGAGGTGATAAACGTTTTTGGCGAGATCGTAAACCGTGCGGGTTTTTAGAACGTCGTCATATTCATAAAGAAGGTCAAGCTTTTTTGCGGGGTCGTCGGCCGGAGGCCCTCTTTCGCGCAAGATCCGGCTGATTTGATTCGTATTCACGATTTCATACGTTTCAACTTTTCCATTATCACGAGTCAAAATAAAAGTCTTTCCTTCGCGGATTAAATTTACTTTTAAGCGCGGCGGCACTTCTTTATCCAATGTTCCGGCGGCCATCAAAGGCGCCCCTTCAAGACTGCCGTTCCAATCCTTGGCCGCTTGAGCGGAAAGTAAAAACTCAAGAAACGTTCCCTTCTTATAATCCAAAACGGTGACACGGACACTTCCGGGCTCATCTCCCTTTTGATAACGGTATTCAATATCGGCGCTCTTTTGCGAATCACGGTAACGGAGGACCCGCCCCGGAGGCCCTAGGTGTTCTCCGCCTTGGCTCGGCAATCTCTCGCGCGCCAAAAGATAACCGGGATTCTCCGCCTTTTGGAAAATATAAACGGGCCGGCCGTCCACTTCAGCCAGTTTGATCGAGCGATGAATCTTGAACTGATTACTTTGCAGCTCATATTCCCCGCTGCCCATTTCCCGAAGCGCACCTGCCTGATTCCCGTCATAATCATAAGCGGCGTAAGTTCCTTTGCCGATATCCACGGACGTCACTTGTTTGTTTTGATCATCATAAATAAAACGCAGGTGCGCGCGATTTTGAGGGTCGTTATTTTTATATTCCAAGAGGCGGTAAGGTTCGCCGCGGCTGTCCAGTTGATAGACCTTTTCCGTATTTCCATTAAAGAGGTCAAACACGGTCACGCTCTGGCCGGAATAGACTCTCTCTTTAACCCACTGTTCTTGCGCGCCTCCAACTTGCGGGATCACAATGCCCGAATACCTTAGCCGCCCTAGATTGCCGTCAGGATTAAGCTCGAAGGTTTGATAGGAAGAAACGGGACTCGCATCTGAAACTATTTTAATGTGAACCAAGGATTGGCTGTTTTCGTCCTTGCCATAAGAATATTTTCTTCTTTCCAGCTTTCCATCGGCGCCCGTGAAGTCATTGACCTCTTGAATTCTTCGGGATTCTTTCTCAATCGTGAATGAACTTCCATTCTCATAAGTCCTCTTCAAAAAAGTTTTCTCATCCTCGACAAACACAGTGTCGCTGCTATTTCCAACCGCGCGGGTTAAAGGAGCCAGGAAATGATCAGGAAATAATGTTGAAGATACAGGAGGCTTGAGAGCGGCTGCGGCGTTGTCTTTTTTTTCTTTTTGCGAGGGGCTGATCGGAGGCGCTTCAGGCCGTTCGCGGGAAAGAGGATTGTCGTCTCCCCAATTATTGGGATCATTCATATAATGAATGTCTTTGTGGGCTTTTTTCGCGTCGGCAGAAACGGCCGGGGCGGGCGGGTGGAAGAGCGCGCCGAATCCAAACGCAAGCTGCGGATCGGCCTCGATAATCAGCGTAATGACAAGAAAACTGCTGAGCAGACGCAGACCCATTGGCTTTTTTTCTCTGTGACAAGCGCTAATAGTCATTTTATTTTCACTCATCGATCGTTAAATATAGAAGTGATTATTCTCCTAACCTCACGATTGATTTTCAGTTAGACACTTAAAACAAGGTTTTTGAAACTTTAGAATACCCGGCTAAAGTGTACTTGCGCCTTTGGAGAGTGTCAAATTGCCTCAGGGCTTTATATCCCCTGTGCGTGGGAGGAATTATATACAAAAGGCGGTGATTTTCAAAAATTCTTTTTAAAAATGTTAATTAAGTTTTCTGTTGATAGGACTTGCTATATTTCTTTAGAAATTCAGCTCAATAGTGAATCCCCAAGTTCAAGGAGCAAGTGCACCACTTAGATACCGGAGGTATTCTAAAGGGTTATGGAAAAACGATGTGATCAACTCACGTTGGAAGTAAGGGAAAAGATTGCGATATGGAAAGCAGCGGGTAAATCGTTGAGAAAAATTGCCGCCTAGGCGCTCTAAAATCTAGGGGAGAAATTCGACGGCAATCCCCATCTGTTTTTTATGGAATTGCTTGCGAAGGATATTGCCTTTTAGGCGGTATTCCTCCGGAAAGTTTGAGCTTGGAAAGATAAAAATTTCCGCGTGGATTCCTTGAGCGAGATCTAAGGCCTCTATTTTTTCCGCCGCCCCTAAGTCCAAATATTCCGCGAAAAGCCCCCCTTCGCTGATATTTGTCGCAATGGCACGGGTCAGGATCTCAGGGCTATTTGGAAGCTGGATCTTGAGGTCAATCGGAAGGGCGACGCGCATTCTTTTGCTTCGCCGTCTCTCGACCTGATATCCAATCGAATCGGGGCTCATCACAGGCCCCTGGCCGGGAAATCCCGCGTCCTCATCTTTTTCAAGGAGGAATGGGCCGAAATCTTCGGCGACCTCTTTTTCGCTGTTACAAATCCTTACGTTCCTGGGAACGTACGTACCCTCTAAAAAGTTCCGGACATTTGCGGAGGCCCCGAAAATCAAACTCCTTTGAGGCCGAATGCAGGCTGCCAATAACTTGCGCAGGCCGAGCGGCTCCAGTGTAGAAACCATTTGCAGATTTAAGATCACGCGCTGAAGACGATGACGCCGGATATTTCGCTGAATCCGCCAGGCCACTTCCTGAAGGCTTTCTTCGGTAGGATCACCCATCAAATCAAAAACTTTTACGCTTCCAATGTCGCGGGTTGTTACTGTGAGCTTTGCCATTTTGATTATTCCTTCCCCTCTTTTTTAGTTTTTTTTATTTCATTTTTCATCTTGAGAGGTTTTTCCTTTTTGTGAAATCCGTTGATCGATCAAGCCAACTTACAATTCTGTCTTACGATGAAAAGCTTACCCAATGAACCCCAAAAAGTCCAATTGGCTTAAAAATATATTTTTAACTTATTTAAAACGAATAGGTTACATCTAATTTAAAAGGGCTGAAAAAGAATCTTAGCTGACCTTTTTATAATCTTTATTCTTTTTCTGGAGAATCCGCGGTTTCTTTTTCCCTTTGCCTTAGACGTTCGAAGAGGGTCTTCTCAAAACCTTTTTGAGTCGGATGATAGTACCGTTGAGTGGAAAGCCGATACTGCTGATGGATGGCCTCGTTGGGATGTGTATGAGGATACTGATACCCTTCCCCGCGCCCTAATTTTTTGGCGCCCGGATAACTGCGGTCACGCAAAGGGGTGGGGACTTCTTCCACTTTTTCATTTTTGACATCCTCAAGGGCGCTTGAAATCGCGGTGTAGGCGGCATTGCTTTTCGGCGCCAAGGCCATATAAATGACCAATTGGGAAAGGATGATCCGCGCCTCGGGAAGCCCCACAAACTCGACCGCCTGCAGTCCGGCGGAAGCTAAAATGAGGGCCTGGGGATCTGCATTGCCGATGTCCTCGCTGGCGAGAATTAAAATCCGCCTTATGATGAAGCGCATATCCTCACCCGCATAAATCATTTTGGCGAGCCAATAAACCGCAGCGTCGGGGTCCGAGCCCCGCATACTTTTAATAAAAGCGCTGGCCGTATCGTAGTGATAATCCTCACCGTTATCATAATACACAATGCGTTTCTGGGCTGATTCTTCCGCGGCCTTGCGGTCAAAATGAATCACGCCTTTTTCGTCCGGCTGAGTCGTCATTGCGCCGACTTCAAGCGCATTTAAGGCCCGGCGCGCATCCCCTGAAGCGCTCCTCGCCAAATGTTCGAGCGCTTCTTCCGCCGCCTCAACCTTGACCTTTCCCAGACCGCGTTCCGGATCTTCAAGCGCGCGCTTGAGGACATTCATCAAGTCCTCTTCAGCCAAAGGCCTTAATTCAAAAACGGTGGACCGGGAAAGGAGCGGGCCGTTAATTGAAAACGAGGGATTGTGCGTTGTCGCCCCGATCAAGATGACTTGTCCCGATTCCACATCCGGCATAAGCACATCCTGCTGGGCCTTATTGAATCGATGAATTTCATCAATGAAGAGGATTGTTTTTTTTCCTAGGCGCTTGAGTTTCCTGGCCTCCTCAATGACCCGCCGGAGATCGGCCACAGCCGCCGAGACTGCATTTAAAGGGACAAAGCGCGCCTGCGTGGTGCGGGAAATCACACGGGCCAAGGTCGTTTTGCCGCTTCCGGGAGGTCCATAAAAAATCATGGAAGTCCAGCGGTCCGACTGGATTGTTCTTCGCAGGAGTTTGCCTTCCGCAAGAAGATGCTCTTGGCCCTGGATTTCATCAAGCGTCTGAGGGCGCATCCTAACGGCAAGCGGGGCGCTTGGATCCGCTTCCTCACGGGAAGCCTTGGAATCAAAAAACTCGGGAAAAGAATTTTCTTGCGGGACGATATTTTTTTTCACGGCAGAATCCAAGGCTTCTCATTTCGGTTTACAAATACAGAAGCCCCCCAGCTGGCCTTAGAGATCCGAAGCATCAAACCCGACAAACTATCCCCCACGAAATTAGGATTGCGAATTTTTCGCGGCGATTCCTCGCTCTACAAGAAACGCCTCCGACTTTCGCAGGCTCAAGTTCGTTGGGTATAGGCGGGCGTCTTTAAGCGACTCCCGTTTCGCCGATAAGGGTTCTGCAAAATGGATCTAAAACCGCGAACAGCGCCGGGCCGCTCTTCATGATACAACTTTCCACTAGTGTTGAAAAGCAGCCTGAAACTTTTTCATAATTTTTTCAGCAATCGACGAATGGAGCTTCTGAATCTCCTCGGAAACAAGCGTTTTCTCTGAGGATTGGTAGGTCACGCGGAAGGCAAGATTCTTATAACCCTTCGGAACACGGCCGCCTGTGAAGAGATCAAAAAGTTCAACCCTGCTCACAAGCCCTTCTCCCATCTGCCGGATTTCCTTTTCGAGTGCGGCGGACTTTACCGAGTCCGCGACTAAAAAAGCGAAATCCCTTTCCACGGAAGGAAAACGGGGCAATTCCCGAAACTTTTTCTGAACGTTAAGCCACGGAACGAGATTCGCTAACGACAATTGCGCAAAAAAGACGGGAAGTTCAAGATCCCAGGTACGAAGAAGGCCCGGCTTCACTTCACCGAGCATTCCGGCGGCCTGCGAGCGGATTTGCGAGCGAATTTGCGAGTGGATTTCAATTTCCTGGGATACGGATTGAGAGAAAAAAGTTTTCTGAACCGGCCCGAACGCAAAATCTTCAATGCCGATCTCTTTTAAAAACGCGCAAACAAATCCCTTCAAATCGTAAAACGTCACCGCCCGCTGGGGGTCGATCCAATTTTTGCCGCGCACCGCGCCTGACATTGCGATCCCCAGGCTGCGCTCTTCGCGGATCTGGCGGCTTGTATCCAGAGAATAAGTATTGGCGATCTCATAAAGAGGAATCGCCTGAATGCCGGCGTACCGGTTGCGCTGAACCGCGGAAAGAAGGCTCGGAAGCAAAACGGGCCGCATCCAGTTCAGATCTTGGTTTTTCGGATTGTTGATCCGGATCGCGTTTTGCAAGTCGGCTTCAGGATCAAGGCCGATCGGCGAAATGAGGCTGAAGGATACGGTTTCATAAAAACCCTGCCCGGAAAAAAAATTCCGCGCCTTCTCCTCCAGGTTGAAAAGGGGATTTTTTTTTACGCCGCTCAAGGGGCGCACCGGCAAGGTTTCGGGAATATTTTCGTAACCGTAAAGGCGCGCGATTTCCTCGATAAGATCAACGGGATTCTGGAGGTCGGGCCGAAATGAAGGAACGGCCACATTGAAACTTTCCTGGGAATCCGGCTTGACCTCAAGCTGAAGCCGCGTCAAAAACGAGGCTACTTGGGAGGATTTTATTTTTAATCCTAACCGGCGTTCGATCTCGCTTAAAGTCAAATGGATCCGGCCCCGCGCGGGGAGCGGAGGCTGCCCTGCCCTCAAAACACCGCTGATAAACCGGGGCTGGGCATATTGCTGGATGAGCGTCAGGGCCCGGTCGCGGCCCCCATCAACGCCCGCGGGATCGACTCTTCTCTCAAACCGGTACGAAGATTCACTCGAAAGCGCCGAACGCCGCGAAGTTTGCCTCACCCAGCGCGGATTAAAAAATGCGGACTCCAGAAAGATGTTCCGCGTCCGCGCGTTGACCTCGGTTTCTTTGCCTCCCATCACGCCCGCAAGCGCGAGCGCCGATTCACTGTCGGCAATGACCAAATCGGCCGGCTCCAATTTCAAAGCGGAGCCGTCGATCGCCAGAAATGGTTCGCCTGCCTTGGCGCGGCGGATTTGGATTTCACGGCTTTTGAAAAGATCGGCATCGAAAGCGTGCAGGGGCTGGCCCGTTTCCAGAAGCACATAATTGGTGATATCCACAATAAAATTGATCGAGCGCATTCCGCAGCTCTCAAGCCGCTCCCGAATGATCTCCGGAGTCGGAAGAATAGAAGGAATCCCTTCGATGTAGACGCCCGTATAGTAAGGGCACCCTTCGGCCTCGCGAAGGTGAATCTTCCAGCCGCTCGGAAGCGGGCGGCCGGCGGCCTTTTCAATCGCCGGGGATTTGAGCGAAAGATTCTCGACCGCTGCAATTTCGCGCGCGACGCCAAAATGCGAAAGCCAGTCCGGACGGTTGGGGGTAACTTCGATTTCAAAGATCACGTCTTTGTGGTCCGGGGAAGGCGTCATCTTTTTGACCTCAAGCCCCGCCATTGTCAAGCGCTCGGCAATCCGCTCAAGCGGCGGAGAAAGCTCGACAAAATCCCGCAGCCAATGGGCGCTGATCTTCATTTAAAATTGCCTCAGGAAACGGATATCATTTTCGTAAAAAAGCCGGATATCGGAGATCCCGAGCCGGAGCATTGCAATCCGCTCAACACCGAGCCCGAAGGCAAAGCCCTGAAGCTTCTTGGGATCATATCCGACGGCCTCAAAAACGTGAGGGTGGACGCTGCCTGCCCCCAGGATTTCAAGCCAGCCCTTGTCCCACCGGATATCGACCTCGACGCTCGGCTCCGTAAAAGGAAAAAAATGCGGGCGGAAACGGAGTTTTATTTCCGGGCCGAAAAGCTCGCGCAGGAAAAGATGCAGCACGCCTTTCAGATCGCTAAACGTCACCTGCTCATCGACCATGAGCCCTTCAATCTGGTGAAACATAAACGAGTGGCTGGCATCGACTTCGTCCGGACGGTAAACGCGCCCCGGTGCAATGACCCGCAGCGGAGGTTTCCGGGCCTGCATCACGCGGATTTGAACGGTCGAGGTTTGGGATCTCAAGAGGCGGCCGTCGGTAGTATAAAAGGTATCAAAGGAATCCCGCGAGGGATGTTCCAAAGGGATGTTGAGGGCCGTAAAATTATAAAATTCGGTTTCGATCTCGGGCCCATCCACAATTTCAAAACCGAGTTTCTCGAAAATACCGGAAATTTCGGAAATTGTTTGCGGGATCGGATGGATTTTACCCTTCAACGGCTCGATCGGAGGAAGGCTTTCGTCAAAATCCGCTGCCGCTTCCCGGCTTGAGTTGAAGGACAATTTTCGGGAGTGAATCGAATCCTGAAGAAACTGCTTTAAATGGTTAAACTCCCGGCCCCGCTCTTTGCGCTCTTCAGCGCCGAGATTTTTAAGCTCCTCCATCGCGCGGGCCAGCTTGCTTCGTTTGCCGAGAAAAGCGACGCGGAACGCCTCCAATTCTTCGGCCGAGTGAACGGAAAGAAGTTGCTGCTTCGCTTCCTCTTCAATCTGGGATGGCGTGAAATCCATGGGAGGGCCTCGTGCGTCTGGATTTTTTGGAAGGAGCGGGAAGGCCGCTAGCCGCCATTTTTCCCGGCTGCGAGTTCCACTAATTTTTTGAAGGCGCTAAGGTCGCGAACCGCGAGGTCGGCCAGCGACTTGCGGTCAAGTGAAACCTTCGCGCGCTTAAGTCCGGCGATAAACCGGGAATAGGTCGTCCCCAATTCCCGGCACGCGGCATTGATCCGGACATTCCATAAGCGGCGGAACTGACGCTTTCTCTGCTTGCGGTCCCTTGTCGCGAAGGCCATACTCCGCATCACGGTCTCGTGGGCGGTCCGGAAAAGCTTGCGCCTTCCACTGACAAAGCCTTTGGCCCGTTTCAAAACTTTTTTGCGGCGTCTTCTTGATGCTGGACTATTCGTTGTTCTCGGCATAAAAACTCCTTGGATTCAAGACAGTCAATTAAATGTGGCCCGGCTTAACGGTCATAAGGTAATAACAATTGAATGCGCTTCTTATCCGTTGGATCGACATTCCGCCAGCCCCGGGATTGGCGCTTTTTTTTCGCTGTCCTGTCCCCCATCAGATGTCTTCTGAAGGATTTAGAAGAAAGGACTTTTTTATTCTTCGTGATCTTAAAGCGCTTTTTGACCGCCTTGTTTGTTTTCAGTTTCGGCATAAACTTCCCTTTCTAGGATTGCAATTTTGAATCGGACTCTTTTGAATCAGCCTCCGAACCGGCCTTGGCCGAACTCTTTTTAGGTCCGGCGGCGGCTGTAAAATAAAGGTGGATCGCGTTTCCCTCCAGCCCGTCATTTCGTTCCACCTCGGCGACATCGGCTAAATCTTCGGTAAACCGGGCAATAATGCGCTGCCCGAGCTCCGAATGGGTAATCTCGCGGCCCCTGAAGAACAACGTCAGCTTGACCTTGTCGCCGCGTTCAATAAATTTTCGCGCATTTCTTAATTTCGTCTGATAATCGTGTTCTTCGATTTTACAGGTCATTTTGATTTCTTTGACCTCAATGACCTTCTGCTTCTTGCGGGCCTCTTTTTCCTTCTTGCTTAAGGTATAAAGGTATTTGCTGAGATCCAATACCCTGCATACCGGCGGCTTGGCCAGCGGGGCGACTTCAATCAAATCCAGGCCTTCTTCCTGCGCCAGCCTTAGGCCCTCTTGGACGGGGACAATTCCGATTTGTTCCCCCTTGGCTCCGATGAGGCGTATTTGAGGAACGCGGATATAATCATTATATCTGACCTTTTTGGAATTCTGATTCAATGAACCTCCTTTGTTTTTTAGTTGCTGTGGGTTTCGGTTTTTTGGAGACCGCTAAATTTCGAATCGATTTCCTGCTGCAGTTCGATTTCAACCTTTTCAAGCGCCTGGGGGCCGAGATCCTTGCGCCCGTGCTGCCGGACCGCGACCTGGCCTTGCTGGGCCTCCCGCTCGCCCACCACAAAAACGTAAGGGATTTTCTGCAGTTCGGCTTCGCGGATTTTATATCCGATTTTTTCAGAAGTGAAATCTTCTTCCACCCGGAATTTTTTTCCGCGCAGCCGAGCGGCCACGCTCTGGGCGTACGGGATATGTTTATCGGAAATCGTTAAGATACGAATCTGAACCGGCGCAAGCCAAAGGGGAAAAGCGCCTGCATAATGTTCAACCAAAATTCCGTAAAACCGCTCAACCGATCCAAAGACCGCACGGTGGACCATCACCGGCCGTTTTTCTTGATTATCGGAATCGGCATAAGAAAGACCGAAGCGTTCGGGCATTTGGAAATCAAGCTGGATGGTCCCGCACTGCCAGTCCCGTCCGATGGAATCCGTAATCTCAAAATCAATTTTGGGGCCGTAAAACGCGCCGCCGCCTTCGTGAAGCTGGTATTCGATAGAATTCCGCGCAAGCGCGCCTTTGAGGCCGTTAATCGCCTTCTCCCAAACCGCGTCGCTGCCCATCGAATCCTGGGGGCGCGTGGAAAGGCTGATTTGCACTGTAGAAAATCCAAACGTTTTATAAATCCGGAGGATCAAAGCAATGCAGCCTGATATTTCCTCTTCAATTTGATTTTCGGTGCAGAAAATATGCGCGTCATCAATGGTAAAGGCGTTGACGCGGAAAAGTCCGTGCAAAACTCCCGACAGCTCGCGCCGGTGCACGAGGCCGAGCTCGGCGAGTTTCAGCGGAAGGTTCCGGTAAGAGCGCTGCTGGCTTCGATAAACCAAGGTGCTGCCGGGGCAATTCATCGGTCTCACGGCGTAGCTGCCCTCGTCGACTTGGGAGAAAAACATATTTTCTTTATAATGATTATAGTGCCCGCTCTGTTTCCACAATTCGTCTTTTAAAAGCACGGGCGTCTTAATTTCCTCGTATTTTTCGCGACGGTGTTCCTCGCGCCAATAACGGATCAAATTTTCGTAAAGCGCCAGTCCCTTCGGATGGTAAAAGGGCATTCCCGGCGCTTCCTGGTGAAAGCTGAAAAGATCGAGCTGGCGTCCGAGGCGCCGGTGATCGCGTTTCTTCGCTTCTTCGAGACGGCGCAGGTGATCTTCGAGCTCTTTGGCTTCATAAAATGCCGTGCCGTAAATCCGCTGCAGCATTTTATTTCTCTCGCTTCCGCGCCAATAGGCTCCGGCCACCGACAATAATTTGAAGGCCTTCACCTCTTGCGTGCTGTGAATATGATTTCCACGGCAGAGATCGATAAAGGGCCCGTTCTGAACGAACGTAATATCTCCGTCTTTTAATCCGTCTAGAATTTCCAACTTATAAGGCTGCTTGCGTTCCTCAAAAAAAAATTTCGCCTCGTCCTTCGTAACAGGCCGCTGTTTGAAGGCTTGCCCTTCATTAATAATTTCCTGCATTTTCATTTCCAGCTTTACGAGATCCTCTTCGACAAAGGCCTCGTCCCTGTCAAAGTCATAGTAAAAACCTTCTTTAATGGCCGGACCGATCGCCAGTTTGGTGCCCGGAAACAGTTCTAGAACCGCTTGAGCCAAGATGTGGGCCGTGGAGTGGCGTAAACGGAGGAGATCCTCAGGACTTGCTTTTGTCATACTTGAAGGCAACTAAAAATGATCCCCTATCCTTTCGCATCTCATGGAAGGGGAGTATCTTACAATTTCTCTCCTCGCAAAGCAACCGGTTTTCATTGTTCTATTGATTTTTGAGATTAGGCGTTCTTGGCTGCAGGCTGCTGGCTCTCTATTTTTGGGGCTTCTTTTGGGGCTTCGGATTTCTGGGCGGCTTTTTTTCCCCTGCGGAGTCTTTTCAAGCGAGCCTGCCGCTTTTTGCGCTTCAGTCTTTTTTTATGATCTCTCGACATTCAACCCTCCTTGACTAATGGGCATAACGAATATCACACTCCTCTTTTGATTTCAACCATTTTCAGCACGGCTTTCAATCCTGAAATTCTTTTTGAATCTTCTTTCTCACTCTTGCGTCTAGCGTTAGGGTGAGTTATAGTGTCACCTCTTCAGCACAAGGGCGGTTAGTTCAGTTGGTTAGAACGCTTCCTTGACATGGAAGAGGTCAGAGGTTCGAGTCCTCTACCGCCCATTTTTTTAAGAGGACTCGAAGGGAGTTCCGTAGAGGCGACGTCGAGGAGCCTCTTCTTACGGAACGGGCGGCGACCT
>JAHFHG010000002.1 GCA_023247035.1 Candidatus Omnitrophota bacterium
TACCAGCGCGAGCTTGTCCAGAACACGGTGTGGGATCGGTGGACAACCCAAGAGACCTTTGATTTCTTCGGACTGGATCAGAGGGAAATCTTCGTCGATCGAAACAGGGCGGCGAATTTTGATAAGTGGCTTGGTGACCTACCAACGGGAGCAAGAAATTCATTTAGAACCAAAGATGCGCTCCGTTACCTTGCAGAGTCCCAAGATGGCTACCTCATCCGCACTCCCCCTGCGAAGACCCAAAGCCTGAAGGACTTTTATCGCTTTGTTGAGACGTACACGTCAAAATTTTATCAAGACCGGATGCTCACAGGGGCCCACAACCGGGTCTTGGATGAATTCGGCAATTCGCTCGCTCAATTCCGGATCGGAAGCCAAGGCGTTCATTTCACCGAGATTATGGGGCGATACGGAGTGTCGCTTGTCCATATTGACGGCGAAAGCAACGCCAATCCCTTTGGATTTTTGAGCCACGGGGTTGAATATGTCGGAAGCTGTGCAAGCCGCAGGGGAGCGGGCGGAATTTTTGGGGGCAGATTGTGCCTTGACGAACTTCAGGTGAGAGGAAGAATACGATGAAGACTTTCCTCACGAAAATTTCTTTCTTTCTCCTCTCCGCAATGGTAACTTCAGCGCCCATGGGCTGCGCTCAAAGTAATTACTACGATATCTTCGTCCGGCCGGAAAAGCTTCAGGAATTAAAAAAAGCACAAGGGAGTCTCTGGGGGAAGGATATTGATGTTATTGAATTACCATTTGAAGCTGGAATGATCCGCTTTTGGCTGCCCAAGGAAATTCCTCCTCCTCCCAAACGACCGTATACTCCTACTGAGCCTTATATTGGGAAGTTTCGGACAAGAATTGATTTAATGAATGACGCATCATCTCCTTCGTTCTTTCGTCTGGTAAGGTTTTACGTTTTGAATATCGAACCTATTACCAATGTCAGCTATTTGCACGGCCGTTACTATGATCAAGATAAAGAGATTTACCGAGAATTTAAAGCGCCTGATGAAATTGTGAAAGAAAAAATTGTGGAACGCCACGGATTAAATGGAATTGAACTGATCCTCGACATCCCCAAAGAGGTCAAGTCCTTTGACATCGCCTTTGAAGTGGAAGTCTCTTACGAAGGCAAAACCGAGATCGTTAAATTCCAGAGTCATTTCATTCGTTCCAAGTATCATTTCCTTCCTCCCGACTGATGAACGAATTTGAGGTCACCTATGAAAGGAATAAAAAATTGGATTTATGGGCTGGGGCTGGCGGTGGGAGTCGTTCTCTTCGCAAAATTGGCGTGGAGCCTTCCGGTTTGAATCCTTCACATTGAAATGAATCGAAAACTTTTTTCGCTTCCCGCCTTTCTCCTTCTCTTCACTTTTTCTTTTCAGCAGATTGTCTTGAGTTTTCCAATGAGCCCGCTGCCTTTAGCTGGTTCTACGTCCTCTCCAGCCTCTTTATTTTCTGAAGCGGGCCTGATCCAGAACTCGCGGAATATTTTCCAGAATTTAAGAGAGCAGGGATTTAAAGAAATCTCTGAGCGCTTGAAGCAAAGCTTGGGGCTTTCGGCTAAAGAGCGTCCACTCCCTTTCCGGGCCGGAATCGAGATCGGCCGTCCCTTGCCGGACGGGGCTCGATTTTTTAATTCTGAAGCCGGCGATTCCTGGACGAAATATTTCAATGCTTCCAAGTCCTTGCCCAGGAGCGCCAATCCTCTCCAGACTCAGATTGAGAAGGTCGTCACGGATGCTTTAGTGGCGGTCATCACGGGAGGCAGGATAGACAAACAAGGCGGGAAAGGAAAGATCAACTCTCTTGTCGAATCTCTTGTCGGGACTGTGGTTCACGCCGGAGTTGATGCCTTAAAGCAGCGCTTCCTTCAAGGTTTTTCGCCGCAAAGCCTTCCTTCGCCTTTAATCGAATCGGCTCCCGGCCGCGCTCCTCCGCTCAACGCTCCGGCGATTCAAGAAGGCTCGCGCCTGCTTTCGCCTCAAACCGGAAACCAGCCTCTTTTCCAAAGAACCCTTGACGCTTACGGAAGAGGAAATCTTTTCGCTTACAACGGCAGCGGAAATCCTTATCAATACCAGAACTCAAAATCGCCTTATCCGCAAAAGCTTGAAAGACTCCGTGACGATACCTACCGCAGTGAAAATGGTCCTTGCTGACCGAAAACGTTCAGATCATCGGCCTGAATGTTTCGCATTCTCAATTTCGTTAGGTATAGTTCGAGCATGACTTGGCGGGTATTGTCCCGCCTCCGCCTTTGATCACAATGACTTCCCATTTCCATTTCGGATGCTTCTCCAAAACGGCGTACAAATCACGGAAGACTCCGCGGATGTTAAACTCCTCATTATGAACGGGGATAATAAAAGTAAGTTGGGGAGAAGGGATCATTCTGGGCACAATTTAAGAAACGGTTCGGGGTTCTCATTAGGGAAAGGTTAAAAAGAAGGTTGCGCTCGGCTTATTTTAGGGTAAGCTATTACAGCATATTCAGTTAAATCAAAAAGATTCGATAAAAAGGTCAAGCGGTTCAAATCGCCAAAAAGCACGGCCTCAAGGTGAAGACCTTAATCTCCATCGGCCATCCGGGGGAGAGCGAAGAAACAATTATGGAAACCCACGACTGGCTCCTTGAAGTGCAGCCCGATGATTTTAACGTCACGATTATCACCACTTATCCCGGAACGCCTTATTATGATTTCGCCGGGCGCGATCCGAAGCGCGAAAACGTTTGGGGCTACACCTACGCAAAAACAGGAGACCGCCTTTACAGCCTGGCGGTCGATTACAATGAAGTTGCGGATTACTATAAAGGCGATCCGGACGGGGGCTATAAGGCTTATGTCTTTACGGATTTCCTGGATTCCGAGGGCTTGGTCGGCTTACGGGATTTTGTGGAACGGGATATCCGTCAGAAATTGAATATCCCTTTTAATCCCGGCGTCCCGGCCATAAGGTATGAACATTCGATGGGACCATTCGGGGTAAGATTGCCCGCCCGCATTCTGCGGACCAGTCCGCAAACTAAAGAGAAAGCCGTTCAGGCCGCGTCTTCTTGAGCCGTCAAGTCCGGATTGTCATTTTAAATTATAATGGTGAAACCCTTCTTCCGCTTTGCCTTCCCAGTATCGTCGAGTCCGCAAAGACGGCGAGTTCGCCTGTGCCGATCACTCTTTTGGACAATCAAAGCCAGGATCAGGGATTGGATTACGTACGGCGGACTTTTCCGGAGATAAAGATTGAAACAGCTCCGGCCAATAAGGTTCTTTGCTCTTACAATGAATACCTGCCTAAAATTGAAGAGCCTGTTGTGATTTTATTAAACAATGATATTCGCGTTGAGGCGGACTTTATTGATCCCTTGGCAGAGAGATTTCTTTCGGACCCCGGGACATTCCTGGCGGCTCCGCGCGTGATGAGTTTTGACGGCCGCCGCGTCGAAGCGGGGCGCAGCAAGGGCCGAATGCGGTGCGGGATTTTTCGCTGCGAAGCGCGTTATCCGGATTACGAAAAAGAGGCCTTGATCCCTTCGGAGACTTTCACTTCCGGCTTCGGCGCTTTTTCACGCGAGAAGTTTTTGGCCTTGGGAGGATACGATGAGCGCTATTTGCCCGGAATTATGGAGGACGTGGATTTATGCCTGCGCGCGCGGCGGGCCGGTTATCGGCTTTATTATGAACCTCGAAGCGTTGTTTACCATATGGGCCAGGCGAGTTTTAAAAAAAGATTCGGCCCGTCCAAAATCGCCGAAATGGCTCACCGCAATACTTTTCTTTTCATGTGGAAAAATTTCTCAGGCCCGCGCTTTTGGATATCCCATCTGGCCTTTTTACCGCTCAGGATCTTCGCGGCTTTGCTGAGAGGCCGCACGGCTTTTGCGAAGGGGTTCCTGGCCGCGCTTAGGATTCAATGGAAACGATGAAATTGTCCGCCGTCTTGATTGCTTACAACGAAGAAGCGAACATCCAGGAATGCCTTGGCTCCGCGGCATTTGCCGATGAGATTGTCCTTGTGGACAGCGGAAGCACCGACCGGACATTGGAGCGGGCCGGCCGTTACAGCCCGCACATTTTTAGAAATCCTTTTAAGGACTTCGCCTCGCAGAAGAATTTTGCGCTGGCCCGCGCTTCGGGCGATTGGGTTTTTTTTATCGACGCGGATGAACGGGTGCCCGAAGCCCTGGCCCGCGAGATCAGGGAACTGGCAAACGTTTCCGGCCCTGACCGCGTCTATGCCGTCAAAAGGCTGACCTATTTTTTCGCCAAGAGGTTAAGGTTCAGCGGCACCCAGGATGATTATCCGGTCAGGCTCTTTCCCCGGGGGAAGGTTCATTTCGAGCAGCCTGTCCACGAGCGCGTGGTCACCACGCTCCCGGTCCGGAAACTAAAAAATGCTTTGGTTCATAAAAGCACCCGGGACTTTGATCATTATAAACAAAAGCTGAATCAATATATCCCTCTTGAGCTTGAGGTCATGTCCGTCAAAAAAACGCGAGCGACTTTTTTTGATCTTTTTCTCCGTCCCGCGGCGAAGTTTTTTATGCTCTATATTTGGAAAGGAGGATTGCTGGATGGAATGGCGGGGCTTCAATATTCGCTTTTATCTTCCTATTACGATTTTTTGAAATACCGGAAATTCCTCCGCCTCGATTGCCGATGAAACTTAAAGCTCCAAGGGCGGAAGTTTTTATGAAATTTCACGATTTGGCGCTCTACGCAATTTTTGTATTGTGGGCGGCTTTGACGTTCTCTCCCGCGCTTGCTGAAATCAGTTTCGTCGTCGCGCTGGCCGCCTGGTGCGTCTGGAAGATCCCGCAGAACTTCAGAATGGACGGGATGCCCAAAATCATCTGGATCCCTTTAGCCGTATTTCTCCTGTGGATTTTTTTATCCTGGCCTGTCTCCGAATACCCGTCAAAAAGTTTTCGGGGAATCACTAAAATTTTACAGCAACTCCTTCTGTTCCTTATGACGGCGGATTTGCTCCGGACCCGCGAAGGGATCCGGAAGTTCGAAAAAGTTTTTCTTTTCGTCGCCTGGGTGATTCTGCTTGACGGTATTTTTCAATATTGCTTTGAGAAGGATTTTTTAAGGGGGCATTGGGTCGTGCACTCAAGGGCGGGCAGCCGTATTGCGGCCTCCTTCGGGAGCTACGGAAAATTTGCTTCTTATTTGATTTGCATCCTGCCTTACTTGGGCCTTTTGGGGCTTTATTATCGTAAGGCGGAGAAAGATCTCAGGCGGTCTTGTTTGGCGCTGCTCGTGTTTTCCGGATCCCTGGGCCTTTTGCTTCTTACGCGTTCACGGGGGGCTTTCCTTGCTTTCGGCGCCGCGCTTGTTTTCATGTTTTTGATCCGCCGCAAATTTTTGTGGCTGGTTCTTTTTCTCGCCGCGTTCCTGGGAGGCGCCTGCCTTTTGCCGAAAGGTATGCTGATCCACCTCGATTCTGAATTCAAAGAGCAATCCTTGGTGGAACGTTATTATCTTTGGCGGAGGGCCGTTGACGTGATCCGCGCCAAACCGATTTTTGGGACGGGAATTAACACTTATGCCGTAGCCCATCAGAAATATGACCGGACCCAAAATTGGCGCGTGCGTAATTATTATGCTCACAACGGGTATTTGCAGATGGCCGCCGAGACCGGCCTGCCGGGCCTCCTTTTTTTCCTAATCTTTTTATTCGCATACTTTTTTTATAGTTTTCAGCCTTTTGAAAGCCCGCCTTGGGATCATAGGTTTCGATTAGCCTTATTGACGGGACTCTTCAGTTTTTTAGTTTTTAGCGCTGTGGATACCGTCCTCCACAATGAGCAGCCCGCGCTGACGTTTTGGTTTTTAATGGGCCTTCAGCTTGCTTACCGGCATCGTGAAAACGGGCTTGAATGCGCCGCTTAAAGTTTGTATCCTTTGAATTTCTTACTCCAAAGCTATAAGGAAGTTCCTGCTTATGAAGATTTTGGGCTTATCGGCGTTTTACCACGATTCAGCGGCCTGTCTTGTCCAGGACGGAAAAATTATCGCGGCCGTTCAGGAGGAGCGCTTCACACGAAAGAAACACGACGCCGCTTTTCCGGAAAAATCCATTCAATATTGCCTTAAGGCCGGAGGAATACAAGCCAAAGATTTAGACTTCGTTGCTTTTTATGAGAAACCTTTCGTTAAATTCGAAAGGATTCTCGAAAGCTACCTCGCTTTTTCGCCGCAAGGGATCGCTTCGTTCATTAAGGCGATTCCCTTGTGGATCAAACAGAAACTCTGGGTCAAGGAAATCATACGCGAAGCGCTTGGTTTCGAAGGCAAAATCCTTTTTACGGAGCACCACGAATCCCACGCCGCTTCCGCCTTTTTCGCTTCGCCTTATTCCCGGGCAGCTCTCCTGACGGCTGACGGCGTTGGGGAATGGGCGACCGCCAGTTACGGGATCGGCAGCGCAAACAAGCTGAGGCTGCTTGCCGAGATTAAATTTCCGCATTCTTTGGGCCTGCTTTACTCGGCCTTCACTTATTACGCCGGATTCAAGGTCAATTCCGGAGAATACAAGCTTATGGGGCTGGCCCCTTACGGTGAACCGAAGTATAAGGACTTGATCCTTTCGGAATTGATGGACCTTAAAGAGGACGGGTCCTTCCACCTGAATCTGGATTATTTCGATTATTGCGTCGGCCTTCGGATGATCAATAAAAAATTTGAGCGGCTCTTTGGAGCGCCGGCCCGCAAGCCCGAGTCCCGTCTCACGCAGCGGGATATGGACATTGCCCGCTCGATTCAGGCAGTCACCGAAGAGGTCATGCTCCGGATGTCGCGGCATATTTATCAAGCCACGGGCGAAGAAAACCTCTGTTTGGCCGGCGGGGTTGCGCTCAATTGCACGGCCAACGGGCGAATCTTGCGCGAAGGGCCTTTTAAAAGTATCTGGATCCAGCCAGCCGCGGGGGATGCGGGGGGCGCGCTGGGGGCCGCGCTTTTTGTGTGGTATCACTACTTGGACAATCCCAGAAAAGCGGAAGGCGGAAAAGATTTAATGGGCGGCTCCTACTTGGGGCCTTCGTTTGACCGGGACGAAATCCGGAGTTTTTTGCAAACTAAAAATATCCCGTTTCGAGAACTCACGGAGGAAGAGATTCCGCAAACGATCGCCGATTTGATCGCGCAGGAAAAAGTAATCGGCTGGTTTCGCGGCCGTCTGGAATTCGGCCCCCGCGCGTTGGGGGGAAGGTCGATTATCGGAGACGCCCGGTCGCCCCAAATGCAGGAAACGATGAATTTAAAAATCAAATTCCGCGAAAGTTTCCGACCCTTTGCCCCGGCCGTCCTAAGGGAAAAGGTCTCGGATTATTTCGAAATGACCGCCGAAAGCCCTTATATGCTGCTTGTCGCCCCTGTGCGGAAGGAAATGCGCCGTGAAATGACCGAAGAAGAAAATAGACTTTTTGGATTGGCGAAAATCAATACGCTCCGCTCGCCGATTCCCGCCGTCACGCACGTGGATTATTCGGCGCGTATTCAAACCGTGGATCAAGAGGACAATCCTTTGTTTTACCGGGTACTGTCCGCTTTTGATCAAAAATACGGCTGCCCGGTGATGATCAACACTTCGTTTAATGTCCGCGGCGAGCCGATCGTCTGCGCGCCCGAAGACGCCTACCTGTGTTTTATGCGGACGAATATGGATTTTCTTCTCTTGGAGAATTTCCTTTTGGAAAAAACGGGGCAAAAACCTCTCGGCAAAGAGATCCGCCGGCTGAGAGAATTCGAGCGTGACTAAAATGCTTCTGGATGAGATCAAGACAATCAAAAGCTCGAAGAAGGATTTGCGCTCCTTCGCAGTAACGCTTGGAGTTTTTTTCGGGCTCGCGGGGGCTTTTCTCTTTTGGCGCGGCAAGGCCCATTCTTTTGTTGGGCTGAGTGTTTCGAGTTTCTTTCTGGCCTTCGGTTTTTTGGCTCCGCAGTTTTTAAAACCCATCCAGAAAATTTGGATGACGTTGGCCCTCCTGATGGGCTGGGTGATGACTCGGATCATTCTCACCGTGCTTTTTTATGGATTGATCACGCCGATTGCGCAGCTGGCGAGGCTTTCCGGAAAAAAATTCCTGAATACGGCCTTCCGTGAAGACGTGAACAGTTACTGGATGATCCGCAAACAAAAAGAAGCGCCAAAGGAAAATTATGAGAAACAGT
Source organism: Candidatus Omnitrophota bacterium (assembly GCA_023247035.1). Classification (GTDB taxonomy): domain Bacteria; phylum Omnitrophota; class Omnitrophia; order Omnitrophales; family Aquincolibacteriaceae; genus JAHFHG01. The sequence continues at coordinate 8,187 of JAHFHG010000002.1, forward strand.
TTCAATAGAAAGAGAACCCAAGGGTGAAGAGAATGAGCAAATTTTCAATTGTCAAAGAATTTTGGGATTTCCTGAAGGCGCGGAAAAAATGGTGGCTGGCCCCTATTGTGATTGTCCTCTTGCTGCTTGGAGCCTTGATTGTCCTGACTCAAAGTTCGGCGGTAGCGCCTTTTATTTACACCTTATTTTGAATGATCCCAGGCCGCGCCGGTTCGGTTGCAACCCTTCGAAGGAGCAGTCTTCTTTAAATGCAAAGGCCTTTTTATGTTTATAGGCGCTGGCATAAGCGCTTAACGGCGTTTTTGTTCGATGCCCTTGGCGGGCTCTTCTTTTTTCCGGCAAGGTGTTTTTCGGGCCACCTGACGTTTGAAAAAGTCAAACGGATCCTCGTGATCCGTCTTGATCATTTAGGCGATGTTGTGATGACGCGGCCTGCGCTGAAGGCGCTTGAGAGGATTTTCCCCGAGGCTAGAATCGACCTCCTAGTCTCCGAAGAAACCGCGCCTCTTTTAAAAGACTCTGCGGCCCCCGGAGAAATTCTGGCGGCGAAAAATCATTGGTTTGGAAAATCGGTGAAGCCGCAAATCCAGTGGGCCGGATTTTTTTCGCTGCTCGAGATCCTGAAGAAAAAAAACTATGACCTCGCGATTGATTTCCGGGGGGATCTGCGGAATATTCTCCTGATGTTTCTGGCGGGGATTCCTTTGCGGCTGGGTTTTGGAATCACCGGCGGAGGATTTCTTTTGAGCCATCAAGGGCTTTATGATCCCCGGAAGCACCGCGTTGAACTGAATGCGGAATTGCTCAAGTTTTTCAGGAAGCATTTTGAGCTGAAGCCGGAACCGTTTCTTTATTCGGAGGCCCGGAAAAAAGAATTCTGGGCCCGGACGGGAATGATTCCCCAAGACGGCCGCCGGCGGATTTTGATTCACCCCGCCGCTAGCTGCCCTTCGAAGCAATGGCCGCTTGCAAGATTCCAGCGGCTGATTGAAAAAATCCGCGAAGAAAATCTCGGGCGGATCATTCTCGCGGGAACGAGCGAAGAAAAGAAAATTTTTATGCCGGAGTGCGGCGGCGAGATCCTCGACTTGCGCGGCGAAACGTCAATCGGCGATCTTCCCGTATTAATCGCCGGCTGCGATCTTTTCATCGGCAACGATTCGGGGCCTGCGCACATTGCCGCGGCGCAGGGAAAGTATGGGGTTTCGATTTTTAGCGGGACTAATCTCGCGGAGGCCTGGCGTCCCTGGTCCCCCCGGCTTCGCCTGATCGGGCGCGCGGTCTCGTGCTCACCTTGCGAAGCCCGCGTGTGTCCGCTGGGGCATCATCAATGTATGGAAGAGATCTCGGTCGACGAAGTCTTGCGCGCTGTAAAATCCGTTTTGAATGAGCTTTCACAGGCCCGGCAGGCGGCGGATCCTTCTCCGCTTGAAAAAAATGCCGCGCCGGGAGCGGTCCCGTGACGAAACGCCGTATAGGAATCGATACCCGGATGCTCCACAACACGGGGATCGGGACTTATCTTAAGGGGCTCTTGACTCACCTCGGAAGCCGGCGCCTTCCGACGGATTGGGAAATTGTTTTATTCGGGAAAGCTCGTTTGAAAACTGAAAATGAACGATTCCGCTTCAAGCCTTTTCATTCAAAAATTTATTCGGTGAGCGAACAGCTGGAGTATCCTTTTCGAATGAAGGAATGCGACCTCTGGCACGCCCCTCACTACAATGTCCCTTTTGTCAAAGGCAAAACGAGGCTTGTCGTGACGGTACACGACCTCATCCACTGGATTTTTAGAAAGGATTTTTTGAATCCGGTACAGGCCTTCTACGCCGGGAAAATGTTCCGGCGCGCAGTCGAGATTGCAGACCGCATCATCACGGTATCCGAGAAAACGCGCAGCGACCTTATGCGCTATTTTGACGCCGATCCCGAAAAAATCTCCGTGATTTATGAAGGGGTCTCGCCGGAATTCCGCCGACTGGAGGAGCGCGGGCCGGTTGAGGCGATCCGGAAAAAATATCATTTGCCTCCCGCCTTTTTTCTTTATGTCGGGATGTTGAAGCCGCATAAAAACGTCCTTTGGCTCCTTCATCTTTTCCGGCATTTGCGAAAAGAGGCCAAGGTCGACGCCTCGCTCGTACTGATCGGAAAAAAGGACAAAAAGTATCCCAAGGGTTACGAAGATCTCTCGGAATTGAAAACGGGGCCGGAGGTTATTCATATTCCTTACGTCGAAGAGGAAGAGCTTGTGGCTTTTTATAACGGCGCCCTTGCCTTGATTCATCCGTCGCTTTATGAAGGATTCGGGCTCACGATTCTTGAAGCGATGGCCTGCGGGACGGCCGTGATTGCCTGCCGGTCCGCCTCGGTTCCGGAAATTGCGGGCGATGGGGCCTGCCTGATTGATTCGTGCGCCGATTCCCAGCTCCGGGACGCCATTGTGAAACTTGAGAAAATTTCGGGCCTGCGCGAAGAACTGAGCCGGAAAGGCCGGCAGCAGGCTTCACGGTTCCGGTGGGATCAAACCGCGGATCAGACCCTTGAAGTTTACGACAAGGCGCTTTCCGGATCATGAAAGTCGCTCTCGTTCACGATTGGCTGATTCATATGCGGGGAGGAGAAAAAGTCCTGGAGGCCCTCGCCGAACTATTCCCGGACGCCACGATTTACACTTTGTTTTACCGGAAGAACAAAATCAGCCCTTCGCTGGCGCGCATGAAAATCAAAAGTTCTTTCCTGCAGATCATCCCGGGGATTTTCGAATTTTACCGCTGGCTTTTACCGGTCCTGCCGCAGGTGATGCGAACCTTGCGGATTGAAGCCGCCGATTTGCTGATTTCCAGCTCCCATTGCGTCGCAAAAGGGGTCCGCTTGCCGGATTCCAAGACAAAGCACATTTGTTACTGCCATACGCCGATGCGTTATCTCTGGGGGTTTGAAGAGGATTATTTCGGCGCCGCGCCTTTTTTCCTCAAGCCGGTATTGAAATGGATCCTTGGCCGCCTCCGGCAGTGGGACCTCGAAAACAATAAAGATGTTGACCATTTCACGGCCAATTCCCAGAATGTACGCCAGCGGATCAGGAATTTTTACGGTCGGGAGGCCGAGGTGATCTATCCTCCCCTGGATACCGGCCGGTTTTATTTGAATAAAAACAAAGCCAGGGAAGATTATTACTTAGTCGTCTCCGCCTTTGTCCCTTATAAGAGAGTCGATCTCGTGATTGAAGCCTTTAATCAAATCGACCGGAAACTCGTGATTGCAGGCTCGGGACCGCTGGCGGCCCATTATGAAAAAATGAGGAAAAAGGATTCTATTTTCTTTTTGGGGCCGTTGAGCGATTCCAGACTGCGTGATTTATACGCAGGCGCACGCGCCCTTATTTTTCCGACGGAAGAGGATTTCGGCATTGTTCCTTTGGAAGCGCAGGCGTGCGGGACTCCGGTGATTGCTTATGGGAAGGGCGGGGCGCTTGAAAGCGTCAAGACCGGCGTCTTTTTTTACGAACAGACCTCCGAGGCCGTGATCCAAGCCATTTATGAATTTGAAAAAAAGACTTTTGATTTCAATAAAATTTCCGAGGAAGTCCTTTTCTTCAGCAAAAGCCGTTTTAAAGAACAGATGCAGAATTTTATAACCCGTATCACGGAACAGCCCGATTATGTCGCCCGCTAGAAAACACGCAGGCTTTGTCTTCCTCACCGTCGTCTGCGATGCCCTCGCCATTACGCTGAGCTTTGTGGCCGCTTATCATTTTAGATTTATCGCCGGCGTCATTCCTATCCGGGGGAGCGCGCCCGGCTTTTCGAATTATATGCATACGCTTTTTGTCATCATTCCCGTCTACCTTTGGTTTTTCCGCGCTTATGGGCTTTATCAATCCCAGCGCCATAGGCGGCGCATCGAAGAAATCTTTATGGTCATGAAGGCGATTACGTTTGCGGTGGTGATTCTCATGGCCTTTACGTTTTTGTACCGCGGATTGAGTTATTCCCGCGTTTACCTTGTCGCTTTGTGGATTCTTTCCATTTTTTTGGTAAGTTTCGCGCGGTATTTTCTGATCCAATGGGAATACCGGCGGAAGATTCAGAAAAAGCAGCTCATCCGCGTCCTGATCGTCGGCGTGAATGCCAATGCCCGGAACATTATTCAGTGGGCTAACATCAATCCTCATTACGGCCATCAAGTGATCGGAGTCCTGGCAAAAGACGCCTCTCTTACAGGCAAACATTTGGAGGATGCCGCGATCCTCGGGGAAGCGGATCAGTGCGAGAAATACATTGAAGAGCTGAAACCGGACCGCGTCGTGCTTGTGGATCCTCTGTTCTCAAGGCAGAGGATCGCCGATCTTGTCGCTTTATGTGAAGACCGGATGATTGAATTCAAACTTGCCGCGGACCTCTACGGGCTGATGACTCAGTCGATCGACGTAGAATACATGAGCCGCGTGCCCCTGCTGGGCTTCCGCTCTCTTCCGCTGGATGACCCGTGGAACTGCGTCGTGAAGAGAGCTTTTGATCTGGCGGTTTCACTGCTCTTGGGCGTCCTCGCGCTTCCGGTTTGGTCTTTTGCGATTTTGCTTATTAAGTTAGACGACGGCGGGCCCGTCTTTTACATTCAGGAACGGATGGGCAGGGATCAGAAAATTTTTCCATTGATCAAGTTTAGAACGATGAAAGTGGACGCGGAAAAGGAAACGGGCCCGGTATGGGCAAAGCCGGATGATAGGCGCCGGACAAGGATCGGAAATTTTCTGAGGCGGTGGAACATTGACGAACTGCCCCAGCTCTTCAATGTGCTGCGGGGCGATATGAGCCTGGTAGGCCCGCGCCCGGAACGCCCTCATTTTATTACGGTGTTTCGAGAATCGATACCCCGGTATATGGCGCGGCATCAAATCAAGTCGGGGATCACGGGCTGGGCCCAAGTCAACGGCTACCGGGGAGACACTTCCATTCAGGAACGGATTAAATATGATCTTTATTATATGGAAAACTGGTCGCTTTTGCTGGACATCGAAATCTTGTTTATGACCTTTGTGGCGTATCGGAATGCGTATTAGAGGGCTCGAAGTTAAATAACATTTGCAACCGGAGTGAAACGAATCATGGAAAAAGCACCTGTCTCTGTCGTGATTATCGCGAAGAACGAAGAAAAACGGATCGAGGAATGCCTTAAGAGTGCGGCGTGGGCAAGAGAAATTGTCGTCCTCGACGATATGAGCACGGATAAGACCGTTGAAAAGGCCCGCCCTTTCACGGATAAAATTTTTCAGCGCGCAATGGATATTGAAGGAAGGCAGCGCAATTTCGCCTATGAAAAGGCGACGGAGGAATGGGTGCTGAGCCTGGATGCGGACGAGCGCGTAAGCCCTGAATTGGCCTGCGAAATTGCCGAAACGATCCGCCGGGATAACGGAAAATTTATCTGTTACGCGATTCCGATCAAGACTTTTATCGGTACGGAGTGGGTCCAGGGCGCGGGATATTACCCGGCCGCCAAGACGCGGCTTTTCCGCAGGGGAAAATTCCGTTATGAGGAAGCGCGGGTTCATCCCCGCGCCATTTACGAAGGCGCCTGCGGCCTCCTGAAAGGCGATATCCTTCATTATTCCTGCCGGGATTTGGAGCATTGGATCGCAAAATTTAACCGCGAGACCACCCTGGAAGCCGACAAATGGATCGCGGACGGACGAAAGGTTACGCTGTTTTCAAGCCTCCGCAAAACCGCGGATCGGTTTTTGAAAAATTATTTTCTTAAAAAAGGCTGGCGTTCCGGGTTTATGGGATTTTTGATGTCCGTCTTTCACGGCCTTTACCAGCTTTTCTCCTACGCGAAATACCGGGAAATGAAAAAAGCCCGGCAGAAAAAAGGGAGCTCCTAAAGACTCATGGCAGAAGAGGCCGTAAAAATTTCCGTGCCTTATTTTGATCTTACGCGCCAGCGCCGCGAGCTGTCTTCGCAGCTCGAAACGGTTTTGAAGGACGTTTTAGAATCGGGCCAATACGTCCTGTCGAGCGCCGTCCGGGACTTTGAAAACGCTTTTGCCCGATTCTGCGGGAGTCCCTATGCCGTGGGCGTAGGTTCAGGGACAGACGCCTTGATTTTTGCCCTCAAGGCTTGCGGGATCGAAAAAGGGGATGAAGTCGTCGTCCCTTCTTTCACTTTTATCGCCAGCGCTTTTGGCATTTCTCATGCCGGAGCCCGGCCTGTTTTTGCGGACGTGGATCCCCGGACTTATACTCTAGATCCCGCCTCCGTCGAAAAAGTTTTAACCCGGCGGACGCGCGCGATTTTACCCGTTCATTTATACGGCCAGGCCGCGGATATGGAGCCGCTCCTTGCGCTGGCAAAAGAAAAAAAATTAAAAGTCATTGAAGATGCCTGCCAGGCTCACGGCGCCTTGTGGAAGAATAAAAAAGCCGGAACCCTGGGAGATGCGGGCTGTTTCAGCTTTTATCCTACGAAGAACCTTGGAGCGATCGGAGACGGGGGAATGGTCCTGACCTCGAAGGCCTCGCGCGCCGAAAGTGTCCGGCGGCTGGGCAATTTGGGACGCACGAGCCTAAAAGATCCGCACTGGGAATTCGGCTGGACGAGCCGCCTCGATGCGCTGCAGGCGGGAGTTTTGAGCGTCAAGCTGAAATTTTTGGACTCCTTTAATGAAAAACGAAGGAAGATCGCGGAGCGTTACAAAAAAAATCTAAAGGATACGCCGCTGGTTCTTCCTTATGAGCGGGAAGATGGCCGGCACGTTTATCATCTTTTCGTGGTCCGGGTCCCGAACCGCCGGCGCGGCCCTTTGCAAAAATTCCTTCAGGAAGAAGGGGTGCCGACGAGGGTTCATTATCCGCAGCCAATCCACCGGCAGCCTCCTTACCTTGAGTTTGCCAAGGCTTTGAAACGCCTTCCGGTTACGGAAATGCTTGCAAAGGAAATCCTCTCGCTTCCGATCTTTCCTGAAATGAAAGAAGAAGAAATTGACCGCGTTTGCGAAGTGATCAGGCGGTTTTACGGTATGGGTTAATCCAAACTTCAATGGAGAAGATTATTTTCATCGACCGGGACGGAGTCATCAACGTGGACCCGATCGGCGATTACGTGAAATCCTGGGAGGAGTTCAAATTTGAAAACGGGGCGCTTGAGGGGCTTAAAATTCTCTCGGACCGCGGTTACGGGATCATTTTGATTTCCAATCAGGCGGGCATCGGCGACGGTGTTTTTTCCAAAGAAACCTTAGACGATATTCACCGGAAGATGCTGGAAGTCTTTGCCGGCCGGGGTATCCGGATACGCTCCTCGCACTACTGCCTGCACGGCAAAAATGCAGGCTGCAAATGCCGCAAACCCGAAACCGGATTATTCCAGGCCGCCGTGAAGGGGATACAATATGATCCGCAGCGGACTTTTTTGATAGGAGATAAGGCAACCGATATGGAGGCCGGCGTCCGGTTCGGGATCAAGACTATTTTTGTACGGACCGGACACGGAATTTTTGACGAACCCCGGCTTGAGGGAAGATTCAAACCGGATTTTATCGCCGATTCGCTCACGGATGCCGTAAAACTTTTACCATGAAAATTTTAATTTTTCACGCCCCGGCCGGGCACGGGCACCGCCAGGTCGCGGAAGTCATCGCCGAGACCTTTCGAAAGCGCGGCTTTTCTTCCGACGAAGTAAAAGTCACGGACGCGCTGGAATCGACCCCCTTTTTTTTCAAAAAGTCCTACCCTGCCGTTTATTTTAATGCGGTCAAATACCTTCCCAAGATTTGGGGCTGGGTCTATGAGACCTTGGACCGGCCCGGAATTTACCGGTTTTTAAGGCCTTTGCGTCGTTTTTTTAACAGGCTCACGGGCGCCAGGCTCCTCGGCGAGGTTATCGCTCAAGGGCCGGACGTTATCATCTGCGCTCATTTTTTTTCCGCGGAACTTTTTGCGACCGCCAAAAAAAGAGGCGAACTCAACGCCCTGCTGGTTACGGTCATTACGGATTTTTATCCCCATAGCTTTTGGGTCAATGACGGGACCGACGTTTACTGGGTGATGAGCGAGGAAGGAAAAATGGCCTTAAAAGAGCGCGGGGTGGATGAAAAACAGATTCATCCCGGAGGAATTCCGGTCGCGTACGCCTTTAAGCCTTCGGGGCGCAAAGAGGAACTCTTGCGAAGATGGAATTTTTCCAAGGAAAGGATGACGCTTCTTTTCACAAGCGGCAGCTTCGGCCTGGGTTCGCAAGGGCTTTTATTAAAAGCCCTCGAGCCGTTCAAAGATAAAATCCAATGTTTTGTCGTCTGCGGAATGAATGAAAAATTGAATACGCTGCTGCGCGCGCGGGCTTTTGAATTTCCCGTTCAAGTTTTCGGATTTGTCCATTTTATGGCCGATCTGATGGAAGCCAGCGACCTGATCCTCACCAAATGCGGCGGCTCAACCACCACCGAAGCCCTCGCCAAAGGCGTCCCGATAGTCGTGATGGATCCGATTCCCGGCCAGGAAACGCGCAACGCCCATTTATTAAAAGCGCGCAACGCCGCTTTTTTCATCGAAAAGCCGGATCAAATTTTTCTTATCCTCAAAGTCATTTTTGAACACCCTGAAATCCTCGCGGCAAAACATTCCGAGATTCAGCAACTCGCAAAACCCAATGCCGCCGATGACCTCGTCACATTCATTTTAGAGCTTTTAAAAAAGGCGGCGCATGAAATCTAAAGAAGCCCGTCTTTTTTTGAAATCCCTGAAAGAAGACGGGATCGAAGAAATTTATAGCGATCCTGCCGGACGAAAATCCCCTTCCGTTCCAGCGCCGGAACAAAACCGAATCCGATCGCCTGAGAAGGAATGGTTTCTGTTAAAAGAAAAAGCGGAGACGTGCACTTTATGCCGGGAACTTGCGGCCAAACGGAAAAAGGTCGTGTTCGGGGCGGGCAACGCCGGCGCAAAACTGATGTTTGTCGGCGAGGCGCCCGGATACGAAGAAGACGTGCAGGGGCTTCCTTTTGTCGGAGCGGCGGGCCAGCTTCTGACAAAAATCATTGAATCCATCGGCCTTAGGCGCGAGGAGGTCTTCATCGCCAATGTTTTAAAATGCCGGCCGCCCGCCAACCGCCAGCCCAAACCGGATGAAATCTTGAATTGCGAGCCCTACCTGTTAAAGCAAATTGAGTTGATCCAACCCCAGATCCTCTGCGCGCTCGGGACGTTTGCGGCGCAAACGCTCCTTAAGACGGGAGAATCCATCTCGAGCCTTCGCGGGCGCTTTCACGACTTGCGCGGGATCAAGGTGATGTGTACTTATCACCCGGCTTATCTCTTGCGCAACCCGGGCGACAAGCGCAAAGTTTGGGAGGATATGAAAAAAATCAAGAAGGAATTGGAGGCCTTCGCCGCGTGACGGAGTTACTGAGCCGGACGGGAATTTGCGTGGATGTTGCCGTGCCTCTTCCGGTCGAGGGATTATTTTCATATCTCGCCCCGGTCCAGGAGGAGGGAAAAAAAATCCAGGCCGGCGTCCGCGTGCGTATTCCGTTCCGCAACCGCGAAATGATCGGCTATTTAGTCGGCCAGCGTCCGGCGCGGGAAGGGGAGAATCTCAAATCCGTGATCCAAATCTTGGATGAAGCCCCTGTTCTTTCCCCGGTGATGCTTGAGCTGACCCGGTGGATCAGCAGTTATTACGGTTCAAGCTGGGGAGAGGCGATCGAGAACGCGCTTCCGCGCTGGGTAAAATATGGAAAAAAGGCGCTCGATCATTTGGAACGGCGCAAGGAGGAAGAAACCGGCGCAGGCCCGGCCCTTGGCGCTCCGGAGCCGGAGAACCGAAAACTTTCGGCCGCCCAGACCCGGGCTTTAGACGTTATCAAAAACGCTTTAAATACTCCTCACCCCAAACCGGTTTTGATCTACGGAGTGACCGGGAGCGGGAAAAGTGAAATTTATATCCGGGCCATTCAAGAGGTGTTGAAAAGAAACCAATCCGCGATTTGCCTTGTGCCCGAGATCGCGCTCACCGAGCAGATCCGGCGTTTTTTCCTTCACCATTTCGGCGGCGAGCTGGAAATTCTGCACAGTAAATTGAGCGACGGGGAGAGGTTCCTTGCCTGGAAACGGCTTGAACAAGGAACCCGGAAGGTCGTCCTGGGTCCGCGCTCCGCCGTTTTTGCTCCTGTCCCGAACCTGGGCCTTATTATTATGGACGAGGAGCATGAAGGGACTTATAAGCAGGAAACCTCACCCCGTTATCACGCCCGTGAAGTTGCGGCCTGGCGCGCCCGCCGCGAAAACGCGCTCTTGATGATGGGAACCGCGACTCCCTCGCTGGAATCCATGTTCCGCGCGGAGCACGGTGAAATCGATTGTGTCCGCCTGGAGTCGCGGATTGATGAAAAACAAATGCCGCAGGTCCAGCTTTTGGATTTGAAGGATGAGATCAATCAGCGCAAAAAAGCCGCGATTTTGACGCCTCGCCTTATTGCCGAACTCGAGTTGAATCTGCGAAAAAAAGAAGGGACGCTCTTGCTGTTGAACCGCCGCGGATTTTCGACTCATATCAATTGCCCCCGATGCGGGTCGGTTGAGACGTGCAGCTCCTGCCACGTTTCACTGACTTTTCATCAGGAAGAAGAATCCCTTTTGTGCCATTACTGCAATTATCAGAAGCCCGTTTCGCGGGAGTGCTCCCAATGCCGAACCCCGGTCCTGCGTTTTGGAGGATTCGGCACGGAAAAAGTGGAAAGCGAGGTCGCCAGACATTTCCCCGCCGCGCGCATCGCCCGGATGGACGCCGACAGCGTGCGCAGGAAAGGCTCGCACGAAGAAATCCTCAAGGATTTCAGAGACCGTAAATACGACATCCTGATCGGGACGCAAATGATCGCCAAGGGTTTTGATTTTCCCCACGTCACGCTGGTCGGAGTGATCCTGGCCGATGTCGGGCTCATGCTGCCGGATTTCCGGTCCGCGGAAAGGACTTTCCAGTTGCTGACCCAAGTCGCAGGCCGAGCGGGAAGGGGAGCGGCGCCGGGCCGGGTTTTTATTCAAACTTTTTCTCCGAGCCATCCGAGCATCCGGTTCGCCAAAGACCACGACTATATGAGTTTTTATAAACAGGAAAGCCGGGAGCGTTTTCAATACCGCTATCCGCCGGTTTGCCGCTTAATCAATATCATTGTCCGGTCGAAATCCGAAAATCCGGCCTACCTCCACGCCCGCGCGATCCGCGATTCCCTGAAGCAGGCGCTTACGTTAAATCCTTCTGAGGAGGCCGCGGCGAACGGATCTTCCAATTCTTTTTCACCGCCCGATCCTTTGCAATCCCTTGAGATTATCGGCCCTGCGCCGCTTCCTTTTTACAAACTCCGCGGGCATTACCGCTGGCATATTATGATTAAAATTCCCCGTCTTTCGGCGGAACTTCCGGCAGCCGTCAAGGCCGTTGTTTCCAAACTAAAAAAGCCTTCGAATGTCGCTTATGCCCTCGATATCGACCCGCTGAATATTCTCTAAAAGCGCGATTTACAAGCGCGATTGAATTTGCGCGAACCTATAGGGGGGTGATACAATCCCGTCATTTATGGCGCTTCTGAAAATCCGAACCTATCCCGATCCTATTTTGAACAAAAAGGCCGAGCCGCTCACCGATTTTGGCCCCGACACGCAGCGTCTTTTCGACGATATGATTCAGACGATGTACGTCGAAGACGGCGTGGGATTGGCCGCGCCGCAGGTCGGCATTTCCAAACGGATTTTGATCGCTTCGCCGGCGATGAAACAGGGCGAAGAGTTCGTGATCGTGAATCCCGAAGTTTATTCTTTTTCCGGCCGCGAGTCCGGAATCGAAGGGTGCCTGAGCCTGCCGGGCATCAGCGGGGAGGTCGTGCGCGCCCAAAAAATACGCGTGCGTTATCAGGACCGTTTTGGGAAAGCCTTCGATCTCGAAGCCAAGGATTTTTTTGCGCGGATTATCCAGCACGAAATAGATCATTTAGACGGGATTCTGCTTATCGACCGCCTCAACTTCCATCAACGCCAGGAAGCGCTGGCCCAGTACAAACGTTTCTAATTTGACTCTTCTTTTTTTTGGTTCCTCCGACTTTTCCCTGGCCGCCCTGCGCGCTTGCCTTGACCTCTCCGCGAAAATTCTTCTTGTGATTACGACACCGGACCGCCGGAAGGGAAGAGGCCTCAAGGAAAGCCCGAATCCCGTCAAACGATTTGCGGAGCGCCGCAATATTTCCGTTCTTGCTCCGGAAAATTTAAAATCAAACGAACTCATCGAGAGAGTCGTCCCGTTCAAGCCCGATCTTTTTGTCGTCTCCTCTTACGGCAAGATGATCCCTTCAAGCTGGCTTGCGATCCCTTCAAAGCTTGCCCTGAATGTCCATCCTTCTCTGCTTCCTAAATACAGGGGCGCCGCGCCTATCAACTGGGCCATTCTGAATGGAGAACCCGAGACCGGCGTCAGCATTGCGGAAGTGACCGGCGAGATCGATCAAGGGGATATTTTTTATCAGAAAAAGATTCCTCTGGAAGATTCCTTCGACGCCCAGTCGCTTACGCAAAAGCTGGCGGATCTTTCTTATGAAGCGCTCGCTTCCGTATTAAAGACAATCCGGGAAAATAAAGAAGCAGCCCGGACAAAGCAGGATCATGCCCTGTCTTCTTACGCGCCAAAGCTTAAAAAAGAAGACGGCCTTATCGATTGGAAAAAATCCGCCGTCGACCTGTTTAATCTCATACGGGGTTTGCAGCCCTGGCCCGGAGCTTACGCCGGCGCGGGTTCAGAGCAGATTCAAATCTTGAAGGCCTCGGTGAAGGATCGCTCGGAAGCGCCGGGCCAATGCGATGCCGGAACGGTTCTCTCTATTGAGAAGCAAGGAATCCTTCGGGTTCAGACCGGAAAAGGAGTTTTGGATATCGAAAGAGTCCGGCCCGCAGGGCGGAAAGAAATGAGCGGCGCGGATTTTGCCCGCGGAAAGCGTCTTCAGCCGGGTTTTCTATTCACAGTATCTTCCCGCCTGCCGGGAGCGGGTTCATAAAATGAAGATTCTGCATTTGACGACCCACCTGAATATCGGAGGCATCACGACTTATATTTTGAGGTTGATCCGCCCCTTCAGACAAAACGGCATAGAGACTTTTGTCCTCTCCAGCGGCGGAACTTGCACGGCAATGCTCAGGGCCGCCGGGGCGACTGTTTTTGAACTTCCGATCCGGACCAAAAGCGAGCTGAATCCCAAGATTTATTGGGCGATTCCAAAGATCCGAAGAATCATCAGGGAAAACAAAATTGATATTTTGCACGCCCACACGCGTGTGACGCAGGTTGTGGCATTTTGGATTCAGAAAGCGACCGGTATTCCCGTGGTGACAACATGCCACGGATTTTATAAACGCCGGCTGGGCAGAAGGATCCTCCCGGCCTGGGGGGATCGGGTGATTGGAATCAGCCAGGGCGTGGCCGGCCATCTCCAGCAAGATCATAAGGTGGGGTTGGAGCGGATCGTGACTGTCAATAATGGCGTTGATATCGAAGAATTGGACAGGGCTTATGCCGGCCACGATTCCGTAAAGACCAAAGAGGAGTTTGGATTCCTCCGCCGAGATCCCGTGGTGGGAATTGTTGCCCGGCTCGTGGCCGACAAGGGGCACGAATATCTCATACGGGCTATCGACCTATTGCGGAAAAAACATCCGGATATCCGGCTTTTAATTGTAGGCGACGGAATCCAAAAGAATTATTTGCAGCAGATCACTTCCCAATTGGAGCTTCATCAGCACGTGTTTTTTTTGGGGAGCGTTTCAGATGTGACCCGACCTTTGGCGGCAATAGATATTTTCGCTTTCCCGGCGACGTGGCGCGAAGGATTCGGCCTAAGTATTGTTGAAGCGATGGCTTGCCGCAAACCCGTTATCGTTTCAAATATTTGGGCCTTGAATTCTTTGATTCTCGACCAATCCACCGGCGTTCTGATTGAGCCCAAGAAAATCGAGCCGCTTGCCGAAGCCATTTCCGAGCTGATCCGCAATCCCGATAAAAGAGCGAAGATCGGCAGGGCAGGCAGGGAAATGGTCGAAGCGTCCTTCTCTGTCTCTCGAATGGCCTTGGAAATCCAGCAGATTTACCAAGGCCTCCTGCCGCTCGATACCCAACGAACTTGAGTCTGCGAAAGCTGGAGGCGCCTCTCGTAGAGCGAGGAATCGCCGCGAAAAGTTCGCAATCCTAATTTCGGCAGGTATCGCAGGGCCGGATTGAAACTCCCGCGCCGAAATAACGTAGGAAATCGCCTTACGGTTGCTTAAAACCCCCGAAAGGAACTTTCCATTTTCAAAATCACCCCGTATACTTGATTCAGAGAGAGAGGATTTTCGTAAACGATAAAGCCAGATGAAAGTATCGGTCATCATTCCCACCTTTAATGAAGAGAAGAGAATTTACAGCACTCTCGAAAATTTATTTTCAAAACATTTGCCTGAGGAAGTGATCGTCGTAGACGGTGAATCGACCGACCAGACCGTCTCGGTCGCAAACGAATGGACAAAGGTCGTACGGACTTTTAAAGGCCGCGCGCGCCAGATGAACGAAGGGGTTCGGGCCGCTTCAGGAGGGATCCTTCTTTTCCTTGACGCGGGAACGAGGCTCCCCGAAGACGGCATCCTTAAACTTAAATACGCCATCCGAGAAGGCGCCAAGGCCGGGCGGTTTCGAATAAGTTTCGACAATGCCCACTGGGTTTTAAAACTCTGCGCGGCTTATACGCAATTTCAGTTGTTTCCGTTCGGCAGCCAGGGATTTTTTGTCCGCCGCGAGGTCTTTGAAGCGCTGGGCGGTTTTCGCCCCGACGCGCCGTTTGAAGACGTCGATTTTTATATGAGGCTTCTTTCTATCACGAGGCCCGTTATTATAAAAGAAGCTGTCGTGGCTTCCGCGCCGAACCTCAGCGGCTCAGGCTGGCTCTGGAAAAAAATCGTCAAGCGGTTTCTGATCAGCCTCTACTACGCCGTCCACAAAAGCCTTCTTCTTAGAAAAAACTAATTTCAGACTTGAGTTCCGCGAATTTCCAAATTCATAGAGTATCGCTTTTTGTGAGACAAGCGGTTGTCATGTCCGCGTCCGCCGATAATCGGCGGGAAAGCGGCCCCGATAAAAACATTCAAGAATGACGGAAAGAAAAGCAAAATCCGCGGAACTCAAGTTCAGAATTAGGCCATTAGGCCAAGCTCTCTTGGCTGAGGGTTTTGATTTTGGAGGCCTTAACTCCTTGATCCCGCGCGCGTTTGGCTTATTTATTTTTTTTAAGAAGACTTCTTCTCGAAATTTTTAATCTTCGCAAGGTTGCTAATTTTTACAATCCTGTTACGGTTTAAGTTAGGGCATGAAATGGAAAAACTTTTCGGGAACCCGGAGATCCCAAAAATAGGCCGGGCAGCCCAAGATTTCATCGCCAAGCCTTTTGACTCTGGAGCGGCATAAGTAAAAATTTACCGCCAAAATTAGAGATCAAAGAGGAGAGGAGAATTATGGCAACTGAGAGGCAGCTTCATGCCTGGCTGATTGTTTTTTTGGCCTGTTTTTCCTGCACCATTTTGTTATGGAATTACTTTTTCAATTCCGCCGAGCCTCTGGACCGAACCATCACAAGCAACATGATTTTTCTGATGGGGTTGTTGTTTTCCGTCTCGACTTCGCTTTGGATCCGATCTCTGGAGAAGGGCAAAGATCTGGCCGAAAGGGCGGCTCAGGAATCCCAGGCAAAACAGAGGAAGCTTGAAAAGATGTACCGGGAACTTCAGGAGAGCGAAGAGAATCTGCGCCGGGCGAGCAAGACCGCGCTGATGGGCGAACTGGCCATCGGCCTGGCCAATGAGCTGAACAATCCTTTCGGAGTGATTCTCGGGTTCGCGCGGTCGGCCAGAAAACAGGGCGCCGAATCGGAATCCTTGAAGCACGCCCTTCATATTATTGAGCATGAAGCCGAGCAGTGCTCCCAGATCATCAAAGATCTTATGACCTTTTCTTCCTGTAAAGAAATCGTCACCAAACAAAAATTTTCTCTCGGCCCGCTGATCGATGAAGCGGCCTCCTACGTTCTCTCGAATCAAAACGGATATTCGATTCAATATGCCAGAGAGCTGGAGACGGAAGATATGGACCTGACCGCAAACCGGAACCAATGCTACCAAATGCTTGTGCATCTTATGAAGAATGCGGTCGAGGCGATTCAGGACAACAGTTTCGGCCCTCAGGAAGGCGTCCTCCGCATTCATGCGAAAAAATACCGGGAGAAGGATGAGCCCTGGCTGGAAATCAGAGTGGAAGATACGGGCATCGGCATTCCCCCCTCCATTCGCTCGCGTATCTTCGAGCCCTTTTTTACAACGAAACATGCCCGCCGAAGAGTGGGGCTGGGACTGGCCATTGTCCAGGAGGTGGTCAACCGGCACCGGGGCGTTATCACAGTTGAGAGCCAGGCAGGCCAGGGAACAAGCATCGGCGTGGCATTGCCTGCGGGAGATGATCCCTATGCCGGGCCTGGAGCCTAAAAAGCAGGGAAGAATCTTGATCGCTGAGGATGAGCCCGGAATGCAAGAATGGCTCAAGATGGAGCTTTCCCGCGCGGGGCATTCGGTGGAGGCCGTTTCCAACGGAATCGAGGCGGCCGAGCGCATTGAACGCGGGAAATTTGACCTTGTGATCAGCGATTTAAAAATGCCCCAAATGGGGGGAGCGGCGCTCTTAGATCATGTGAAGAGGGTGGCCCCGCAGCTTGAAGTCATTCTCATGACCGGCTACGGCACGGTGGAATCCGCCGTTCTTGCGATGAAAAAAGGGGCTTATGATTTTATCCTGAAGCCCTTTAGCATCGAGGAGATGATCCTGCTGGTTGAAAAAAGTCTTGAGAAGCGGGATCTCAAAACCCTCGTGGCGCTTTACGAATCAAGCCGGGCGATTTTTTCTACGATCCAGATGGACAGGCTCTTTGAGATTATTATGGACATGCTGCAGACTGTCCTGGGAGGGGACGAAGGATCCCTTATGCTGTTTAATGAAGAAAAGAAACTGGTCATTGCGGCAAGCCGCGGCCTTTCGGAGGAAATTGTGCGTCAAACCCACGTTCAAGTGGGCGAACGGATCGCCGGCCGGGTTGCGGAAAAAAAACAGGCCCTCCTGCTTGTAGACGGGCTTGAAAAATATCCCGACTTTCGTGATCTCCCAAGCAACGACCGGATCAAGTCCTCGATTATCTGCCCTCTGATTTGGCAGGGAGAATTGTCAGGCATCCTCAATATCAACCGGACCCGGAAAAGGGAAAATTTCACGGTCGCCGATTTGCAAAGCGCCTCTATTTTTGCGGCCCAGGTATCCTTGGCGATCCAGAATGCGAAACTTTATGAAGGCCTGCGGCAAGCTTATCAAAAATTAGAGGCCGCTCAAAATCAACTGGTTCAATCCGAAAAACTGGCGTCCATCGGCCGCCTTGTCGCCGGAGTGGCCCATGAGCTGAATAACCCGCTGACTTCCGTGATCGGATATTCCCAGCTCGCCCTTGAGTCGGAAGATGATTTAACGGAAATCCGCCGGCGGCTTTCGATCATTTTTGAACAAGCGCAGCGGTGCAATAAAATCGTCAAAGAGTTGCTTTTATTCGCGCAGCGCCGGACGCCCGAATTTCAGCAAGTCGATCTCTGTCGGCTCATCGATGAAAGCCTTGAGGGGATTTCAATCGAACTCAACAAGCAGGCCGTCAAGGTTTCAAAGCATTATCCTTCCGCCGGAGTTCATCTCCAAGCCGATCCGCAGTTGATCCAGCAGGTTTTTACGAATATCCTCGCCAACGCTTGCCAGGCTTTGGAAGCCGCAGGACACGAAAAGGAGATCGGGATTACGATTTCCAGCTCAAAGGAAAAAGTCCTGACCTCTTTTTCAGACAATGGCCCGGGCATCTCCCAAGAAGTTCTCCATAAAATTTTCGATCCCTTTTTTACAACCAAAGGCGTCGGTAAGGGGACGGGGCTTGGGCTGAGTCTTTCCTACGGAATCATCAAAGAACACGGAGGGACGATCACGGTCAAAAGTGAATGCGGCCGGGGGACGGCTTTTACCGTCGAGCTGCCTTTAGAGAAAATCAGAACGGTTATTCGGTGAAGCCTTTTACAAAGGGCCGGCTTCTTAAGCGTCATCGGCGCTGTGATTAAAAATAAAGATTAAAAAGAAACCGTAGTCAATTCCTCCTTCGATGAATAAAATGTATTCTGTTTTAGTGCGTCGTTTCTTAAGTTCGAGTGGTTATTCGTCATTCCCGCGAAATCGGGAATCCATGGATCCCCGATTAAAGCATTCGGGGATGACAAGTTGGCATGATCAATCGAATTTAGGAAACAGCGTATTACTGACGTTTCGGAAATTAATGGACACACGTTTTCCCTCTGAGAAAGCGTATCCATTCGATTCTGAAAGTTCAGTAGCTTAAATTCGAAAAACTATTCAGGAAATGGAATGCACGAGAATTCACTGACTCTCCTAGGGGCTTTTGTGGTCGGACTCGGCCTGAACCTGACTCCCTGCGTCTATCCGATGCTTTCGATCACGGTTTCGCTGTTTGCCCATCCAAAAGAGCCGCGCGCCGGCAGCGCCTTTGCGAATGCCCTGATTTACATTTTTGGAATGGCCACGATGTATAGCGGTTTGGGGCTGGCCGCGGCTTTTACGGGAGAAATCTTCGGCGCTTTTCTCCAAAACCGTCTTGTTCTTCTGGGAATTGCCTTTTTTCTTTTTTTTACGGCCCTCAGTATGCTGGGGGCCTATACCTTCCGGCTGCCCGCCGCGCTTGTGAATAGATTTTCCGCTCAAAAGGGAACCGGCCTGCTCAATTTCTATCTTTCCGGGCTGCTTGTCGGGATCTTTGCCGCGCCCTGTATCGGCCCTCCGGTGATCGCTCTCTTGACTTTTGCGGGCACGAAAGGGGATCCGCTGCTTGCCTTTTGGATTTTTTTCATTATGTCCGCGGGGCTGGGATTGCCTTACCTTATTTTGGGAACTTTTTCCGGATTGCTCCAGAGGCTGCCGAAATCGGGAATGTGGCTGGTGTGGGTGGAGCGCCTATTTGGGGTCGTGCTGATGGGCCTGGCCGGATTTTATTTGATCATCGCAATCCACGCCGAGTATCTCCCTTGGCTTGTTCCCGCGATGCTGGTGTCCGGAGGCGTTTACCTTGGATTCGTGGAACGTTCGCCCCAATACCGGCCCGCTTTTGTGCGCTTCAAGCAGGCCGTCGGGATCGGCGCGATTGTGATCGGGCTTGCCCTTCCGTTTCTGGGATCGCGGACGAGCGTAGTCTGGGAAAAATATTCGCCTGATAAACTTGAGTCCGCCAGGAAAAGTAATCAGCCGGTCATCCTCGATTTTTATGCGGATTGGTGCATTCCTTGCCACGAGCTTGACCGGTATACTTATTCGAATCCGGACGTCATCAAAGCCTTGGCGGGTTTTACCAGGCTCAAAGTGGACTTGACCCGCCCGGACACTCCGGAAGCTGAAGCGATCATTGAAAAATTCAACGTCCTTGGCGTCCCCACGATTCTTTTCCTGGACCGCGAGGGCAGCGAGGTGAAAGATTCCAGGATCACGGGTTTCGTGCCGCCGGAGGAATTTCTCAAAATGCTGACGCTTGAATATGAAACGCATTGATAATCCACCCAATCCCTTTGCCTCTTATGATTGCGAATACTTCGGAGGCGCCGTCCCGCCCGCGCGCCTTGAAGTTTATGAAGATGCGACCCGGCAGATTCTCTCGCGCAATGATTCGCCTGACATCGGATTCCGCTGGAGCGTCAATCCTTACCGCGGTTGCGTCCACGCCTGCGCCTATTGCTATGCCCGTCCCACGCACGAGTATTTGGGATTCGGAGCGGGAACGGATTTCGAAACCCGGATCGTGGTCAAAATGAATGCGGCCAAACTTCTTCGGGAGAGTTTTCTCAAAGAATCGTGGAAAGGGGAACGGATTGTGTTTTCAGGCGATACGGATTGCTATCAGCCGCTTGAAGCCGGTTATGAATTGACGCGCCTGCTTTTAGAAGTCTGTCTGGAATTTGGAAATCCGGCCGGCATTATTACGAAATCCTTTCTGATCCTGCGGGACCTCGATCTGCTCAAAAAAATACATGAAAGGACGCGCCTTTGGGTCTCGATCAGCATTCCTTTTGCGGATGAAACAACAGCCCGGCAGATCGAGCCTCACGCCTCGGCGATTTCCAAACGCTTCGAGGCCGTTCAAAGGCTTTCCGAGGCCGGGATTTCTACCGGCGTTTTGATCGCGCCCATTATTCCGGGCTTAAACGATTCGGATATTCCCATTCTGCTTAAGAAAGCGGCGGAATGCGGCGCGCAATTTGCGTCTCCGGTTCTGCTCCGCCTTCCCGGAAACGTAAAAGATGTTTTTCTTTCGAAAATAAAAACTCTTTTTCCGCTTGCCTATAAAAAGATCATCGGCAGGATCCGCCAGGTCCGCAAGGGCGAGCTTTATCAGTCGGAATTTGGAAAACGGTTTCAGGGCGAGGGGCCGTATTGGGAAAATATTCAGAAAGTTTTTAGGATTTACTGCGATAAATGGGGCCTTAACCGGCAGACCCAGGAACTTCCGCGCGATCCTTTCCGCCGTCCCAGCCTTCAGGAGGAGTTTGCTTTCTCCCGCGATTGAGGATTTAGAAAAGCTGCCGCATTTTTCCTTTACGCCACCCGTAAAGCAGGACTTCCGTTCCGGCGTGCATGATTAATGCCGGGCCGGCTCATAAGGTAAATCGGCACGAGGGAAAAGATAACTTGTGTTTTGGCGAGAGTCAGTGATAACCTAAAAAGGGACGGCGGAACATCATGCCGTTATAAAAAGTAAAAAGCTGCCGATACTCAGTCTCGAAAGTAACTGCTTAAAACAGGAGGATATTATGAAAAAAAGCGCCGCGATTCTGGTTTTGACTCTCATGCTGTGCTCGTTGATGTCTTTTCCGGCTTATGCTGAAAATACCGCCGTCCAGGGCAAAATGACAGGCCGGACAGCTGTCCATGGACTGGCCTCATTATTACTGTGGCCCGGGCTTGGCCAATACCTGAATCACAATGAAACAAAGAAAAATTGGACCCATGCCGCGCTGGGGCTGACGGGTATTTTTCGTCTTTGGTCGGGCTGGGACGCCTTAATTGACCGGCAGGGCGGCCGCTGGGACGGAAAAATATAAGTTTTATAGCCTCAAGATATTTTCTGAAGCCGGCCGCAAGGCCGGCTCTCAACTCTAACGACCTTCCGCAAGCCCTCCTACAAAAAGGTTGAAAAGTAGTATCCAATTACGAGGCAAAGACCGGCTGGCTTTTGACCGGGATTTAAGTTAGAATCTGCCCCATGCGCCGCAAGCGATTCATTCCAACCCCATTTTTTACCCCATCCTAAGGAAATTTTCGTGCCCGAAATTCTTAAATTAAAAAGCCCTGCGGATTTCATCGGACGGCAGGGCGCGGGCGTGATCAGTTTTGGTTCCGGCCAGCCGGACCTGCCGCCTCCCAAAGAAGCGTTTGACGGGATCGATCTCAAAAGGGATCTCCGTTACGGGCTCATTCAAGGAGAATTAAAACTCCGCGAGGCGCTGGCCAAGGAATATCCCGGCTCCACGGCTGAGAACTTCGTGATTACAAACGGGGCGTCCGAAGCGCTGGACCTGATTTTCCGAAGCTGGGGCAAGGGCGGAAAGGTGCTGCTGCCGCGTCCTTATTATTATTCCTACCCTCCGATTATTGAGCTGGCCCATATGGTTCCTGTTTATACGGATTTAACCGACGGGCGGATTGATATTGAGGATTTCAAGAAAAAGGTGAAGGGCTGCCGCGCGGCGCTGATCAATTCGCCGTCTAATCCGACGGGCCGCGTCGAGGCGATCGAGACGCTCAAGGGGATTGAAAAGATCACGCAGAAGCTCGGTGTTTATGTGGTCTCCGACGAGGTGTACAAAGATATCATTTACGAGCGCGAAAATTATCCTATTCAGGGCGATTACGTGATCACGGTCAATTCGTTTTCCAAAACCTACTGTATGTGCGGCGTGCGCGTGGGGTATTTGTGGAGCGCGGATAAAAAGGTCGTGGAAGACGTGTGCGAGATGAAGACGCACACTTCAATGAATACAAATCTGATCGGGCAGGATATGGCGCTTAGCGCAATGAAGACGCCGA
Source organism: Candidatus Omnitrophota bacterium (assembly GCA_023247035.1). Lineage (GTDB taxonomy): Bacteria > Omnitrophota > Omnitrophia > Omnitrophales > Aquincolibacteriaceae > JAHFHG01. Next base: position 30,405 of record JAHFHG010000002.1, read on the forward strand.
AGGAATATATCCGCCGGCAGCAGAAGGTCTGGCGCGAGCGGCGCGATTTCATTTATAAAGGGCTCACGGAACTGGGTTTTGATCTTTGGAAGCCGGAAGGCGCGTTTTATGTCCTGCCCAAGTGCAAGAACGCGCGCAAATTTCTGAGCGTGCTGTATCAGGAATACAAAGTGATTACCTACCTCGGCGAGTGGTTCGGCGCGCCCGATAGAATCCGCTTGAGCTACGCCCTCGATATTCAGCAGATCGCGGAAGGGTTGGAGCGGATTAAACAAGCCATGCAAAAGGTGAGGGTCTTTTAGATGTTGAGTTCTGCGAATTTCCGAATTCATGGAGTATCGCTCTTTGTAAGACAAGCGCTGTCATTCCCGATAAAAACATTCATGACGGAAAGAAAAACAAAATTTGCGGAACTCAAATTAGATCCTACTGGGAATACAATGAATACTACAAGATGACAATGAATTGAAAAAGAGAATTGCTCCAATTCAAAGTGCAAATTAAAATAAATCCGCAAGCGCCAACTCACGCTGTTCGGCGGGGAAGGGTAAAGCGGGATACCGGCATCGAACCCGTGTTTCCGTCTTGGGAACCCAAAAGTAGAACAGTGGAGGGCACAAAAGGAAAATGAATCTCCTCACAATTTTTGGTTTGTTCGCAGTAACGGCGATGCTGGTGTGTTACGCGCTTGAGCAGAGAAGCCGGTGGTTCATTCTGGCCTTTGCAGGCGCGTGTGCCCTCGGATCGGTCTACGGATTTTTACAGGCGGCATGGCCTTTCGGCCTGGTTGAGGCAGTCTGGTCCGTAGTGGCTGTGCGGCGGTGGTCGCTGGCAGTGAAATCGACAAGCGCTGTATGAAAATCATAAAAGAAAAACTCAGCCTTGATGAATTGAAACAGATGGCGGCCGCGATGTTCGGGGACATGGTGAAGGCTGTTGTCGACGCGGACCGTGAATGGATCGCCATTGATGCGGAACTTCATTCCGATCTTGAGGCTCTGCTTTTGGAAAGCGGATCTCAACAAAGCAGTCTCTGGGGAATCAACCTTTATCCCGGCGCGCAGGAGCAAGATTTTTTGGAATTCGATTCCATGATCAACATGCGTCCTTCCGGCGGCAATCAAAGCCGGGGCGTCGAAAGTGAAGCCGTGCGAAAAAAAATCCGCGCCGTCGTTTCAAAAAGAATCCCGCGATGAACTACCGGCATCAGAGCCTTGCGGCAGGCCGCTGGAATCAGATGATGTTTGTCGAGCAAATGGCGAATATCGGAAGTGAAGTGGAACGCGCCCTCAATGGGCGGGCAAAAAAGAATGAAGGGTCCTCACAAAAAGCGTTTGAGCGGGCTTTGGAGTTAATGGATTTGACGCTGGGAAGCGCTTCAGGCTTTGCGCGGCTTAAAGAACTTGCCCGCGTCCGGGAAGCCCTGGTCGATTATTTTTTCGGAACCAATCAGTTTCGGTCCACAGAAGAATCGTGGAGGAAGTATTTCCTGCATTTTAACTTTGCCGCGCGCAGGAATCGTTGAGTCCGTGAAGCGGACAGGCTCATTCCACGTCTACATCGTTCAATGCTCGAATGGAAGTTATTACACCGGAAGCACGAGCAATTTAAAAAAAAGGATTGAGCGGCACCGCCAAGGCCGCGGAGCAAAATATCTGCGCGGCAAAGCGCCGATCCGGCTCGTGTACGCCAAAGAATACCGATATTATAAAAATGTGCTGCGGGCGGAAAGGGATTTGAAGAAATTGAAACGAAAACAGAAACAGGCGCTGATTTTGAATGATGCTCAAACCCGCAAACTCATGGAAAGAGCCCTTCCTCCCTGCAGTTCTCGGGTTTGAAGCGCGGCCTTCCCAAGCGATCCGGCCTAAAAGTTTGACCTGTGAACCGCTCGACGAAGATTGGTTATTTGAAGGAAGGTTTTAGTTTCATCAATAAGGAAAAAATGTTTTCTGGAATCGTTCAAAATCGAGGGATTGTCCGGCGGCGGATCCCACAAAACGGCCAAGTCCGATTTTCATTCCGTCTGGAAAAGCCGGAAAAAGGATTGAGGATCGGCGAAAGCATTGCCGTGGACGGCGTTTGTTTAACGGCCGCTAAAATTGGATCGCGGACCTTTGAAGCGGACGTCATCCGAGAGACTTTAGAGGCGACGACCCTCCGCCGCCTTAAAATGGGAGAGCGGGTCAATCTGGAACGCGCTCTGAAGTTTGGAGATCGGTTAAGCGGGCACTTTGTGACCGGCCACGTCGACGCTCAAGGAATTCTCCGGAAGATCCGGAAAAAAGGCGCTAACCGGACTTTTTTCATCGAAGCGCCGAAAGACATATTGAAATTCATTGCGCGAAAAGGATCGATTGCCGTCGACGGCGTCAGCCTTACGATCCAAGATCGCTTTGGAAGGATTTTTTCCGTGGGTCTTGTCCCTCACACGCTCAGCGCCACTTCATTGCGCCTCAAAAAAATAGGAGACCCTGTAAATTTAGAAGCCGACTTGATGGCCCGCTATTTGGACCTTTTAAATTCCGCCGTCCCGCGCGACTTCCGGCGCCTTCAAATTTCAACTTTAAAGAAGCGGGGATTTTAAATTGCCCAGCGCCCCGCCGCCTCAAGGAATCAGAATCCACAATGTGACGACGAATGTGACGGGCCGCACGCCGGTCGAGCGGATTGTCTCGGATCAAGTTTGGCAAAGCGAAATCCGGCCGGTTCTTTCCAGATTTCTTCAGGGCCCCGGAATCAAACATCACAAGGCCTTGATCGGGCAATGGATCATCGAATATGTTGGAAATGACCCGCATATGCACGAGTTTTTCGTCAAGAATTGGAAGCCGGCGCCGGCCGAAGCCTCGCCGCACATTCAAAGTTACGTTTTCACCGGGATTCAAGATCGTGAAGGGATGAAAAAGTTTCTGGGATTGAGGAGCGAGGAGGAGGTCCGTAATCACCGGGAAAATTTTTTGCGGATCATTCAAAATAATAAAAAATACCGCAGCGCGCTGCGCGATCCGAGACTCAAAGAGATCGAGAGGTATCCCGAAAACGAGCAGCTTGATATCGCGCTTTTCGCGCCCGCCACGGTCTATGGCCCGCAGGAAAAAAGTTTTGTCAGCCTCAACACGAATTACTACGGCCAGCTCAAATCCAAGTCCTCGTTAGGGCCGCTTGAGGAATACCTGATCGAGAAAGCGCGCGTCACGCCGGAAGGAAAAATTTTGAATCCTGCGGACGTATGGCTTTCAATGCACGCGGGCTGCAGCGAATACACTGCGGAAAACGGCCAAAAACGGGGCATTGTCATTCTCGCGCCGACGGGAAGCGGAAAATCGACGCACGGCTACGGCCTGGTCGAGGCCAAAAAACGCAACCGCCTGCATTCCGACGATTGGGTTTTTGTCAACCTCGCTTCGCGCGAAGTCATGATCTCCGAAAATCAGTTTTATATGCGCACCAATATCGCCGGCATTTACCCTCACTTAATTCCGCTGCTGGTCAATCAGCCCTTGGAAAACGCCGCCTTGAGTCCGGAAATCATCCGGCTTCTTGAGCATTTTGATTCGCCCGAAGATTTGCGTAACGCTTTCACGGACGGCCGCGTCTCCGCTTCGGATTACCGCAAGATCAGGGAACAGATGATCGAAAATAACGCGGCCCGGGCCTTGATCGATCCGCGGCTCATGGTCGGCGCGGAAAAATTCATCGAAAAAACAGCGCTGACCGATCTCTTTTTGATGAAGAGGGATTATGACAGCCGGATGGTTTTAAAAATTCTCACGGAAGATGAAACGATCGAGATCCTGACGTCGAAGGGAAATGTTTTTAATTATGTTTACGGAAAGTCCGACGCGGACGGCTACGGAATCCTGGAAGGCAGGACAACGGAAATTTATTATAATCCTTATCTCTGCCAATGCGGCGTGGATGCCGAAAAAGGGAAAATCAGCGGGTTGGATAAGATCAGGATCGAAGCCTACCGCACGCTTGCGCGTCATCCGGAGATCCGCGTTTCGTGGGTCAATACGCGGCTTCCTGCGGCGCAATGCCAGTTCTGTCTCCGGCGGTTTCTGGAGGGCGGGATCGATTTTATCCAGGTGGAAAAAGGCCGGACCGTCGAGCGGGAAATAATGGATTTGCTTCACCTGAATGAAAAGGAAAAATCGCCGCTTCCGGGGCGCAGAGAAATGGACAGGACCGGGCTTTACGACCCCAGCGGGCAGGAGGTCGAGGTGATTGCTTTTTACTCGCAGGACAAAGCCGAAGAGGTCATTGCATTTTTTAAATCTGCGCAGGAGGGCGTAAAAAATCCGGTCGCCGGATATTTAAGCCGCCCTTTTGCGGAGGCTTCGTTTCGCGTGGAACTCCCAGAAACATTTTTCAAAAAATACGCGCGCTTAGGCGTCGGCGAATTGCTTGGGAAGAATTAGCCCGCCATGAATGAAAATTTCCACGCGGTTTTGATTGCCGGCACGCATTCCAGCGCCGGCAAGACCACCTGGTCGCTCGCTTTAATGGCGCTGGCCCGGAAAAAAGGACTCACGGTGCAGCCCTTTAAGGCGGGCCCGGATTACATCGATCCGGGTTTCCATCATGAAATTTGCTCTCCGCGGCGTTCAAGAAACCTCGACCTCTTTTTCCTTTCAAAAGAAAAAATATCCGAGAGTTTTCATAACCGCTCTCGGGATACCGGCCTCGCGATTGTGGAAGGAGTCATGGGACTTTATGACGGCAAAGGGCCGAGCGGTACCGAAGGAAGCAGCGCGGAACTGGCGAAGATTTTGAGGCTTCCGGTTCTGTTAGTGATCGACGGCTCGAAAATGGCCGGGAGCGCGGCGGCATTGGTTTCAGGATTTAAAAATTTTGATCCCGCAGTTCATTTGGCCGGTGTTTTGATCAATCGCGTGCGGCCGGGGCATTTCCATTTGCTCAAGCGGGCGATTGAACTTTCGACGGGGCTCCCGTGTCTTGGATTCCTGCCCGAGGAGGAAGCCTTTTCGATTCCCGAGAGGCATTTAGGATTGACCCCCGCCGCTGAGACGCAAAATTGGAAAGTGAAAATCGACCGGGCCGCCTCTTTTCTTGAAAAGAATTTGGATTGGGATGCTTTCCTCCGGATTTCCACGATTCCAAGACCGCCTGCGCAAGCTCAGCCTAAGGAGAAGGTTGAAAGGAATAAGTCTTCCCAAGAACCGGTTAAGATCGGCGTGGCGCGTGACGCCGCTTTTTCCTTTTATTATGAAGACAACTTGGATCTCCTCAACGAGCAGGGAGCGGAGATTCTTTTCTTTTCTCCCCTTAAGGATCCTGTTTTGCCCGAAGGCTTGGATTTCCTTTATCTGGGAGGCGGATTCCCTGAAATTTACGCCCAGGAGCTCGCCAAGAATGAATCGATGATAAAATCCGTCCGGGATTTTTACGCCCGGGGCGGTTTTATTTACGGCGAATGCGGCGGGCTTATTTATTTGGCGGAGGCTTTCTGCGATTCAGACGGAACGGAATATCCTTTATTGAAATTGCTGCCGGGAAAAATCGCGATGACCCGCCGGTTGCAGAATTTCGGATACCATGAAATAAAAACGCAAACCGATACTTTCCTATTTTCCAAAAATACGGCGCTTCGATCTCATGAATTCCATTATTCGATTTGGAATCAGGAAGGAAACGCCTCTCCGGCGTATCAGATCGGAGACCGGCCGGAAGGTTTTGCGTCCGGGCGGATTTTTGCAAGTTATCAGCACTTGCATTTTGGTTTGGATTCCCGGATTTTAGCCCGGCTGTTTGAAAGTTTAAAGGCTTCCCAAGATCTTAATCGCGGCAAACAAATAAAAAAGGAGGAAAAACAATGAAATCAAAACAGACGAAGGCGGTTTTCATTGCGCTGGTTTTGTCCCTCGGATTTATTTCTAACTTTCCGCTTGCGGCGCAGGCGGCGGGGGAGGGAACGACGGGGGATTATTTCGTCGATATCGGAACGAAGTTCGGCAGGGGCCTTTGGAACACGGTTTCAAGTCCGGCCGAGATCCCCTGCACGATCACGGCGGATATTCAAAATCAGGGGGGCGTCGGATTTTTCAGCGGTTTTGGAAAGGGAATCTTGTTTATGCTGCGCCGCATTCTTGTCGGAGTCACCGAAGTCGGCACGTTTATCATTCCGATGGGCGCGACGATTCCTGCTGTTTGCAGTTCGAAATAAATACGAATGAAAAAAGCTAAAAGCTTGATGGTGCTCGGCACGGGTTCCGGCGTCGGCAAGTCCTTTGTGGCCGCAGGGCTCTGCCGTTTGCTTTCCAATTCCGGATTTCGCACGGCCCCTTTCAAGGCGCAAAATATGTCCAACAATTCTTACGTGACGGAGGAGGGCGGAGAAATCGGCCGGGCCCAGGCCGTGCAAGCGGAGTGCGCCCGGGTCACGCCTCATACGGATATGAATCCGGTGCTTTTAAAACCGGCCTCGGACAACGGCTCTCAAGTGATTTTGCAGGGAAAATCGATCGGGCATTTTAAAGCCCGCGAATTTTATTCTCAAAGGGAACGGATCGCAAAGGCCATCCGCGAATCTTACGAACGCCTGTCCGCTTCTTATGAAATGATTATCTTAGAAGGCGCGGGAAGCCCGGCGGAAATCAATCTGAAAAAAAATGACCTCGTCAATATGCCGATGGCCCGGCTTGCAGGCGCGCGCTGCATTCTTGTCGGCGACATTGACCGGGGCGGTGTTTTCGCTTCCCTGATCGGGACGCTGAGCCTGCTGGAGGCTGAGGAACAGGAACGGATCGCCGGATTTGTGATCAATAAATTCCGCGGCGATTTCTCGCTTCTTGAAGACGGCCTAGACTTTTTAGAGGAGCGGACGGGAAAAAAAGTCTGGGGCGTGCTTCCTTACGATCGCGATTTGTGGATCGAGGAAGAGGACGCGCTTGCGGTGGAGAATACGAATTTTCGTGATCCAGATAAACAAAAACTTGATAAACTTGATATCGCCGTCATTTTGCTGCCGCGGCTTTCCAATTTTACGGATTTCGAAATCCTCAAACACGATCCTTCCGTTCAGCTCCGTTATATCAAAAAACCCGAAGAAGTGGGGGAGCCTGACCTTTTAATTTTGCCCGGCACGAAAGCGACGCTTGCCGACTTGGCGTACCTTAAGGAAAAGAGATTGGATACAAAGATTCTGGATTTTGCGGATCGAGGCGGCAGGATCCTCGGCATTTGCGGGGGCTATCAAATGATGGGAACGCGCCTTCGTGATCCGCACGGTTTTGAGGAAAGGAATCAAGGGGAAATCGAAGGCCTTAAGCTGTTTAAAATGGCCACGGAATTTTATCCTGAAAAGGTGTTGCGAAAGGCCGAAGATTTTGTCGATTCGGAAATTTTCGGCGCGCGCGTTTCGGGAAAACTGGAGTGTTACGAAATCCATATGGGGCAAAGCACGCTTGAAGAGTCTTATCAACCGTTCGGAACTTGCGGCGCTATCCATCCTTCAGGAAAAATATTGGGCACGTATTATCACGGATTATTCGACAGCGGGGAATTTCGCGAGTCCTTTTTGAATGCGCTCGCTCAAAGCGCGGGGAAGCGGAGAGCCGGCGGAGGGCATTTACAATCTGCAGGCCAACTCAAGGAAATTCATTATGAGCGTCTCAGCCGGCTTCTTTTGCAGCGCCTTAATCTGAATTTATTAAGCGAGGCGTTGGGGATTACGGAATTTCATGCGGTTCCTCAGGCGTAGGGGTTGCAATGCCCCCCCTGCGATCAGCGCAACGAATGTATTGCAATTTAGGATTATTGTTTTATGATTTTTAATCTATGCCGACGAAAAAAGACGCTTACCTGATTATCGCGCACGGGACCCGGGATCCGGAAGGCCGGCGCGCCTTCGGGGAATTTCTCGGAAAATTCCGGGCGGCTTATCCGCACCGGCATATCCAGGGCGCATTTTTAAGTATGGGCGAACCGACGGTCCCTCAAGCCGTTGAGCGCTGCGTCCAGGAAGGGGCCCGGCAAATTTTCGTCATTCCTCTTTTGTTTTTTTCCGGCCGGCACGCAAAGGAAGATATCCCCCGCCGCATTCAGGAGGCGAAAAGCACTTACCCCGAGATTGACTTTCATTATGCGAGTCCGCTCGCCGAAAATCCCAAGTTGTTTTCACTCTTGGAAGAAAAGATGAAGACCTTAACACAAGGTAAGATGAAAGGCAAATGCACCAACGCGGTATAAAGCGATGAGTTCAACCGCTGGAGGTGCAAGATGGAGTATTCAAACCCTTGAGAGGAAAATGTTGGATGAAGACCTGGAGTTTTTAGAAGCTTTGAGGACGTTCGGTCTATGGGATCAGTTTTGGAGGAACTGAGAGAAAAGGATGAAGTCGGTAGAGGGTTTGAAGAGCGTTCCCGGGATCGGGAAATTCTTCGCGATGCCCATACGCCACGAGATTGAGGGCATCGATTGATTTCAGACATCCGATAAGCTTTGTGCTTATGCAGGATGGGTCTCCTCGACTTGCGGCATCATCAAGCAAGGGAATAAATGCTTACGGTGTGCGCTTATTGAAGCGGTGATTCCGGCCATTAGAGTCGATGCGCAGTTTAGAAGTTATTACGAATCCATGAAGGTGAAGAAAGGCGCCAACGCAGCGAAGGCGGCGACAGCAAGAAGACTGCTGAGAATCATTTGCCGGATTTGGAAAGAGAAAAGATTGTATCGAACACAATCACTTAATGGACCGCTCTCCTCACCTCCTAAAGGTCCCGGATTTATGGGGAGCGTTCTTGGACATAGGTTAGAGGATCCGTGAATCGGATTTTACGATGTGCGGCGCTGATGCGGGCACGAATAGAAGGATGATCAGCTTTTATGAGGGGATCAAAGCAACAAAAGCCAATGCAGCCCCTTAAAAAATAATCTTGCATTTGGCTTTCATAGAAGGAGACAAGGCATGAGCGAATCGAAAAAACCAAAATATGAACCTCCGAAAGTTTACCGCGTTGTGCTGAACCACGATCAGGCGATCCTTTCGGGCTGCTCCACAGGGACGACGAGTATTTCCAACACGACCGGCGCGAATTGTAATACCAGCTGCCGCCGAAGCACGTCCACCGCGACCAGTTCCAACTCATCGGCTTCCTCGTAAAACCGGCGATGCGGAATAAACGCTTTGAGATCGCCAATATTCCGTTTAGTTTCCTTCACGATTCCTTTCATATTACCGACTGGCCGAACCCTTTTTATTTCCCGTTTCAAACTCAGAAGCCCGAGTTGATCAGGATACAAACCCGCCGCCTGAGAAATATTCCCTCCCGCGCTTCTTTTTCTGACCTGCGCTTCGACGGCGGTGCGCATTGGCGCCTTTTCGAGAATCACGGGCAATTCGAAGTCCATCTTTTCGATCCCAAAACCAAAGCGCACGACCGGACGGCGCGTATCTCGCCTGATTTTACGGAAGTGGAGCTGATCCATTGGAAAAAGTCTCATTTCCTGAACTGGATCCTGCGTCCGCTTGCCGAGATTCTGCTCGTCCATTATCTTGCGTCCCGGGAAGGTTTGCTGGTTCACGCAGCGGCGGTGCGGGACGGCGATCAGGCCTATCTTTTCGTGGGCCGCTCCGGCGCCGGAAAAACCACGATTTCAACGTTTTGGGCCGGCGTCGAGGGCGACGTTTCTGTTTTGGGAGACGAGCGGCTCGTGGTGCGGCGCGAGGCCGGCGAATGGTTTGCGTACGGCACTCCCTGGCCGGGAATGGGTTTCCGCTGCAACAATGAACGCGTGCGGATCAGCCGCGTTTTTTTTATCCGCCACGGGAGTGAGCATGAAATCATCGAGCAGGGTCCCGCCCTTTATTTTAATGAATTGTTCACGCAGGTTTTTTCCTCTTTTTGGAACCTTGAGGCGCTCGATCAAATCACGCGGACTTGCCAGAAAGCTGTGGAGGAAATTCCCTGCCGCCTGCTGGCCTTCGCGAAAGCGCCGGATGTGACCGGGTTTGTCAGGAATTTTAACTGCGCCGCGCAGCCTTAAATCCGCTTATGGAAAATTTGCCGCAGGTTTCCGTTCATGAGTTCAATGACCGTCTCCGCGCCCGCGCAAAAGAGCTGCGGATCCCGTTTCAGGCCTCGCTGGAATTGACCTATGCCTGCAACTTTCGCTGCGTCCATTGTTTTAATCCGCACCACGAATCGAAGGACGACCTTGGAACCGAATTTTGGAAATCCGTTCTTGGCCAGCTTGCCGGCGAGGGCTGTCTCGTCGCGCTTTTTACCGGCGGCGAGCCGCTCGTGCGCAAAGATCTTTTTGATCTGCTCGCTCACGCCCGCAATTTGGGAATGCAGTGTATTCTCAACACCAACGGCCTTCTGCTCGATCCGGAAAAAATCCAGAGGCTCGAGGAATCGGGTCTGACCTTGCTGGCGGTTTCCGTTTTCGGGATGAGCGTTCAAAGTTACGAATCGGTGACCCGCATCCCCGGATCGTTCGCGCGCTTTTTGCTCCACGTGGAGCAGCTCAGGCGGTCCCGAATCCCGCTCCTTTTTAAAATGCCGGTGATGCAAATGAATTACCAGGAAGTGGAATACGCCAAGGATTGGTTTTCAAGCCGGGGACTTCTCCTCAAACACACTTCGGAGATCCAGCCTCGCGCGGACGGCGATCCGGAACCTTTGCAGCACCGTATTTCAAGCGCCCAAGCAGCGGATTTGAGATTCCGTTACGAAGAAGATTTAGGATGCGGAAAACGAAGCCCCCGGAAAGATGAATTTTTTGATTGCCAATGCGGGAAAAGCGCGGTCGCCATTACCCCGCGCGGCGAAATGAATCTGTGCGTCTCTTTCCATTATCCGCGCCACTCGCTTTTAAAAGGAAGTGTCCGGGAGGGCTGGAAAAGGCTTGTGGATTTTGCGGCAGATTTCAAACCCTCCGAAAAATACGAGTGCCCGGGCTGCCGGTTGTCTCCTTACTGCTCGCGCGGCGCAATGGATTCGTGGCTGAATACGGGCGATTTCAATCCGTGCGTCCCTTACTTTAAGGAAGTCGCAGGCCGGATTGAAGGCGCCCTGAAAAAAAGGAGTGAATGAAGAAAGTTTAGGGCGGGCTTCCGGAATGCAATCGCCTTAAAATCCGCGAAGGCGCGTCGAGAAACCAGGGATTGGTCGGTGAAAGGAGGGCCTGCCAAAAGCGAAGAAGGAACGGCCGTTTTTCCAGGTCGAAAATTTTTTCTCCTCTTTGAACCTGCGTGATCTTTCCCACCAGCGGAGAAATTCCGGCGCGTCCTTTGAAGAAAGGGACAAAACAGGTGTTCGCATGAAAATTTTCACCGGATATTTTTCTCACCGCGACATCGCCGAATCGAAGGCTCGATTCGTCTGTTTTCTTGATCGTAACGAGGTCGCCCCGGCGCACCACCGGCCACATGCAATTTCCAAAGAGTTTCATTTGAACGGAGCCGGAAAATTCCAATTCCGAAAGAAGAATCGAGGCCTGCAGGGGTTGGGAAAGGGCCTTTTCTTCAAGAGGCGGATTAAGGGACGGCACGGCCAAATTTAGCACGGCGGAGCCGGCTTCCGCAACGGATCTTTTGCCTTCGCCGGATTTTCAATTCTTTCTAACATTCAGGATCATTTTCAGTCTTCGGCTCAAAAGCGCATTCTGCGCATTTGATCTTACAAAACGAACCGCTATAATTAATGAAACACGGGCGGCAGGAAATCGAACCCTTCATGAAAACCATCTCTTTATTCCAGAAACCCAGCGCGATTTTTTTAATCTTTTCTTTAAGCCTTTCCCAAAGTCCCTCGTATGCCGCTGCCGCGCCGGCGCCTCCGCTGGCGGTTTCTGAGCGCTCCCGGGCGCTTCTTTTTCTTCCCGAAGAACTTGGCGAGATCGAAGAATCCTTTCAGGGATCGAACGGAAAAACCGTGATCTTCATTCAAGACGCCCACGATTCCCTCGAAGCGCAGGAAAATATCGCCAAGACTATTCAATACCTGGTGGACAAGTACGGGGTGAAGACTGTTTTTGAAGAAGGCTATGAAGGTCCTGTTCCCACGGATGATTATTTCGGCTTCATCAAAGATCCGTCCGTCAAAGAGAAAGTTTCTTACTTTTTATTAGATAAACTCCGCCTCGGCGGCGCGGAATACGCACACATCAACCGCTTTCACAACTTGTCATTCCCGCACGCGTTAAGCGGGAATCCAAATTTTAGGTCCCCGATAGAAACATTCGGGGACGACAAAAAACGTGTCGATTTCAAACTGATTGGGGCAGACAATATAAAGTTACATCTTGAGAATATCGATTGGTATCGCCAGAATGCCAAGCATAAAGAAGAAACTGGAAGAGATTTGACTATTCTGCAAAATGAAATCGACAAACTTGCCAACCGGTATTTTCCTAAGGAACTCAAAGAATGGATGAAGCTTAAGAAAAGGTTTGATGAGAAACAAATTGATCTTTTGGATTATTTAAAGCGGACAATACAAGTCCCTCATCGAGAATCCATAGACCATAAACTTTACCCCAATCTTTCGCTTCTCCTTCAAGCAGAACACACTCAAGACAAAGAAGTCCTAGAGAAAGTGAAAACCATTGAAGCCAAGATTCTTTTCGAGGAAATCGATTCGTTGGAAAACGCCGCCGCCGGCCCATTCCTACAAAATGGAACAGACCGGAAAATCTTCCAATATTACAAAGGAATAAATCTTCTCAAAAGACTCAACGAGATTGAGATTACGCCCGCTGAATATGAGGCGGTCAAAGCGCAGCTTCAACATCTCAGCACCCAGGAACTGGCCCAATTTATTGTCCAGCAAACGAATAAATCCATCGTCCTTTCCAAACGATGGGAGGAAAATATTGAAAGCGCCATTCGGTTTTATCAAATCTCACGAGCCAGAGATTCTGCGATTGCCGAGCGACTGAATGATTTTCTTAAAAATCATGATGAAAAAGTGGCTGTCCTTGTCTTTGGAGGATTTCATAAAGAGAGGATTACAGAATTGTTGAGAAAGAAAGGACTCCCTTACTATATAGTTTCTCCTCGAATAATGAACGTCGACAATAAGCATAAGGAACTCTACGCGCATTTAATGACAAAGGGATATTCGCTTTTCCCCGTTGCGGCAAATGTTGCTAAGGCAGCGCGTTTAGCAGGAGAGATCGAGCTCGCGGAAATGGGCGGCCAGAACGCAAAGTCAGAACTCCGAGCGTACCATGCGGCAATCACTAACATTGTTTCTTCATTGGTCTCCAATCGACCCAATCAAACATCTCGAGAACTGCTCGATCGTTTGATTAACGGACGATTGATACACGAAGTTCTAAAAGTATCCAAACAAGCAATGGGAAAACGCCGATCCGAACTAAGAAGTAAAGAATCGGATTTTGCTTTAAGAGAAAAACGCCGTGATTATCTCAAGCGGCTAATGAATCAAGAAAATAAGCAATGGACGTTGGATGAGTTAGCAAACGCTACAGGTCAATCAACAGGACAGATTGTTAAGGATTTGCGATATTTGAATCTTTTTAAGCCCTCAAATCACCTAAATTTAGATGCCGAACGCATAGACCGAAGAAGACAGTGGGGATTACCAGATTATTCTGACCTCGATAAGCTTTTACCTCGCTTGGATGAAGAATTTGCATATCTTCATGGAGAGGCTCTTTTTAATTTTTTAGCTCAAAAAGGCCGCGAGAATGACCCCGTAAGCATGGAAGCGGCTATTTACGGCTTCTATAAATTTGTTGGAGAAAAAACCCCCGGTAATATTTCAGAACGAGGGCGATTGCTTGGTGAACGCATTTATCACTATCTGAGGTTAAGAGAAAGTATGCCTTCTGACGGCCTGCGTCGAAATCCAGATGTTGAGTTCGATATTGGTATGGCAGAAAAAAGGAAGCGGGAGTCACGGCTTCCAAAATTTGGAAATATAAAAACAAGGAGGCCGAAGAAGAAAGTTTCTTTTTCGGAAGCACAGCAAATTATGGAAGAAAAAAATTTACATTTAGATCAATCAATCGCATTCGTTGCGTTGTCCACGGCAGAAAATGAAACTTTATTTCGAGCGCTTAAATCAAGCGAATTGGAAGAGTCCGAGCGAAGACAAATTTATGATTATTTGATTCAGAAGCATGTAGGGTTTGTCGGCTGGTGGATCAAACATAAGATGCCGCCTTGGTATTTTGAACATTTTAACTTCGAAGAACTTTTAGCTTTTGGCCAAATTGGCCTTATGAAAACGATTGAAAGATATGATTTCAAAATGGGGCGGCGCTTTACCAGTTATGCCGAATGGTGGATTCGCCATTCTATCCAACGCTCCATAGAGAAAAAAACACATAAATCTTTAAATGTCAGGCGTGATGAGGATAGCCCGGAGTGGATTGATACTTTGTCGGATTCAAAAGATCAATCGGAAGAAGAATTATGGCCGGAACTATTTTCCAGTCTTAGGCATCTCGATAGTCGGTCTCGCATTATGTTGAGCTTGCGTTACGGGATTGGATCAGTAAGAACATACAATCTTCGAGAAATTGGCTTAATGTTTGGTGTAACTCACGAGCGTGTTAGACAAATTACAGAAAGAGCAGTTGAAAAGTTAAAACGCTTGGTTGGAAAAGTAACGGTTGATGATTCTTCTCAAGACCATACCGATGTTTTTTTATTCGAGGCTATGGAGTTAGAGCCAGAGAATCCACTTTTCAAGCCACTAAGCCATCTCGGAGTTAAAAAGCTTGACCGGATTCGAGAAGTTCTTTCAAAAGAAAATCGCTTCAACTCGGAAATGCTGATGAGGATTTTTAGGTCACGCGGCCAGTATGTGATAGCTCCATCGAAATATTTATGGGGTCTGCCTGCGGGTTTGCTTGAAACCGGCGGTGACACTTCCCATCATTTTGGATCGTGGAATGAAGAAGGTGGAAGACATAACATAGATTTACAAAAACCCAAAAAGATTCATTTTTCCAACGCACTCACAACCACAACCGAAATCATAAAAAGGTATCCTTATGCTCGGTATCTACTGCCTCCTGAAGAACAACTATTGCTGGCCTCTCAGGCTCAAGGAGAAAGGAGCCGATTCTATGCTTTGGGTAAGACATTGCAGTGGATTGGACTTTCTCCGCAAGATTTTATTATTTGGCTTGTTGAAAATAAAAAATATTTAGATCAAGAAATCGTTGATTTTATCGCACAATCACCACTTTCTAAACGTCCTCGATACGAGCTAACGGCATCCCGCACAGGTGAGCATCTTCATGGGTCTTTACCAAGACCACGTACTGACCGAAAGATTGCAACGAAATGGATTTCAACTGAAGAAACCAGCTACACGCTAATCACACCTGCTGAATTGGCGGACCGCTTCCCTTCTGCCGAACCCTTCTTGGATAAACTCGAACCTCAATTACTTCTTGAGGCGGATTCGTCCGAGCATGATGAAATTAAATACTATTCTTTTGTTGAAGATGGACATCATACAAAAATTCTAATAAGGATCAATAAAAGAACCGGCGAAATCCAAAGTCCTCATGATGGCCCAATCGGTTTTAGAAAGGAAATTTTGGATTTTGTAAGAAAAGGTGAGTTTGGCAATAAGCAAAAGCCTCCTGTTACCGCGCCTTTTGAAATGCACGCCGGATCACGGCATTTTATTTATTTCGGAACGATGGGGAAAGGTTCCATTGGCTTGAGTATGAAGGGAGTGAAACCTAACACGCGTGTATCAGGAAGCGCTGTTCATTTGGAGCATGCTCCTCTTGGAATGGGGCCGCAATGGCTTTTAAGACTCACTGTTCATTTGAAAAGACCAAGAGTTGTTTATGCGAGATTCAAACGCTCTGGAACCCGCTTAGGTTTATTTAAAAAATCCCCTCAAACTTATATCGGAGCTTTTGTCAAACTTGGGAAATGGAATCAGGAAAAAATCCAGCCATTCCCTGAAAATGAAATCGAAATTACCGCGAGTTCCAAAGGACGTTTGGAACTTGGAAGCAATGGCGATGGAGAGCGGATTGTTATTCACTTACCACTTTTACCCAAAGATCATAAAGTTTTAATTCGAAAAGTCCGCAATCAAGAAGATGGACAACAGCTCTTGGTCGTTCATACCCGCAATCCTGCTTATCGATATAGAAAATTTTATTATCGATTCACGAATCGTGGCTATCACACCCGAAGATACCACGAGGAAGTAAAGGACATAAGTCCCACGGCTAGAAGGAAGCTTAGCTATGAAGAAATTGCAAAGGCACAAGAAGATTTGAGAAGCCGAGAAGGAGCAGAGGCAAACTTATGGCGCGATCCCGAAAAGATTGCTTATGAGCTTGACCTATTCGACGCTTATTATCTTGTTTCGGAAGTTCAAAGAATAAACGCTTCTTTAGTTGCTCAAGACACAGCTAATTTGCCGCCTCTCGAAATAGACACCTCAAAGATTGTTGAGCTGCCGACTCCGGCTTACGATCAAGTAGGAGACGTTTATCATGCTGTTCCAGAATCTTCTGAGCGACCGGAGAAATCCGAGAAACCAGTCAAACCTAAACCATTATCCCCTTTAAGACTTGCTCAAAAAAGATTGGAAGAAGCTGAAAAAAAAACATTAGCTGAACGTTTGAAGGTTGGCTTTCGAGATGTGGGAGAAAGCGGTCGGTTTTTAGATTTGGGCGCAGGAAAGGGTGATTTAACCGCTGAACTTGCTGGACAATTTCAAGGTGGGGTTGCAGTCGAAATAAATGAAGATCGAGTCGAGCAGCTACGGCAGAGAAAAATTCCAAATCTTAATATTTGGGACATGGATTTTTTTGATTATATGGAGATGGCGATTAAAGGGAATCAGCTTTTTGATGCGATTCTCATTTCACATGCTCTTTTATTCATTAAATTTGATCGCCGGGACGCTTTCTTAAAAGATGTTCTATCAAGACTTAAGCCGAATGGAAAATTAGCGATTATTTTAAATGGCAGTAAAATTGAAGAGAGAAACCAAGTTCAGTTGCGAGCAAAGCTCATGAGAAAGCATGAGGCGCTAGCAGGAGACAACCCATCAACCAATATTGAAAGCAAACTGCGACAAATCGGCTATGGGGTACAAACCGAAAGAGTCAGAATCATTCATGAGACTCCTTCCAGAGACGAAATGATTTCTATTGTAAAAGCAATATTGCCACGCGAAGACCGTTTTCGTCTGTCGAATATCACTGGATTTGTCGATTCAGTCCTGAAATTACCTGGAGAAGAAAAGTACCGCCTCTATGTTGATCAAGATATTTTATGGATAACACATCCTCGTTCTGAGGTTAGAAAGCAAGAAAATGTATTTGCAATGGTGTCTGTCAACGATTGGCAAAACTTTAATCGAACTAATCAGAATACCGAGGCTACGGCCACCAAAGCCGTCGTTTTTATAGATGGTTCCGTCGATAGCAAAGATGCCAAGCAGCGGGCGGAAGAATTAGCGGTGCTGGCCGCAGGTAATCCGAACCGAACGATTGTGGTTTATAATGCGGACAAAGTTTTTAAAAATAAAGGCGGTGAAATGGCGGAACTTTTAAAGTCGTTTGGTCTCGCCAATGTCAAGTTCGCTGCGGGTGAGTTGTCCGAAGCCCTCAAGCCCTACCAATTCCGGGATCAAGTTGATTTGGTGCACTACTCGGCAAGCGAAGAGGAGGCTGTTTTTGTTCAAGCCTCCGTTGGGAAATGGCTGGCGCAAAAACTGACCCGATTTGTCGGAGGGCCCGGCGCCTTAGGATACGGAATAAAATATTTGCAGGCTGTGAAATTGGGCAAGCCTGTGGAAGGTATCACGCCCGAGAACGGCTACTACGCCGTTTCCCCAGGCGCTTCGGAGTGGATGCGAAGCCTTTATCGAGCTCGGTTCGCGACCGTTTTCGCTCAAGCGGCGTGAGGAGTTCAATCGAGAAAAAAAGTTTTGAATTCGGAATGCGTGTTCAGAATCGCGGCCGTATCTAATTCAACTTCACGACGTCGCTGACGCGGTCGCGGTGAATCTTCACAATGAAGGCCCCTGCGGCGAGGCGAGGCTCGATCGTGCGTTCCGTGATTTTATCCACGTAGGGAAGATACCCTTTGTAGTAAACAAAATACCAGTCCTGCGAAACGTTCTGCTCAATCGTGCGGATTTCCTGCGGCTGCCCCAAAAGACTCAGGACCTCGTTAGCGCTTTTGCCTTTGAGGAACAACTTTCCATTGGCGATGATCCGCCGGTTGGTCATTTGATCCCTGCCGAACTGGTCGCCTCCCTTGAAAAAGGTGTAGGGCTTCTCCTGCAGGGGCTGCCAAATCCCGATGCCCGCGCAGCCGCTTAAAAATAAAACAAAACAAAAAAGCAAAAGGGAATGCAGAACTTGTAGATTCGAAATTGGGGTCTTCATTTTTACTGCTAAGCATATCGGCGTTTTTGAGGAGGCCTTAAATCAGATCCCGCGCCCCAGCCGTCCGTTTATTCTGCTAGACGCTTGCCTGAGGCGCTTGATATGATTGATCCTTGAACATTCAAGGATCGCTTCAGAGAGGCCTATGAGTTCTCATCATCCGGATCCCGCCAACCGTTTGGCGAAAGAAAAAAGCCCTTACCTTCTCCAGCACGCCCAAAATCCCGTAGATTGGTATCCGTGGTCGGAAGAGGCCTTCGAAAAAGCAAAGCGCGAGGGCAAGATGATCTTCCTTTCCATCGGCTATTCGACCTGCCACTGGTGCCACGTGATGGAACACGAATCCTTCGAGAATCGGGAAATCGCCGCGCTCTTGAACCGGCATTTTGTCTCGATCAAAGTCGACCGCGAAGAAAGGCCCGATATCGACCAGATTTATATGACCGCGATCCAGACGATGACCGGATCGGGAGGCTGGCCGCTGACCGCATTCCTGACTCCGGAAGGCCGGCCGGTCACCGGCGGGACCTATTTTCCTCCCGAGGACAAGTGGGGCCGGATGGGAATGAAAACCCTCCTGCCGCGGCTCGCTCAAATGTGGGAAGAAAAACGCCGGGAAATGGAAACGGCCGGAGAGCAGCTGGCGGGAATCCTTCAATCCCAGCCCTCCCCGTCTTCTCCAATGATCCTGAGTGAAGAAATTTTTACCGTCGCGCACGGCCAGTTTGCGGCAAGCTTCGATCCCGAGCACGGCGGCTTCGGAAAGGCGCCCAAGTTTCCCCGCCCGCACGATTTGTCCTTCCTTCTCCGCTATTGGAAAAGGACTTCCGGCGCGCGCGAACTTGAAATGGTGAAGACGACTTTAAATCAGATGGCCCAAGGCGGGATTTACGATCACCTCGGCGGCGGATTCCACCGCTATTCCACGGACGAGGCCTGGCTCGTCCCTCATTTTGAAAAGATGCTTTACGATCAGGCGCTTCTGGCCCGGACCTACCTTGAGGCGTACCAGGCGGCGCGAATCCCGGAATACGCGGACGTGGCGCGCGATATTTTCAATTATGTCCAGCGGGATATGACGGCTCCGGAAGGCGGATTCTATTCCGCCGAAGACGCGGACAGCGAAGGCGAAGAGGGGAAGTTTTACGTCTGGCGCCCGGAAGAAATCCGGAAAATCTTGGGCGAAGAAGACGGGAAAATTTTCAATGAATTTTATGGAATCACGGACGCCGGGAATTTTGAGCACGGGATGTCCATCCTGCACCTCACTCAGCGCATTCCGGAATTCGCGGCGCAAAAAGGGATACCGGTTGAGGAACTGAAAAGAAAACTCGTCGAGGGCCGGCGGAAACTTTTTGAATCCCGCCGCAGAAGAATCCCGCCGCATAAGGACGATAAAATCCTCACGGCCTGGAACGGGTTAATGATTTCTGCGCTGGCGCTCGGGGCGCAAATCTTAGATGAGCCTTCTTATTCCGCAAGCGCCGGCCGGGCCGCGGATTTTATCCTTACAAGCCTCCAGCGCGGAGGAAGGCTTTGGCGCCGCTTCCGCCAAGGCGAGGCTGCGGTCCCGGCGTTTCAGGAGGATTACGCCTTTTTTGCCTTGGGCCTCCTTGATCTTTATCAGGCCACTTTTGAAATCAAATGGTTTGAAGAGGCGAAACGGCTGACGGAAGACATGATCCGTTTTTTCTGGGATGAAAAAGCCGGCGGATTTTTT
This sequence comes from Candidatus Omnitrophota bacterium, assembly GCA_023247035.1. GTDB lineage: Bacteria > Omnitrophota > Omnitrophia > Omnitrophales > Aquincolibacteriaceae > JAHFHG01. Next base: position 50,506 of record JAHFHG010000002.1, read on the forward strand.
TACACGGCATCAGACAGCGAACCTTTGATCGCCCGGATGAAGGAATATTACGACGGGGCCGTCCCTTCCGGGAATTCCATCGCCGCCCTTTTGCTTTTAAGATTGAGCCACATGACGGGCGGAAGCTCTTTGCGGGAAACGGCCGAAAAAATTTTTCATTCCAACGCCCAGGCCCTGGAAAAATATCCGATGGCTTTTCCTCAGTTCTTGATCGCGGTCGATTTTGCGCTCGGCCCGGCGCGGGAGATTGTTTTGGCGGGAAAAAAAGACTCCCCGGATTTTCAAAATTATCTGCGGCTGCTGCGGAGCCGTTTTGAACCGCGCCAGGTCGTCTTGCATCATCCGGAAGATGAAACGGCCGGGAGGATCGAAAATTTGGCGGGTTTTATCAAGGATCAGATTGCTCCGGCGGGCAGGACCGCGGTTTATGTCTGCCGGAACCGGACGTGCCGGCGGCCGGCCGCGACACTCCAAGAGCTTGAGAAGATATTATCGTAAACCCATTTTGAATAACTCCGGCGGCCGATAGATGAAAATACAAGATTTTCCCGATCAAAAATTTGACGCCATTGTCTTGGGAACGGGAATTGCCGGACTGGCCGCTGCGATCTCGCTGGCGCGCCGCCGGCAAAAAGTCCTCATGATCGGCAAAAAAAATCTGGCGGGCGAGGCCTCTCCGGCCGCGGCGGGAATTTTGGATCCTTTTCTCGAAATGACTCCCGGCCATCCGCTTTTTAAATTAAGCCGCGAGGCTTTTTTCCGTTATCCGGCCTGGCTTAGGCATCTGCGGAAGTTTACAAAAAAGGATTTGGGTTATGCCCGGCCCGGAATGCTTTACGTTGCTTTCAACCGCCGCGAGGAATCAGAATTGAGGAGGCGTTTCGCGTGGCAGCGCAAAAGCGGGATTCCCGTGATCCGGAAATCGCGTCCGGAAATTCTCAGGAGCGAGCCGCACCTTAACCGGCAAGCCCGCAGCGGTCTTTTATATCCGACAATCGGGCGGATTAAGCCGCGCGCTTTTTTGAAGGTTCTTTTCCGCTTCGCAAAGCGCCGCGGCGTTGGAATTCTGAACACAAGGCAGGATGCCCGCCTGCTCACGCTTCGAAACCATGTCCGTGGAGTCCAAGTGGATTCTTCGGTATACTTGTCTCCCGTTGTCATTAACGCGACCGGAGCCTGGGCGGGCAAAAATCCTTACTTAGGGATGAAGCCTCCTATTCTCCCGGCCCGAGGACAGGCGCTTGTCGTGAAGGCAAAAAAAATCACACAAAGGATCCTGCACGGCCTGGCGGGATTTTATATTGTTCCCTGGGGAAAGAATGCTTATCTTCTGGGTTCCACCGTTGAATTTTCCGGCTTCAAAGCCCGGACAACGCGGGAAGGGATCAAAAAAATCAAGGAAGGAGCCGAAAAACTGATTCCGGCGCTGCGGGATTTTAAAGCCGTCAACCGCTGGGCGGGCCTGCGTCCTTTTTCCAAAGACGGTTTGCCCTGGATCGGCCCTACGCGAATGGGCGGCCTTTATTGGGCGCTGGGTTTTTACCGGAGCGGAATCTTGATGAGCGGTTATATCGGAGAGCTTATGGCCGACGGAATTCTTTCGGGGAAGTGGCCGGCAATCTTAAAGCCGTTTGATCCAAGGCGGCTTTCTCGGGGAACGTAACCTTAAAAGATCCTATAAAGAGATGAAAGAAAAACAAATACTGACTACGACAAAAGCCATTAAGTGGTCCGTTGCCACCGCGCTTTTTCTGGTGTTTTTAAAATTCGCGACCGGGATTCTCACTCATTCGATGGCCATTTTGGCCTCTGCGCTGGATTCTACAATGGACCTGGCGATTTCGATCGTCAATCTGATCGCGGCCCGGGAAGCGGCGAAACCTCCGGATGAAGATCACGCCTACGGCCACGGGAAAATCGAAAGCCTCGCCGGCCTTTTGCAGAGCTTTTTGATCGGCGTGAGCGGGCTTTATGTCATTTTTGAATCGGTGAAGCGGCTGATCTACGGGACGTATATTCAAATTATTCCCCTGGGGATCGGCGTGATGCTTCTCGCAATGCTGATCAGTCTGAGCCTTGTCTGGCGGCTCAGGATGACAGCCCGGGAAAATAAATCCCTGATCCTTTCCACCGAGACGCTCCATTACGTCACGGATGTGACCACCAACGGCGGGACGGTGGTGGCTCTCTTGCTTGTCCAGTTTACCCATTTTCCGGTTTGGGACCTCGGGGTTTCCATTGCCGTATCCTTTTATGTTTTTAGAATGGCCTACCGGATTTTACGCCAGGCCGTCGATGAGCTCTTGGACCGCAGCCTTCCTCCCGTGCCTAAAGAAGAAATCGAAAAGATTATCCAGGAATTCAGCCCGTCCGTCGTGGGGCTCCATAATTTCCGAAGCCGCCAGGTCGGCGCTCAAATTTTTTTGGATTTTCATATCGAAATCCGCGGGGAAGATGATTTCAAAAAAGCCCACACGATGACCGAATCCCTCATCGCGCGCATCCAGACGCATTATCCCGGCGCGGATGTCACGGTCCATTATGATCCGGAAGGAGAGATCTGATGCGGATTCTTCTTGTGGAAGATGAAAAGAAAATGGCGAGTTTTATCGAGCGCGGGCTTAAAGAAGAAGGCTACGCGGTGGACATTGCCCTGGACGGGGAGAAAGGTTTGGAATACGTATCGATCAACGAATATGACGTCATTATTTTGGATATTTTGCTGCCCAAAATCAACGGCTTGGCCCTTTGCGAAAAAATCCGCAAGGCCGGTTCCCGACTCCCCATCCTGATGGTGACGGCCCGGGATTCGGTCCAGGATAAAATCCGCGGCCTGGATCAGGGGGCCGACGACTATTTAACGAAGCCCTTTTCGTTTGACGAGCTCCTGGCCCGCATCCGGGCCCTTTCAAGGCGCCCGCGCGAGCTCCAGGAAAAATCCGAACTCCGTTCGGGGGACCTTTCTTTAAATCTCCTGACTCGGCGTGTGTTGATCGGTAAAAATGAAGCGGCGCTTTCTCAAAAGGAATTTGCGCTTTTGGAATACCTGATGAAGCGCAAAGGCGCGGTCGTTTCCCGCACTCAAATCGCAGAGCACGTTTGGGACATCCATTTTGATCCGATGAGCAACACCATTGATGTCTACATTAATTTCCTGCGCAAAAAAATCGACGGGGATCGAAAACAAAGCCGGATTGAAACCCTTCGAGGGGCGGGCTACCGCCTGTTAGCGGAATGAGACGGTTTCAATCCGTTAAATTACGGCTCACGCTTTGGTACGCTTTTGTTTTGACGGTCCTTCTTTCTTTATTCGCCTTTCTTATGTACGCCGAATTTGCCCGCGCCCTTTACCGGGATACGGACAAAAATCTTTTCTATCAGGCTTTGGAAGTCGAGCAATCCTTGAGGCGATACTGGGAGAAAATGAATCCGTCCGCCAAGGCCGGGCGGCTGGATCTAAAACCGGCTTCTTCGCTCGAAACAGTATCAAGGCTTCAAGAGGTTTTGGAAAAATGGAAACGGGAAAACCGTTTGCTGGGCCGCAGCAACCTTATGATCCGCCTGGAGGCTATGGACCACAAGCGCCTTCTTTCGAACCTTGGCGGCTGGCAGCGGGAGATTATCTTTCCGGATTTTGAGCGCGATTCCTTTTTTATGGAAAAAGGCGAATCGTTTCAGATTATCCATTTCCAGAATCAGCCCTTTCGGCTTTATTACCGGCTTGTCCGGTTCCGTACCGAGCCGGTCCTAGTGATCCAAACGGCGGATTCCGTGCAGGAAATCAAAAGGGCCTTGCAGCGGCTGGGTTTCATTATTCTCATCTCGATTCCGGGCGCTGTCGGCGCGGCTTGCATGATCGGATGGTTTTTTATGAAACGCGCGTTCTGCCCTTTAGATTCTATCGTCCGCAAGGCGCGCGAAATCACGGGAGATCATCTTGAGGGCCGGCTCCCCAGAACTTATGCGGGGGATGAACTGGACCGGCTGGCCGAGACGCTTAATGAGATGATGGACCGGCTGGAACTTTCCACCCGCGCCATTCAGGATTTCAGTTCCAATATTTCTCACGAATTAAAAACGCCGCTGGCCATTATTCGCGGAGAGATTGATCTTGCGCTCAGGAAGACCCGCTCGAATGAAGAGCTTATTCAAACCCTCGGGGTGATCGAAGGGGAGGTCAACGAGTTAATCCGCCTTGTCGACGATTTGATGCTTCTTGTTAAAAGCGACGCCAAACAAATCCATTTTGAGAAAAGAAAGGTCGCGCTTACCGATATTTTGAGGCCCGTCGCTGAACGGTTCAGGGAAAGAATCCAGACCAGAAAAATCGATTTTGCGTTGAATTTCATCGACACACCTGAGGTCGAAGGCGACGAGGTTTATCTCAAAAGGCTGTTTAGCAACCTGCTGGATAATGCCATTAAATTTACTTCCGAGGGAGGGCGTATCGGGATCGAACTCAAGAAATCAAGCCGGAATGCTTACATTAAGATTTCCGATAACGGGATTGGGATTGAACCGCAAATGCTAACCAAAGTTTTTTCCCGTTTTTATAGGACCGACCAGGCAAGGGCCCATGAAGGAGCCGGCCTCGGGTTGAATATTGCCAAAACCATTTGCGAGGCCCATCAGGGAATCATTGAAGTTGAGAGCGCTCTCGGCGCTGGAACCACGGTTACGGTTTGCCTGCCTCTTCAGCATTAAAAAAATTTAATCTTATTTTAATCTTTTTTTAACTCACCGCTTGCTATCATTCTTGGAAATTAGTCCTCTTATTCCAAGAGACATAAAAAGACAGGAAAATCTCACATGAAAATTACAGGATTGCTTTTAAAGCCTGATTTGGAAAATTTAAAAGACGATTTTCTGAAACTCCAAAAGGAACTAGCGGCCTTTCAACAGCCTTCCGATTTCATTCGGGAACTTAGCGCGCTTGTTCAAAACGGATTAAAGGAAATGGAGCAGAATCTTTTTGCTTTAGACCTTTATAATAATGTGGCCTCGCCTGAAAATGCGGATCCTCAAAAATTTTACTCGAATTTTCGGCGTCTAAAACTCGGCCTCCATTTCGCCCGCCGCCGAATGAGACGTATGATTTCCACCCGCGTGCGAATCCAAAAAATACAGGAGAGACGTTCCCGTGTTTCAACATTTGCTGCATGAACAGTCGATCCGGACCCATTTTGAGGCGCCCAATCGCGAAGCCGCGTTAGCCGAGCTCATTGCGCTCCTGCCTTCCCGGTATTTGAGTTCCCAGCAAAAGGGGAAGATACTCGATTTGCTTCTGCAGCGGGAGAGTTTGGGGACGACCGCGATGGGCGAGGGGATCGCTTTACCGCACTGCTCGATTCCCGATATCGCTTTTCCTTTTGCCTCACTTGGGATCAGCCGGAAAGGAATCTATTATCCTTCCTTAGACGGCGCCCCCGTTTACTTGCTCACCCTGATCCTCTTTCCGAGCGGCCAGGGATTTACCACATTTCAGCGTTACCGTATGCTGCGTGAAGTCGAGATCCTGTTCCGCGACCGGTTTTTAAAAGAACGCCTCAAGATATGCGAGTCGCCGCAGGAAGCTTATGAAATCATCTTGCGGGAATCCTCGCATATTTCTGAAATTAAAAAGCTAAGCAATTCCTCAAGAGCCTAAGAAACCCTGATTCCCAAGCAGGGGCGCGCCGCCGCCGCGAAGGTCATTCTTCCGAGTGACGAACATAACGAGGAGAGTATTTTCCGGCCGCTCTCCGCTTCAGGTTGCGCCTTTATTCTTTAGTCCCGCCGAAAATGGCCGACATAACTCTTATGCGAATTTTGTCGGCGATAACCAGCGAGCCGTTAGTTGTTTTGATGAAGCGAGCCCTTTCGCGTTTTAATTATGAATGGGAGGACGTGGAAAACGGCCTCGACGCGTTTCAGCGGGTCATGACCCGGAAATTTGATCTCGTGATCCTGGAATTTGACCTGCCTAGGATGAGCGCCCTTGAGATTTTGCGCCGGTTCGGATCGCTTGAACATTTTAACGCCCCGCCCGTCATGGTCCTTACACTTACCGAAGACCAGCGGCTCCAAATTGAATCCGGCCATTTTCACAGAACGGAGATCGTCGCGCGGCCGATGGCGATCCGGAAATTTGTCGGCAGGGTCCAGCAAATCTTGCACCAGAGCGTGCGCGTTGCGTGTTTAGGCGGGGGAACGGGGCTCTTTACCCTCCTGTTAGGATTGAAGTCCCTTTCCGGCATCAGCCTCGCCTCCATTGTAAGTATGAGTGACGACGGCGGCTCCACGGGAAAATTAAGAGATATGTTCGGAATTTTGCCTCCCGGCGATATCCGCCGCAGTCTCGTCGCTCTTTCCACGGCGCCGGATCTTCTCAATGAGTTGATGCAATACCGTTTCAAGCGCGGGGAGGGCCTCGCCGGGCACACGCTGGGCAACTTGTTCTTGACCGCGCTTTCCGAAATGAGGGGATCGATGCCGCAAGCCGTAAAGGCGATCAGCGAAATCCTCAATATTCAAGGAGAGGTGATCCCTGTCACGGACACGGTCAATACCTTGAAGGCCAGACTCGAAAACGGTTCGACCCTTGAAGGGGAGCGCCGCATTGACCTTTTCGAGGGGCACGATCCGCGCGTAAGGATCAGCGAGCTCTGGCAGGAGCCTGCCGCAGAGGCCAATCCCGAGGCCTTGGAAGCGCTTTTTAATGCGCGTTTTATTATTTTAGGCCCCGGCGACCTTTTCACCAGCGTGATCTCCAATTTAATCGTAGGCAGCATTGCCGAAGCCATTTGTTCCAGCCGCGCCAAAAAAATTTATATTTGCAATGTAATGACCAAACCGGGCGAGACCACGGATTTCAGCGTCGGGGATCACGTCCGGGAAATCCTCAAATACCTGAAAAAAGATGCGCTGGATTATGTCCTGTGTTCGTCCACTGCATTTTCAGAAACGTCGCTTGAAAAATACGCCGAGAAAAGTCAGATTCCGGTCGTGGAAAATTTTCCGGATCAGCTTCGCAGCCTCACCAAGGCGGAGGTGTTGTGGGCTGACATGGGATCGGAAAGCGAACTCGTCCGGCACGACAGCGTCAAATTAGCGGCCGAATTGAAGAAAATTTTGGAAAAAGAAAACAGGCACCTTTAAAACGGAGCGGGCGCGCCGCTTTTTTTATTTGCTTTCTGGTTGTAAACTCGTATGATACGAAACAGATCACGGCTAAAATGAAGAAGCGAGTGGCCCTTCAAAAATAGCCCTCATTGTTTTTTTGATTCGCAAAAAATTTCCAACATAAGGACTTCGCTTTTCAATTGCCCATTCACATCCTAAAAGAGAATCCGCTTCTTTATTGAGATGAGAGGCCCGGAACCGGTTTTTATAAGAGAGCAAGTACGTTTTCAAATCGAAAAACGTATTGAGGCCCTGTTGAAAGGTTACCGGCAGAATTTGGGGATCCTGGGCCCCGAAGGGATGGGAAAAACTTTTATTCTGTCCTCCCTTTTCCGGACGTTCTCCCTGCAGTCCCAATTGATCCCCATTTACGTTCACGCCGAGGCGCTTCATTTCAACCATTTTATCGACCGCTGGCTCAAGGGCGTGATTTCCGGCCTTCTTACGGGCCTAAGTGAACAGAAAATTTCATCTCAGGGAGAGAATTTTTTTGAGGCGGCGGAGCCGTTTGTCCCGAAGACCGTAGAGAGAATCAAACATTTGAAGAAGCAGCTCTGTCGTGAAAAAAGTGCGCCGCTTCTTAAAGAGCTTTTTTCTCTGACGGGAGTTGCGGCCCGGGAAACGGGACGAAAAATCATTTTAATGATCGATGAGTTTCAAGCCCTTTCGAGGCTTCCGGTGGCAAATCCTTACGCCTTATTGGGACATGAAATCATGATCCAGCCGAATACGCTTTTTATGGTGGCCAGTTCCCAGGCCGCCAAGGCCCACGAGATTTTCCGCGAACACCTGACCCTGCTTTTTGGAAATTTCGAAGTCATCAAACTGGTTTCTTTTAGTTTCTCGCAGGCCTCGGCCTTTTTAACCAACCGCCTGCCTTTTCTTTCCCTGACGAACTCGCAAAAAAGGTTCCTCATCCGTATGACGGATGGCTGCCCTGCTTATTTGGAGATGCTCTCTGACCGCCTGGCTTCTTTTTTCCCCCGCCGGCAGCGGGAGGCATTTTTTCTCTCGGAGCAAGACTTCGCGCCTGCAACCGACGAAGATATCCTGACCGCTTTCCAGGATGAGCTTTTCGATGAGAAAGGCCGGCTGGCTTTGAGGTTTGAAAGGCGCCTTGAAAATTGCAAGCATCTTTCAAAAGATCCCGCCGCTTTCGTTCAGGCCCTTTGGGCAGTCGCCGAAGGCAGAAGAAGAGTTTCCGAGATTGCTTTTTCCATTCAGCGAAAATCGGCCGAGACTAAAAAGATTCTAAGCCGTCTTGTCGAAGAAAATTTTCTTTTTAAACAGGGGGCGTTTTATTCCCTTGAAGATCCGCTGTTCCAGTTTTGGCTCCGCTGGATTGATCACCGAAAGCAAAGTCTGCCGATTCAGGATGCGGAGCGCTTTCGGGAAGAATTCTACCGGGTCCTCGCCGGAGAGTTTGAAAAAAGCGAAGCGGAAGAAAATACCGGCGTCGCGGCCAAGGCGGAGGCTTTATTGAGGGAATTTCGTAATGATGTCCTGGAAATCGACGACCGCAAGATCCGCTGCCCCCAATTTTCCGAAATTTCTATGCGGCCCGCCCACGGCAGGTTTTTTGCGCTTGTCGCCCGCAGCCCCAAAGAAAAATGGATATGCCACATCCTCCGCGAATTAGCGCGCGAAGAAGATGTCTTGTCCCTGTTGGAAGAATCCAAACGTTACCGCCGGAGCGCGCACCGCAAGATTCTGATTACGGTTGGCGGCATCGAGCAGAATGCGAAGCTTATGGCGCAGGAAGCAAAGGTCCAGCTTTGGGACCTCAGAAGCTTCAACCGTTTGCTGGACCTCTACAATCAACCCAAAATCGTTCTCTTATCCGAACCCGAAAAAGAGTTTGATGGACCAGCTCTGGGCCCCTTGGCGCAAAGCTTACATTCGGCCTAAGGCCTCGCCCTTGTCTCCCAAAGGCTGCTTATTCTGCCGCCTGGATTCGGAAAAGCGAGACAAGAAGAATTACATTCTCAAACGCACCCGCCACAGTTTTGCGGTACTCAATCTCTATCCTTATAATAACGGGCATACCCTGATCGTGCCGCGCAGGCACGGGAGCAGAGTCGAGACGTTAAGCGCCGCCGAAAAGCTGGACTGGCTCGCTTTGCACGACGAGATCCTGAATGCGCTCAAGCGGGCGATGAATCCGGATGGGTTCAATGTCGGCATCAATCTGGGGAAATCCGCAGGGGCAGGAATTCCGGATCATCTTCATCTGCACATTGTTCCGAGATGGAGGGGAGACACCAATTTTATGCCCGTTTTGACAAAGACAAAAGTGATCTCGGAATCGCTGGACTCAGCTTATGTTTTGATCGCAGCGCAACTGGGCCGGAAGGATCGAAAAAAGCGAGGCCGGTGATCGCCGATAAGCAATGAATAAAACTGGGGCGATAGGACTGAAAGTCACTCGTTTTGATTATCAAAAATATGAGGAAAATTTTCTAGCTCCTTATGCGGTTAAGAGTTCTCAAAGCAGGGGGCGGAAACATAAGGAAAAAGAGCACGAATTCCGCACCGCTTTTCAGCGTGACCGGGACAGGATCATTCACTCGACCGCCTTCCGCCGCCTAGAATATAAGACGCAAGTTTTTGTCAATCATGAAGGGGATCATTACCGCACGCGCCTGACCCACACGCTCGAGACCTCCCAAATCGCCAGAACCATTGGCCGCGCCCTCCGGCTTAACGAAGATTTGGTGGAAGCGATTGCGCTGGCTCATGATTTGGGCCACGGCCCGTTTGGCCACGCCGGGGAATGGGCTTTAAGCGAACTGATGAAAAATCACGGGGGCTTTGAACATAATGTTCAGACCTTGAGGATTGTAGAAGAATTGGAAGACAGCTACGTTGATTTCCCCGGACTCAACCTTACCTTTGAAACCTTAGAAGGGCTTAAGAAGCATCCCGAGCGTTTTTACCGGCGCCGCGCCCAGCGCTTCAGATCTCTTGAAGCGGATATCGTGGATCTTGCCGATGAAATTGCCTATTCCAATCACGACCTTGACGACGGTCTCCGTTCCGAACTATTGAGTGAGGCGAGCCTGCGAGACCTTCATTTATGGCGGGAGGCGGAGAAATATATTGGGAATAAATACGCTTCGTTTTCGTCTAGGACCCAGAAGAAACGCCTGACGATCCGCTTGATGATCAACCGCTTGGCCACGGACGTGGTCGAGCATTCGGTCAAGCAGATCCGGCGGCTCGGAATCCGCTCTTTGGATGACCTTCAGAAGACCCGACCTCCCGTCATTTCATTATCGGACACAGGCCGGCGCAGTTTGGCGGAGCTTAAAAGATTTCTTTACCAAAATCTTTATCAAAACTACCGCGTCATCCGGATGACCGATAAGGGACAGAGGTTTTTAAAGGCTCTTTTTCAGATTTATCTTCAGAAACCCGAGCAGCTTCCGCCGGATGCGCTGATGCGCCGCAAAAAAGAGGGGATTCACCGGGCCATTTGCGATTATCTGGCGGGAATGACAGACCGCTTTGCCCTGGATGAATATAAACGTTTTTTTGAGCCTTATGAGCGTGTGTAGGTTATAATCTACATATCATAATGTTATCCTATAGATATTAAAAGTATGAATCAAAAACATAAAACAACCGTTCTTGAACATTATCTGCTTCCGAACCCGGCGTGGCAGGAAGGCTATAAATCATTTAACCGCCTCTTTGGCCGTCCGCTGGGATGGCTTTTTCTTGTGGGAGAAGAAGGGGGCGACCTTCTGATCCGTCTTGACCGTAAAGGAGATTGTTCGTTCTACGCTAATTCTCTTTCGAACGCGGCCAGTTGCGAAGGGTTTCTTGTGAAATACAGTGAGCAGATGATGCAAAACGAGGAGATGATTAAAAAGCTGCCCTCCTTTTATAAATGTGCTTTTGGAAAAAATGGGGCCGTCTTTGCGTTGCAGCATCTTGAGCGCGTCAAAGGCTTTCTGATCCTTTGCGCTTTTAAACGCTCGGAAAAAGAAATCCGCGATCTTCTCGGCCCTTTTGACCATTTTTTAAAAAGCCACGTGGAGCTTGCCTATAAGACTTTTGAGCTCAACAATTTTTATGAGACCGTGCATCCCCGGGCGCTTGCTTTGTCGACGATCCATTCGGTGCACAGGGTCATCAGCTCCTCGCTGCGTTTAAATGAGCTTCTGCCGCGGATCGGCAGGTTGAGCGCGCAGGTCATGAAAGCCAAAGGGTGTTCCATTATGCTGGTTGACTCCAATCACGAATTTTTATTTCCTTTTTTCTCGTTCGGAGATAACCGCAAATTTATTCACCGCCAAAGGCTCAGAATTGGAAGAGGCCTTGAGGGCCATATGGCCAAGACCGGTGACTTCCACTTGAGCCGGCGCTCAATCGCCGTGCCTTTTATCGACGACGATGTGGTCGGCGTGATCACGCTTTGGGATAAAATCGACAATCAGCCTTTTACAAAGACCGACCTTGAGATTCTCAAATCGCTTTCCGAGCAGGCCGTCGTCGCGATTAAAAACGCCCAGCTTTATGAAGAAACCGAACAGTTGACCCTCGGAAGCATTAAGACCATCAACGAGCTTTTGGAATTAAATTTCGGCGTGGACCGGCGGCAGGTCCCGATTTTCGGCGAGGTGATTCTGGAAATCGGAAAAGAGTTGACCCTCTCCAGCCGGGAACTCGTGCAGCTTAGCCGGGCCGTGCTCCTTCTGGATACGGGGACTTTGGCGTTTCCTCAAGAAATTCTCCGGAAAAAAGGAAAGCTCACAAAAAAAGAATTTGAACTGATCAAAAGCATTCCTTTGCGCGGGGCGAATCTTTTGCGCTCGATTTCTTCCTTGAAACCGGTGATTCCGATCATTCTGCACCATCATGAACGTTATGACGGAAAAGGTTATCCTCAAGGGCTTCGCGGAGAAGAAATCCCTATTGGCGCACGGATTGTTTCTGTGGTAGACTCCTTCATCGCAATGATTTCGAAAAGTACTTACCGTGAGTCGATGACAATTGAAGAAGCCAAATCCGAAATCCAAGCCAATTCAGGAACACAGTTTGACCCGCACGTCGTGGAGTGTTTTATGAAGGTCGTTAGCCGGAAAGAAATTTTGGAGAAAGTTCATACCGTTCAAAAGCGGAACTCGAAAGAAGCCGGTAGTGGAGATCCGAAGAAATGACCGCCGGAGTGGCGACGCAAAATCGTCCGTTTCAGACGGAGGTGCGGATGAAAAAAATTCGCATTGAGAGGCCTGAAATTTCCCCGGCAAGAAATCCCGGCCAAACCCCGGGGAAGAATCCTTTAGGGCCAGGATTTCTGGGGTTATTGATTCTTACGTACCTGATTTCGGCGGTTTGCCTTTGCTGGATTTTTTACGTCCGCTCGAAGTTTTAAACCCGTTTGACCTCTCCGCAGAAGAGAGAAGGTTTTCTTTTGGATGAAGCAGCCCGGATATTTTTAAGGCGGAATTTCCTTTTTTTTATTCTGGGCGCTGCGCTCTTCGGATGCTCCGGAAAGTCCGGCAGCCTCGAAGCCCTCAATAGGCAGCAGGCCGCGACCCTCCAAAGCCTTCATCATGAAATAGGCCGTTTGAATGCCGAACTTGAGTCCCTCCTTCAGTCCCGCGAAGAATTAGCGAAAACCAAATCCGACTTAGAAAAAAAATTACGCCAAGAACTGGCTTCCGGGAATCTTTCTGTCTCGATGCAGGATCGCGGGCTGGTCGTTACGGTTCTGGACCGCGTTTTATTTGATTCCGGAAAGGCGGAGCTCAAAACGTCTTCCCTTAAGACGCTGGATAAGGTTGCGGAGATATTGGGCCAAAAAGTCCGCAAAAACAGGGTTTATGTCGAGGGACACACCGATAACGAACCCATCCATCGTTCGGGGTGGCGCTCGAATTGGGAGCTTTCCGCGGCGCGCGCGACCGAAGTCATCCACTATTTTGTGGATGTGAAAAAACTCGATCCGGGGCGTCTGGCCGCAACGGGATATGGCGAGTTTTATCCGGTGGCGGAGAACAAAACCGAGAATGGGCGCCTCAAAAATAGGCGGGTCGAGATCGTCATTTCGCCTAAAAAGATCGGCAGTTAATGCTTCAAGAGCGGAGCCTATCCCGCAGGATTGTAAAAAAGGCATTTCCCTTTCTAGGGCTTGCGGCTGCGGCCCTTTTTTTTATTCTGCCCGCCGCCGGCTTGTGGGTGGAGCGGGAATTGCAGGCCCGCTTAAAAATCGAGCTTCATGGAAAATTCGAGCCCGTTCTCTTTTCGCCTTCTTTTTACCTGCGCCATCTCGAATTCGTTTGGAAAGGAAAAGTGAAATTGATTTCCGGAGACCTTCAAGTGAAATACCGCTTGGGCGGGCTCCTCACGAAGAACGCCCTTCGCCTGGAACTCAAAGGAAAGAATTTGGAGGTTGAATTTTTAGACGAGTGGGCGGCCGCTCAAGGAATTGAAAAGGTAACCCTGCGATCCTTTTATGCGGATTTGGATCTCGGTCCTGAAGGCTTAAGAGAAATTTTTGCCCTTGATGCCGAGGCCCCTTCATTTCAGTTTCGAATCCAAAGAACCGAAAATAATGACAAATCACTTCCGTCTCGCGGAGAAAAGGTGTGAAACTCGGCGCGTTGTTCCAAGATGTTCCTGTCCTTGAAAAAATCCACTGGGATCCCCATCGTTCCATAAAAAAAATCACTTCCGATTCGCGCGCGATCGAACCCGGAGATATTTTTGTGGCTTGTCCCGGTTCCCGGATGGACGGGCACGATTTTCTCGGCCAAGCTGTTTTGGCGAAGGCTTCGGCCGTTATTTTTGAGCGAATGCCGGAGATAAATCTTCCCAGCCGCGTGACGGGACTGAGAGTGGAGAATTCACAGGCTTGCCTGGCCGAAATTCTAAATCGTTTTTACGATTACCCGGACCGCAAAGTAAAGCTCGTGGGAGTGACGGGAACGAACGGTAAAACGACGATTGCTTATCTTTTGCACCAGATCCTTCGGGAAAAGGCGCGGGCCGCCTATGTTGGAACGCTTTGGTATGAGCTTCCGCACGGGAAGATTCAAGCTCCCAATACCACACCCGGCGCGGAGGTTCTTATTCCTCTTTTAAAACAGATGCAGCACGAACGGGTGGCCCATTGCGTGATGGAAGTATCCTCTCACGCGCTTGAGCAGCGGCGGGTTCACGGCCTTGAATTTGAGCTCGCCATTTTCACCCAGCTCACCCGGGATCACTTGGATTATCACAAGGATATGGAGCATTATTTCCAATCCAAGCGTCTTTTATTTTCCAGCAAGCCCTTCCCGCGCCAAATCCTCATAAACAAGGATTGCCTTTACGGACAGCGGCTCCTCGAGGAGCATCCCAACGCAAAAAGCGTGAGTTTAAAAGGCCCTGCGGATTATGAGGTCGTCTCCTTTTCTCCTTCCTTTCAAGGCAGCCAGTTCCGGCTCCGCTTTAAAGGAAGGGAAGTCCCTTTTCATATCCGCCTTCCGATGCGGCATAATGTGGCCAATGTGGCAACCGTTTTAGCGGCCCTTCATCTTATGGGTTTGGATCCCGAAGAGTTTCGAGGGGTTTTATCCGAAATCCACGGCATCCCCGGACGGATGGAGGCCGTTTCAACGCTGGAGGAAAACTTTCAAGTTTTCGTCGACTACGCGCACACCCCGGACGCGGTCGAAAATGTCCTCTCCGAGGCGAGAAAACTGAATCCGAAACGGGTGCTGGCCCTTTTGGGCTGCGGCGGCGACCGGGACCGGGGTAAACGCCCGCTTATGGCTCAAATGGCGTGCCGTTATTCCGACATTGTCATTTTTACTTCCGATAATCCCCGTTCCGAAGATCCCGAAGCCATTTTGAGGGAGATTCAAAAAGGGGTCCCCGCCGCGGGCAAAGCAATCCAAGTGATCGAAATCCTCGACCGGCATGAAGCCATTGAAAAATTAGTCAGTTTGGCGGAACCGGGCGATGTCCTATTTGTTTTAGGTAAAGGCCACGAAAACTACCAAATCATCGGCGACAAAAAAAATCCTTTCGATGATCGCCTGGTCGTCCAGGAATGCCTTAAAAGGAAAAGCGGTGTTTTCCTTTCTTGATGCGTCCCGCGCCCTGGGCATTGAACTGCAGTTTCCCGACCCTCGTTTTTCTTTCATTTCAGGGGCCTCGATAGATTCCCGGACCATCGAACGCGGTGAACTTTTTGTCGCTTTGCGGGGAAGCCGTGACGACGGACACCGTTTTCTTGCCGACGCTTTTCGCAAAGGGGCGTCCGGCGCGCTGATTGAAAAAAGTTTTTTTTCCTTCAAACAAAAAGAGCTGGCCCAAGCGCCTGTCCTTTACAGGAATCTCTTGCTCGTGGCCGATCCTCAATCCGCCTTGGTGGATCTCGCCGCGCACCTTCGCCGTTTCTACCATCCTCTGACGGTCGGCATTACCGGCAGTGTCGGAAAAACGAGCGCCAAAGAATTTTTAAATTATCTCTTGGATAAAAAATTCAAAGTCCTTTCGAGCGCGGGCAATTTTAACAATCACTTGGGGCTTCCGCTCACCCTTTTGAGATTGAAGCCGGACCACCGGATTTGCATTGCCGAGCTCGGCGCGAATCACAAAGGAGAAATCCGTTGCTTGGCGAACCTTCTCATGCCGCAGCACGCGATCATTACCCGCATTTCTCCCGCCCATCTGAGCGGCTTCGGGTCGATGGAGGGAATTTATGAAGCGAAATTGGAAATCCTGGAACCGCTGCCGGACGGCGCGGGGGTCGTTCTTCCCTATGAAGACCGACTGCTCTTCGAACGGGTCAGAAAGCGGAATGTCAAAATTCTGACCGTCGGACATTCGTCGAACGCCGACTATTGCATTGAAAATGTAGCCGTCCGGAATTCGTGTGTAAGCTTCGAGCTGAACGGCCGGAGTTTTGCTTTTCCGGGTGTCGCAGGTTTTCTTGCAATCAACGCGGCAATGGCCATTGCAATGGCCGGACATATAGGCGTTTCTCCGGGAGAAATTCCGGAACGCTGGAGTGACCTGCGGCTGCCTGAAGGGCGTTTCCAGGAGCGGCATTTGGATCAGGATATCCGGGTGATTTACGACGGATACAATGCCAGCCCGGCTTCCTTTGAAGCGGCCCTTGACGCCTTTGAGATGATTGAGGCGACGGGCAGAAAATTTTTAGTCTTTGCGGATATGCTTGAATTGGGGGACGAGGCTTTCAAGTACCACGAAAGACTCGGCCGGAGGGCCTCGCGTTTTCCTCTGGATTATGCGGCGGCCTATGGGCCGAATGCGAAAGTAAGTATTGACGCCATTCGCCGGGAGAATCCGCTGATTCGGGCTGAACACTTTGAGCGCGCCGAAGACGTAGCTGCATTTTTGCGGGATCAAATCCGCGCCGGAGACATCCTGCTTTTGAAGGCCTCGCGCGGCATGAAGATTGACGAAGTTTTAGAATTCCTGGATCAGAAAAAATTGACCGCTCCGCCGCAGGGCTGATGATTTTGATTTAAAAGTCGGCGGCCGCATAAGCCGGCGCCGGCTTCATTGAAAATATTGAAAATCAGGTTATCTTTCGGTTTTCGGACTTAGAAATAAAATGTTTTATTTTTTATACCCTCTCAAAGACATCTCGATTGTTTTCAATCTGTTCCGTTACATTACGGTCCGTTCAGCAGGAGCGAGCATTACGGCCTTTCTTCTGTCTTTGTGGCTTGGGCCGCGCATCATTGCGTGGCTGAAAAAAGTGAATGTGACCCAGAATCAAAAGCGCGAGTACGCCGAATCGATCCATACCTTTTATGCCCATAAAGAAAAAGTCCCCACGATGGGCGGCGTTTTGATTGTGGCGGCCGTAGTCATTTCAATGCTCCTCTGGGGAAATCTCACGAACTGGTTTGTCTGGATTCTGATCGGGACCATTACGAGTTTCGGCGCCGTCGGTTTTCTTGACGACTGGATCAAACTGCGCTCCCGAAGCTCGCGCGGCTTAGGTTCGCTTACGAAAGTCGTGGGCCAGCTTGTGATCGGAGTCGCCGTCGGGCTTTACCTTTATATGGATCCGGTTTTTGACAAATGGCTTTATTTTCCCTTCTTTAAAAAAGGGGCGATTTATCTGAGCGTCTTTTTTATCCCTTTTGTCGTCCTGGTCCTGGTCGGCTCGTCGAACGCCTTAAATTTGACGGACGGTTTGGACGGACTCGCCATCGGATGCACGCTTTTTACTTCCATTTCGCTGGGAATTATCGCTTATCTGGTGGGGCGTGTCGATTTCGCTTCCTACCTTTCAATCCCTTATATTCCGGCCGCTGGAGAGATTGCAGTTTTTGCGGCGGCCCTGATCGGAGCCAGCGCGGGATTCCTATGGTTTAATTGTTATCCTGCCGAAGTCATGATGGGTGATACGGGATCTCTGGCGCTCGGGGGCGCCATCGGAACCATTGCCGTGATGACCAAGAAGGAAATGGTCCTCGTCATTATCGGCGGAGTGTTTGTGTGGGAGGCCCTTTCGGTGATCCTTCAGGTGGCAAGTTTTAAACTGTTTCACAAAAGGATTTTTCGAATGTCTCCCTTTCATCATCATTTGCAGCTCAAGGGGTGGGCGGAATCCAAAGTGACGATCCGCCTTTGGATTATCGCGTTGATTTTGGCTGTCGTGGGATTGAGCACCCTGAAGGTTCGCTGAAGATGAAGGTTCCGGGACAGAAGGTAGCGATCCTAGGGCTCGGGGTGAGCGGGTATGAAAGCGCGCGGTTTCTTTTTGATAGGGGATTTCATCTTTTCGTATCGGATCAAAGCCAAACTCCTTTGCTTCAAGACCGGGCCCAAGGCTTGCGGCAAAAGGGGATCGAAGTGGAAACCGGCCGCCACAGCTTAGACCGCATTCTTAGATCCGACTGGGCGCTGATTTCTCCCGGCATAGCGCCTTCTTCGTCTGTTTATCAGGCCATTTGTGAAAAGGGGCTGCCGGTTTTTAGCGAGATTGAAGCGGCAAGCTGGTTTTGCCCGTCCCCAAAAATTATTGCGGTCACCGGATCCGCAGGCAAGACTACCGTTACGACGCTTCTCGCGCAGGCCACCCAAAAAGCATTTGGCGCTTCCTTTCTCTGCGGCAATATCGGCAATCCCTGGATCGGCGAGCTGCATAAAATTTCCAAGGAGGATTTCGTCGTCCTTGAAGTGAGTTCTTTTCAGTTGATGCACTGCGAAAGTTTTCGCCCGCAGGTCGGCGTTTTGCTTAATCTCAGCCCCAATCATCAGGACTGGCACCGGGATATGCGGGAATATGCCGGCGCGAAATTGAGGATTTTCCGGAATCAAACGGAAAATGACTTCGCTGTTTTGCGCTTTAAGGATCAGGAATGTTTCTTTCCAGAATTCCAAGGGGGAGGGAAGGCCGTTTATTTCGATAAAGAAACGGACAAAAATCCCAATGAAGCTGCGGTCTTTTGCGTGGCGCGGCTTCTCGGAATCGAGGATTCGATCGTCGAATCGGTCTTGAGGAATTTCGAGGGCATCGAGCACCGCCTTGAAAAGGTGGCGTCTTCAAAGGGGGTCAATTATATCAACGACTCGAAGTGCACAACTCCGGCCTCACTCGCCTGGGCCCTCCAAAAATTTCCGGACGGGAGCGTCATTCTTTTGGCCGGGGGGCATCCGAAATCCAATGATTTCGATACGGTCAAAGATCTGGTTCATAAAAAAGTGAAACTGGCCTTGCTTCTCGGGGAGGCCCGGCTCCTGCTCCGCCGAGCCTGGCAGAAAGTTTGTGATTGGGATGAGGCGGAAAGTTTTCAAGAGGCGGTCTATAAAGCGCATTCGGCGGCGCGCGGCGGGGATACCGTGCTTCTTTCTCCGGCCTGCGCGAGTTTCGATATGTTCAAAAATTACCAGGAACGCGGAGCGGTATTTAAAAAATTGGTTCTCGAACTCACTGAAAGAAAAGGCGAAAGAAAAAACGATAAAGGGAAAATGACCGTTAAAAATTAAAAATAAAGTAAAAAAAGAAATTCTGAATTTGAAGTTTCACATTTTTCCGTCTTTCCTTTTGACTTAAATCATGTCCCGTCAGGCGCAGGTTATCTTTATTTCGGTCTACGTTCTTATCGCCCTAGGCATTATCATGACCTATAGCGCCAGCGCTGTGTATGCGGAGCGGGTCTATTCGAATCCGAATCATTTTTTGACAAGGCAATTGCTTTATGCCGTTTTAGGCACGCTGGTTTTATTTTTTACCGCTTCCGTTCCGATTGTATTCTGGAAACGCCGCGCGCGCGCCATGATTTTGACCGCCATTTTCCTTCTGATCCTTGTTTATTTGCCCGTCATCGGCCACAGCGCGGGAGGGGCGCGCCGTTGGATCGGCCTGGGGGTTATCAATTTCCAGCCCGCGGAATTTGCGAAGATCGCGGCGTCTCTTTATCTGGCCGATTATCTTTCCCGGAAAAAAAACATCATAAAAAAAGGAAGCCTCTCGGTTTTTTTTCCTCCGCTTCTTCTTATCGGGTGCATCTCGTCCTTGACGCTTCTCCAGCCGGATTTGGGGTCCACGGCATTTATTTTTTTGATCGTCGTCGTCTTATTTTTTCTCGGCGGCATCCGCTTGCGTTATATTCTAGGATCGGTCGCGTTGATGATTCCCGTTTTCTATTTTCTCGTGGCGCGCGCGCCGTACCGCGTCAGCCGGATCACGGCCTATTTGAATCCGTGGGAAGATCCTCAAGGCAGCGGCTTTCAAATTATTCAGTCCTTTCTGGCGTTTGGACTAGGCGGCCTGAAGGGCGCGGGGCTCGGCCAGGGAATGCAGAAACTTTTTTATCTTCCCTCGAGCTATAACGATTTTATTTTTTCAATCCTCGCCGAAGAATTGGGGTTGATCGGTATTTTATTTGTGTTGATTCTCTACGCGGGAATTTTTATCTCCGGTATTCAAATGGCGGAACGCGCAGCCCAGGATTACGAAAAATTTCTTATCATCGCTTTAGTCTTATCGATTGTCCTTCAGGCGGTCATCCACATGCTTGTGACGATGGGATTAATCCCAACGAAAGGCTTGCCGCTGCCTTTTGTGAGTTTCGGGGGAACGGCGCTTATTTTTAATATGATGGCGGTCGGGCTCCTGATGGCCCTGGACAGGCAGATGCGCGGCCGGGGATAAAATGAGGAAGCCGCAAAGAAAGAATCCGTGCCCGTAACGCAGGAACCTGCCCCGAATCCCCTTACCGCGCTTGTCTTTGCGGGACACTCGGGGGGGCATCTTTTTCCGGCGCAGGCCTTCGCGGAATGCTTTCGAAAAAGGCGCCGCCGAAGCCGCCTTTATCTTGTCACCGGCCGAAAGGGAAAAAATCTAGCGGCCAAAATGCCGCACGGGCTTTTCAACGAAGTCTTTTATTTGGAAGAATTTCCTTTTCCGTCCGGAATTTCCTTGAGATCAATGACCTTTTTGTTACAATTGCCCAAGGCTTTTTTAGCGTCTGCAAATCTTTTGCTTCGCTTCAAACCGGACGTGTGCGCGGGCTTCGGCAGCTACGTTTCTTTTCCGGGGATATTTCTTGCGTCGCTTTTTAGGATTCCAACGCTTATTCACGAGCAAAACTTAATCCCGGGGAAGGCGACCCGGCTTCTTGCTTCGAGGGTCACGAGCGTTGCCGTAAGTTTTGAAGAAACTTTGAGCGGCAAACTTGACGGCCGCACCGTCACGGGCCTTCCTCTAAGGTCGCCCTTGCGTGAAAGCGCAAAAAAAAGGCAGCCCGGGAAAAGAGAAAAGTTTTGCGTATTGGTTGTGGGCGGTTCGCAGGGCGCGCAACGACTCAACGGGCTTTTTTTAGAAGCTTTAGAGGGTTTGAATTCTGAAGAAAAGAAAAAAATAGCCGTTATTCATATTGCAGGCACAAACGATTACACGCGCGTCGGAGAATCTTACAAAAAAATGGAAATTGAAAGCGACGTTTTTCCTTTCCATGAAAAAATGCAGGAATTATACCTACGGGCCGATATGGCCGTGACGCGCGCCGGCGCGAATACGCTTTTTGAGCTTTCTTTGTTCCGGCTTCCCGCGATTGTGGTTCCTTATCCTTATGCGGAGGCGCACCAGGCCGCCAACGCAGCCTATTTTGAATCCAGGCAGGCGATCGTTTTTAAAAATCAAGACACTTTGAGCGCTTACGATCTGCGCCGGGAAATCCTGCGCCTTATGAACAGTCCCGAGGATTGTGAAAGGCTTTCGGAAAACATCGCGGAAATTTATTCGGCGGAAGCGGAGGAGCGTCTTGTGGACTTGGCCGAAAACTTAATTCCAAAACTGCGGAAGACTTACGCCTATTGTGGATTCTGATTTGATCCGCGAATCGCGGCACGCTTATTTCATAGGAATCGGCGGGGTGGGAATGAGCGCCCTTGCGCGCGTGCTCCGGCATCAAGGGCTCAGGGTTTCAGGCTCCGATTCCAAGGAGACTTATACGACACGCGAACTTCTCAAAAACGGAATTCCCGTCGCCATTGGACAAAAAGAAGTCGGATTCACGGACGCCGATATGATTATTTACTCTTCCGCTATTCAGCCGGATCATATCGAGCTTCGGGCCGCACGCTCGCTAGGCAGGAAAATTTATCACCGCGCGGAAATTTTGTCCTCCCTTTTAAATCGCGCAAAGACCTCCATCGCGATCACCGGAACTCACGGTAAAACAACGACCTCGTCCATGATTTCTTTTATCCTGACGGAACTCGGCAAAAATCCTACTTGCCTCGTGGGCGGAGAGGTCGTCAATTGGGGCACCAATACGGTCTTGGGAAGCTCCGACCTTTGGGTCTCGGAAGTGGATGAAAGCGATAAGACGCACGAACTCTACGCGCCCAACTACGCCATTGTCACGAATCTTGAAGAAGACCACATTGATCATTACCACGGACTGGAGGACCTTAAAGATTCTTTCGAGCGTTTTTTGAGCCACTTAAGGAATCCCGGGCTGGTCGTTTATTCCGAGGATGATCCGGTCCTTAAGGAACTCGTCCTGAAAAGCGGCCGTCCGCAAATAAGTTTCGGGTTGTCGCCTTCCGCGGATTTTTCCGCGCGGAATATACGGATGACCGATTATGGCTCCGAATTCGACCTTTACGAATACGGTCTTTTCTCGATCCCCATCAAACTCTCGGTGCCGGGAATGCACAATATTGCGAACGCCCTTGCAGCCCTTTCGGTGTTTGCCCAGCTGGGCCTGGATATGGATTCGATTCCACCTTATTTTTTCAAATTCCGCGGCGCGCGCCGGCGCCTGGAAATCAAGTGGTCCTCTAAAGACTGCACGGTCATCGATGATTACGCCCATCATCCTACCGAAGTCCGCGCCTCCATCCGTGCGCTCCGGCGGACGGGGCAGCGCTTGACGGTTGTTTTTCAGCCCCACCGCTTCAGCCGGACAGGCTATTTTTTCAAACAGTTCGGGCAGGCCTTCGGAGAGGCCGACGAGGTCATTCTTACGGATATTTACGGGGCCGGTGAAAGCAATACGGAACAGATCGACGTCCGCTGGATTTATGACGAAGTTGTGGCTTCGGGCCATCCCCGCGTGCACATTTTGGAAAAACATAAAATTTTGGAATACCTTTTATTGAATCCCTCCCGCCGGAGCGGAACGATCGCGTTTCTCGGGGCCGGAGACATCGGAGAACTTGCGGATGAGTTTGCGAACCGATTTAAAGACCTTACTCCGGTCTGAAGTTAAGCTTTCTAATTATTGCACGATGCAGGTCGGAGGAACGGCCAGGTATTTTGCCGAACCCTCCCAAGAGGAGGAACTCCTCGATCTGATCGAATTTTCCCGCCACGAGAATATTCCCTTTTTTATCTTGGGCAAAGGTTCCAACGTCATTTTTCCGGACGAAGGCTATCCCGGGCTCGTCATCACGCTTATTCATTATGAACTGGATCGTTTCCGTTTTGATGCGCATCAATGTCTTCTGAACGCTTCCGCCGGCATTCACCTTTACCGGCTGTGCCTTCTGTGCCGGGATCACGGGATGGGAGGCGCGGAATTTTTGGCCAATATTCCGGGCACGCTCGGAGGAGCCCTGTTTATGAATGCGGGATTCAGCCGTTTTCCCGGCCAGAAAAGTGAAATCAGCGATCTCACCGAAGAAGTTACGGTCCTGGATACGCAGGGTGTGAAAGAAACCCTTCAGCGCTCCCAGCTTCAATTTACTTATCGCCACTCGAATCTGGAGGGAAAAATTGTTCTGGGAGGGACGCTTCGATTGTGGCGCCGCCGTCCGGAAGAAATTCAAAAAGAAATTCAGGCGAATTTTGCCTATCGAAATGACAAGCAGGACCTCAAACACCCGAGCTCGGGATCTATTTTTAAGAATCCCGCAGCGCTGCAGGATCAAACGGATGGATTAAAATTTCGTTCTGCCGGAGAGATCATCGAAGGCTTGGGCGTAAAGGGAATGCGGCTTGGCGGGGCGGCCGTTTCTCCCAAGCACGGCAATTATATTATCAATACCGGCGGCGCGAAAAGTTCCGATATTATTCAACTGATCCGTAAAGTCCAACACATGGTTTTTGATGCTACAGGATTTTTCCTCGAACCCGAGGTTCGCATTATCGAAAAGTCTTAGAATTGGCGTCCTCCTTGGGGGCTCCTCTTCAGAGCGAAAAATTTCTATCCGTTCCGGCCGCGCCGTCAGCAACGCGCTGCGCCGTATCGGATTTAAAACACTTCCGCTGGACGCGAAGTATTCCAATCGCTTCAAGACGTGGCGCGATCATATTGATTTGGCGTTCGTGGCGCTTCACGGCCGAGGCGGTGAGGACGGCCAAATTCAAAAAACCCTGGAGCAGTGGAAGGTGCCTTATATAGGTTCTGACGCGCCGAGCAGCCTGAGGGCCTTTCACAAGGGAATAAGCAAAAAAGTTTTTGCGCAGCAGAAAATCTCCACGCCGCCCTTTCTTCAGGTCCATGCCTCGAACTGGCGGAAGCAATTGAAGCATTTTCCGGTTCCGTTTGTCGTCAAGCCTTTCTGTGAAGGTTCCAGCATCGGCGTTTTTATCGTTGAAGATTTAAAGAAGGAAGACGAAAAAATAAGGCGCGCCTTGAATCTTTACGGCGAGCTTTTAATAGAAAAAAAAATTGAAGGAAGGGAATTTACAGTGGGCATCTTAGGCCCTAGCGCTCTCCCCGTCGTCGAGCTTAAGACGAAACGTTCTTTTTACGATTACCGCGCAAAATACACCCGGGGAATGACGGAATACGAAGCGCCGGCCCTCATTGCCGATTCCTTAAAAAGACGGCTCCAAAACCTGGCTTTAAAAGTTCACAAAAGCCTCGGCTTACGCGACTTCTCCAGGGTGGATATGATGGTCGACGAGAAAGGAAATCCGTATGTGCTTGAGGCCAATTCCATTCCCGGATTCACGGAACTGAGCCTTCTGCCTAAAGCGGCCCAGGCCGCCGGATTTTCTTTTGAGGAGCTTTGTTACACGTTGGTCCGGCTGGGGTATGAAAGGAACAAACAGTTGAAGCAAACTCTAAAAGGACGGTCCCATGGCAAAAAAGAGGCGTAAGAAAAGCGGCAAGGGGCCGGGCATTGGGACGGCGCTGGCCGCAGGAGTTAAACTTTCGGCCCAATTCGTCGTCAAGGCCTTTCCCTTTTTTCTCCTTCTGGTTGCGGCCGCGGCCCTTGGGTTCGGCATTCGAAGCGCTTTATATGCCGATTCGTATTTAAGCATTCAGAAGATTGCCGTGAAACCGCCGGAGGCGCTTGCTGTAAAACATTTGGAGCGGCTCAAGGAAAGGCTTCTGGGGAAGAACATTTTGGCGCTGGACATTCAGAGCGTCGCTGAAGAACTGGAGCGGGATCCGGAAATCCGCACAGCCCGCGTTCATAAATTGCTGCCCTTTGAACTGGAGATTGAGATTGAAAAGCGCGCTCCTTTTGCTTTTCTCCGGCTTCCGGGCAAGGGCGCCTACGGGATCATTTCTGAAGACGGCATGATTCTGGATACTGTCCCGGAGCGCAATGTTTCGGGCCTTATCGTGGAAGCCTCAGACCTCGGCGTTGGAAATCCTTCTGCTGGAAAAAAAGTTGAGATCCGCGGATTGGAAGACGCGGTGAAATTTTCCGGAGAATTCCAAAATCATATCCTGGCCCGGTATGAAACGCTTACAAAAATAGATTTGGATCACTTGGGGAATGCGACGATCACCTTAGGCCGCGGGCCGGCGGTCCGGCTGGGCCGGCGTCCTACGGAAAAGCTGGCCGCGCTGGAGCAGGTTTTGCCTCTCATCGAAGGACAAGGCCGCGAAAAAATTGATTACATTGACTTGGAGTTTGAAAATGTCATCATCAAACATAAACGGGGAGTGAAATGACTTTTGAAATCAAACCGGGGAAAGTAACGGTCTACATCGGGAGCCATAAACTGGTCGCTCTGGAAGGAAACGCAGAGCGCGAGGAGCCTTCGATCCTGCGGTATGCGAGCTTAAAAAATCCGGAGGGATTTGACGGCGGGCTGGTCTCGAATTTGGAAAAAGCGGCGGAATCCTTAGAGAACTTGATGACTCTTTTCGACAAGGACTGGCGCATCAAAAACCTGCGCCCTTTTGTCGTGCTCGGCAATCGAAAACTCAAGACCTATGAATTTTCCAGTTCGCAATATTACCAGGGGCTTGAACGGACGATTTCCCCGCAAGAGATCCGTTCGGTCGTGGCGCAAACCCGCAGCGTGGCCACGCTGCCTCTTTCGGAATTCATTCTTCAGGCCATTCCCGAATCCTTTCTTGTCAACGATACGTACAATATACGCAACCCTCTCGGCCTCGAGGCCTACCGGCTTGGGGTGACGCTTAAACTTTATACCATGAGTTTTCAGGATTTTAAAAATCTCTCTAAAACTTTTGAATCCGCTGAACTCGAGGTTGCCGGTTATTTTCCGAAGACCTTGACGGTTTCCGAATCGGTCCTTAACGAGGAGGAGAAAGACGAAGGCGCCCTTTTGATTGATGTGGCCGATGACGGAATTTATCTGGTGCTGTGGAACGAAGGCCGCCTTGTGGGCACGCGAATGCTGGAGATCGGCGGGCGTTTTCTTTCCGGTCAAATTGCCGGTCAATGGGGCATTGAGCCGCACGATGCCCGGAAGGTCAAGGAGCGCTACGGCTCCCTAAATTTGAATTCGGATTTTGGCGAGGAGCTGATTCCGCTGGTGGAACGAAACGGAAAAGGCAACTGCCAAGTCCGGCGGCGGGATTTTCACGCCAAATTTTTGGAACAGGCCGGCGGATGGCTTGCCGAACTCTTAAAACAATGCGATTCATTCCTTGCGGAGAACCGATCTTCCCATCCGCAGTATATTTTTACCGGAGGAGGGGTTGCCTTTGACGGCTTTCTGGAATTCTTTCAAAAATATTCCAATCAAGAAGCCCGTATCGGGCTTCCAAGAAAAATTGAGGCCGCCACAGAACTTCTGGTGGATCCTTCGATGAATGGAGCGCTGGGAATGTACCGCTGGTTTTCTCTGCATATGCCGGAGCGGGAGAAATTTTTTGCCCCCAAAGGATTCTTCGAGAAAACTATTTTTTCCGCCCGCGAATGGTTTTCCGCCTATTTTTGATGCCGCGCCGGCGTTTTCTCAACTTTTTCCAAGTTTAATTTTGAATTTATTTTTGTTCAGGCCTGAAGGCCTAAGAAAGCTTCCGCAAGCCCTAATGTTTGCATTGCAATTTCGCGGCTTCCTCCTATAATGACCCTTTCAAATGAGCCCTTTGACGATGTCCGGATGCCTGCGTTACCTTCCTCTTCGCGAAAAACATATTGAATACGGAGCCAAGTGGGGACAGTTTGGCCCGTGGGAAGTCCCGCTTTACTATTCAAGCATTCTCGAGGAACATGAAGCGGTCAGAAAAAGGGCGGGCCTTTTTGATATTTCCCATATGGGAAAATTTATTTTTGAAGGGCCGGGCGCCGCAGCCTTTCTTGACGGGTTCCTTCCCCGCCCTATTCAAAAGATGGATCAGGGCAAGGCCCTTTATATGCCGCTTCTCAATCCCGGCGGAAAAATAATCGATGACATTATTCTTTACCGCCTTGGCGAGAGTCGGTTTTTGATGATTGTGAACGCGGCCAATACGGAAAAAGATTTCCGGTGGATTCAAAGCAAACTTCCTTGCAGCGCCGCTTTTATATTTCAGAATCCAAGTGATGAATACGGCCTCCTTGCTTTGCAAGGGCCGAAGAGCGTGCGAATCCTCCAGCAGGCGTTCGGCTCAAAATCCGTCCCTCCTCTCCAGTATTATGAAGCCAAGCTGTGGGACTGGGGAGTGATTGCAAGAACGGGATACACAGGCGAAGACGGATTCGAGTTCATGTTCCATTGCAGCAAACTTGCCGAGGCGTGGGAGAAGCTGTTTCGGGCGGGCGCCGGCGAGGGCCTTTGCCCGGCGGGTTTTGGGGCGCGCGATACTCTGCGGCTCGAGGCCGCGATGCGTCTTTACGGACACGAAATGAACGAGGAAACATCTCCGCTTGAAGCCGGGATCGAATGGGCCGTGGATTGGGATAAGGAATCCTTTGAAGGCCGGGAGCCGCTCTCCAAAGAGAAAAAAGAAGGAAGCGCGAAGCGCCTCGCAGGATTTGAAATGGTCGATCGCGGAATCCCAAGACAGGATTGCGCGATCCAAAAAGGCGGACGGATTCTCGGAAAAGTCACGAGCGGAAGTTTTTCTCCGACCTTGAAAAAAAATATCGGCTTGGGCTACGTGCCGGCGGCAGAAGCCTTTGCGGGCAATCGGATTGAGGTGGTGATCCGCCACAAGCCGGCTCAAGCTCAAATCGTCAAGTTGCCTTTTTATCACAGGCCAAAATCAAATCCATAGCAGAATTTATATTCAAACTTATTATTTCAGATACAGGGTTATCCGCGAAATCATACGATAAACAATTTCTCGGTTTCTGCTGAAGTCTAAGGAGGAGGATTCATGAAATATCCCAAAGAATTAAAATATACGAAGACGCACGAGTGGGTGCGCAGGGAAGGCGGCAAAGTGACGGCCGGGATTACGGATTACGCCCAGCATGAAATTTCGGATGTCGTTTTTGTGGAGATCCCCAAAGTGGGGCAGGCGGCCCAGCGGGAGAAACCGATTTCCGTTGTGGAGTCTGTGAAAGCGGCCTTCGACATTTATGCGCCGGTCTCCGGCAAAGTCACCAAAGTCAATACGGAGCTTGAATCCGATCCGGGCCGAGTCAATCACGACTGCTACGGCGAGGGGTGGTTTTTCGAATTGGAAATGGCCGATGAACGCGAGTGGCAGTCCCTGATGACGGCGGAGGAGTACGAAAACAGTTTGAAGCAAGAGGCGAAATAGCCGGAGTTTTTATGCACTACCAGCCGATGACGGAAAATGACAAGCAGGAAATGCTCAAGCAGATTGGCGTCGTCTCATTTGAAGATTTACTGGAAGGCATTCCCACCGTTCTCCGTCATCCTCAAATCCAAATTCCCGAGCCCTTGAGTGAGATAGAAGTTCAAAGCCTTCTGCGGAAGATCGGATTTCAAAATGCCACGGTGAAAGATCATCTTTCATTTATAGGCGGCGGCAGCTACGAGCATTTTATTCCGGCGGCTGCGGCTCAAATCGCAGGGCGCCAGGAATTTTACACCGCGTACACGCCTTATCAGCCCGAAGCCTCGCAAGGCACGCTTCAAGCGCTTTATGAATACCAAAGCTTGATGGTGGAACTGACGGGCCTTGATGTTTCAAACGGTTCTCACTACGACGGCGCAACCAGTATGGCGGAGGCCGCGCTTTTGGCCTGCAGGCATACGGAGAGGAATAAAATTCTCGTTGCGCGCTCGGTCCACCCGCACTACCGCTCCATTTTGAAAACTTATTTTGAAGCCACGCCCTACCGCGTTCAGGAATTCGGTTTTGACCAGGACGGCGCCTTTCATCGCGAGGAATTCGCGAGACTTTTGGATTCGGAAACGGCGGCCGCAATTTTTCAAACTCCGAATTTCCTGGGCCGCCTCGAAGATTTAGACGGGATTGAAAAGGATCTGCACAGCGCGGGCGCTTTGTTCATCCTCAGCGCTCACCCGCTGTCACTGGCGGCATTAAAAACTCCGGGCGAGTGGGGAGCCGATATTGCCGTGGGGGAAGGCCAGCCTTTGGGCATTCCGCTTTCCTTCGGCGGGCCGTACTTGGGTTATTTTGCAGCGACCAAGGCCTTGATCCGGCGCATTCCCGGGCGTCTTGTCGGAATGACAAAGGATGCGGAGGGAAGGCGCGCCTTTTGTCTTACTCTGCAGGCCCGTGAACAGCACATCCGGCGCGAGCGGGCCGCTTCTAATATATGCACGAACCAGGCGCTTTGCGCGCTTATCGCCTGCGCTTATATGACCCTGATGGGCAAAGAAGGAATGCGTGAGGCGGCGGAGATCAATATGGACCGCGCCTATTACCTCCGTGACCGGATATCGGAGCTTCCGGGTTTCTCGGTTTCGCCCAAGAACCCTGTCTTCAATGAGTTTGTCGTGCAGAGCCCGAAGCCTTTTTCAGAAATTGAGAACGCTTTAAAACCGCAGAAAATTTTTCCTGGAATCGGGCTTGAACCCTTTTATCCGGAAATGAAAAATGCGTTCCTTGTGGCGGCCACTGAAACCAAGACCCAGTCCGATCTGGACTCGTTCGCGGAGGCGCTTCGCAAATGTTGATCCCGCAAGAGAATCAACTCAGTTTTGAGAAAAGCGGTCCCGGCCGGCGCGGAGTGAAGCTCCCGGCCTCCCGCTTTTGCAAGAAAAAACCGCTGGAAAGAATTCCGGATCTATTCAAACGAGCAAAAAATTTGGAATTTCCGGAAATGACCGAGCCGGAAATCGTCCGCCATTTTGTGAATCTTTCCAGAAAAAATTTTTCGATCGACACCCATTTCTATCCGCTCGGCAGCTGCTCGATGAAATACAATCCCAAGATCAACGAATGGGCGGCTTCGCTGGAAAATTTTGCGTGGGTCCATCCTTTGCAGCCGGAGTCGAGCGTCCAGGGCATTTTGCAGATTTTTTATGAACTCGAAAAGGATCTTTTAAGCATAACGGGAATGGACCGCTTCACGCTCCAGCCCGCCGCCGGCGCGCACGGCGAGCTTACGGGAATGATGCTTGTCCGGGCCTGCCACGCCGCGCGCGGCCAAGGCAAACGCAGAAAAGTCCTTGTCCCTGATTCGAGCCACGGCACCAATCCGGCCAGCGCGGCCCTTTTGGGCTATCACGTGCTGGAGTTGAAATCGAATTCGCGCGGCCGGGTGGACGTCCGCGCGCTGGAGGAACACTTGGATGAAGAAACGGCCTGTCTTATGCTTACGAATCCCAATACGCTGGGGCTTTTCGAGGAAGATATTCTGGAAATTACCAAGCGGGTCCACCAAAAAGGCGCGCTCCTTTATTATGACGGGGCCAACCTGAACGCGCTCCTCGGAATTGCGCGGCCGGGCGATATGGGTTTTGATATTGTGCACTTAAATTTGCATAAAACCTTTTCAACTCCGCACGGCGGCGGGGGGCCGGGTTCCGGGCCTGTGGGAGTCAAGAAACATCTGTCTCCTTTTCTTCCGTTTCCTTTGGTTGAGAAGCAGGCCGAAAAGTACCGCCTTGTTGAGAATCAAAAAGAGTCTATCGGCCGCGTGAAATCTTTTTATGGGAATACCGGGATGCTGATCCGCGCCTTTGTTTACATCCGCACGCTTGGCCTGTCCGGGCTGCGGCAGGTCAGTGAAAACGCGATCCTGAACGCCAATTACCTGAAAGAAAAACTGAAAAAATTTTTTCCTGTCGCGGTCGATGAACCTTGTATGCACGAATTTGTTCTGGCGGCGCGGGAAGCAAAGAAGGCTGATATTCACGCCGCGGATATCGGAAAGCGGCTGCTCGATTACGGGATTCACGCTCCCACCGTCCACTTTCCTCTTGTGGTCGAAGAGGCCTTAATGATTGAACCGACCGAAAGCGAGAGCAAGGAGACGCTCGATCACTTTGTCGAAGCCTTGGCCGAAATCGCTCAGGAAATCCGGCAGGATCCGGAAAAGGTCAGACAGGCGCCCCACACCTTGCCGGTCCGCCGCCCGGACGAGGTCCTTGCAGCCCGGAAGCCGGTCCTTTCTTACCGGGATCAGGTGCGCGAAAGGATCCTGCTCGCCGAAGGCATCTCCAGTTGATCCGGGAATGGGCGATGCTTCCTACGATCAGCGCTGCGATGCCGTTTCAAATGGCGCTGGATGAAATTCTTTTGCAGAGGATGAAGGCGGATTCTCTGAAGCCGGTCTTGCGGTTTTATTTTTCCGCCGGCCCGTGGCTGACCGTCGGCTATTCGGAAAAAAATCTCCCGTCCGTGGAAAATGGAGTCCCGGTTTGCCGGCGTATCACGGGAGGGGGGCGGGTCATTCACGGCAATGACCTCATTTTTTCTTTTGTGGCCGCCAAAGAGCACGACGAATCGTTTCACTCCGTGCGGTTAAGTTATTTGAAAATCCACGAAGCGGTTAAAGCAGGTTTTGAATTTCTTGGCGAGCGGCCCCGATTTTACCGCTGCGACGAAAATCTTCCCAAAGGGCAGGATTGCTTTCTTTTTCCGATCGCTACGGACTTGGGCCTCAACCGGAAAAAAATCGCCGGAGGCGCGCAAAAGCGTTCGGGGAAAATATTGCTGCACCAAGAATCCATAAAGATTCCTTCAGCACTCGAAGCGGATCAACGGGCGGAAGCGCTTTGCAGGGGAATCGAGCAGGTTTTCGGTGTCCGGCTAGTCCGTGCAGATCTAGCCCCGCAGATGATGGAAGAAGCTGAAAAACTCAGCCGTGAACGGTATGAGCGGCAGCTCTAGTACGGTGTCAATTTTATTTTTGTCATTCCCGCACGATGTTAAGCGGGAATCCACAAGCTTTGGATTCCCGATGAAACCATTCGGGAATGACAATTTTAAACTTGACAGGGTACTAG